>NZ_JBQENU010000002.1:0-460839 GCF_052044605.1 Bacillus sp. 22483 | reverse complement strand
TGCAAAGGTTTTCTATCACGCTGAAAAGAAGACAAAGGGCTAAAATAAAGTTCATTTTAGCCCTTTGTCAACAATCTGGAGCACATCTCTTGCGATGTGCTTTTCTTTTTCTAAAAAAATGTAGATATGGGATCACATTTTTCTTTACAATGAGAAGAGGACAAAAATGAAAAGGGGTTCTGTGATTGGATATTGTATGGGGGTATGTACTCGTTTTTATATTGGCTGCTTTACCTTTCTTTGAAGTGGTTGGTGTCGTTCCGCTGGGGATTTTAAGTGGTCTGCATCCTGTGACAACGGCAGTTATTGGATTCGTCGGCAACTTTCTTACCGTCTTGCTACTCATCGTCTTCGTGGACCGATTTAAAGCGTGGTGGCTGAAGAGGAAAGAGGAGAAACATGATGAAAAAGGAGAGAAAAAACAGCTGAAAGCCAGAAAGGTTTGGGAACGGTACGGTCTCCCTGGTTTGGCACTTATCGGTCCTTTTATTATTGGCAGTCATTTAGCGGCTTTTATGTGTATGAGCTTCGGGACGAAAAGAAAACAAGTCACTGTGTGGATGACGGTCAGTTTAATCATGTGGACCGCATTAGCTGCTAGTTTAACGGGTGCGGGGTTCCATTACTTTGCCCCAGATTCAAATGGGTTGTTCGGAGATATTTTTAGCAAGTAAGCAGGGGGGATAACAAATGACACATCAAACACGGATCGTGCTTGAAACAGAGCGCCTCAGACTGAGAACAATGGATGAAGACGATGCGCCTTTTTTATATGAAAAGCTGTTCCAAGATGAAGAGGTCATGAAGTATTATCCTTCACTAAAGGATGAAAAGCAGACAAAAGAGTGGATTGCTTGGAATCAAAAGAATGACCGCACATTTCATACATCCCTGTGGATCATTGAAGAAAAAGAAACGAAGGAACCACTTGGTCAAAGCGGAATTGTTCTCCAAAACGTCGAAGGACAAACAGAGCTTGAAATTGGCTATATGCTAAAGAGATCGGCATGGGGAAAAGGATATGCTGTTGAGGCTGCAAAAGGCTGTCTTGCGTATGGTTTTGACGAAATGAAGGTGAGGCGAATGGTCAGCTTAATTCGCCCTGACAATGAAGCGTCAGTCAAGGTAGCAATGAAAATGGGGATGAAAAAAGAAAAAACCATTTCAAAATGGGATCAAATGATTGATGTTTACAGTGTTACTCGTGACGGAAAAAGCGGCTCGCTTGAATCATAAGGAGAGCCGCTTTTTCTTTTATAGACGCTGTTCTAACTGAAGTAAATATTTCTTTCGTTCGATTCCCCCGCCATATCCGCCAAGTTCACCGCTTGTTTGAATGACTCGGTGACAAGGAATGATGATGGCCAACTGATTGGCACCATTTGCATTTCCAACTGCCCGAACCAAATGGGGATCGCCAAGCATGATGGCAAGATCTCGATACGATCTCGTTTCGCCTGGCGGAATCTGTAATAGAAGATCCCATACCCTTTTCTGAAAAGGGGTGCCATGTATAGCAAGTGGCACAGTAAACTGCGTGAGTTTCTTTTCAAAATATAAGGCCAATTCCTTTGCTAACTGCTGATGGACGTTTGTTTCTCCAACTAAAAGACGGGCATGATGTTTTTTTCTGATGTTCTCAATTTCTCTTTCTAATCCTCGCCTGTCCATAAATTCAAGCAAATACACATGGGTTGCATCTGAAATGCTCATCATCCGCCCAATCGGAGTAGAAATAAAATTCGCATGCAAAATATTGACTTGCGCCTTTTTGGGTGGATTCCCCATGATTTTCGTAAAGGCATCATTGAAGGCACTGGAAGACTCGTAACCGAAGGTGACTTGCTGATCAATGACTTTTTTTCCGTTCAGAATCTCTTTAAACGCTAGCCCCATTCGGCGTGATCTAGCATATTGAACAAAGGTCATTCCATAGATTTCTTTGAATTTTCTCCGAGCTGTTGCAGAGTGAATCCCTAATTGGCGAAAATCTTCTTCTTTCCACCGTTTCTCAGGACTCTCTTCAACTGCTGATACAAGTGTTTTGACTTCTTCTGGAATGCTGTTAGGATATGTTAAAGGCGTGCATCGCTTACACGGCCGATACCCTGCAAGCAGTGCCTCCTCTGCTGTAAAGAAAAACTCGCAGTTCTCATATTTTGGTTTTCTAGCAGTGCACGTGGCATGGCAGAAGATGCCGGTTGTTTTAATACCAGCAAAAAACGTGCCGTCATATTGCGGATTCTTATCAACAAGTGCTTGATAAAATTCGTGTTTTTGTTCGTCGGTCATCATCATTTGATCCACCTCTTGTTTTATTATATCAGTGATGTGGTCGTTCCTCTTTCTAACATTTAGTATACTTCGCTTTCATCCACTTTCTTTCGAAAAATGAACAAGTATATTTGAAGGGGAAAAGCAAAGTGGTAGACCGGCATATCAGGGTGTGATACACTTTTTCATACAGAATCGGCTCTACGCTAGATCTGCTTATCATGAATTGGTTTTCTAGGGTTCCGTGCGGGCAGCGCAGTCTGGACCGAGAGAAAACACATAGGGTCTAGACAATAGACCGTATGGACACGGAGGGATAAAAGCCCGGGAGATTTGATCAAACGATCGATTTCCGGGCTTTTTTTATTGCTTGGAATCGGTAAGAAAGGAAGAGATCGAATGAAATGGGGAAATGTTTTGATTGCAGCCGTATTTGAAGTCGGCTGGGTGATGGGGTTGAAATATGCTGGCTCTATATTGGAATGGAGTGCAACCATCGTTTGTATTGTTGTCAGCTTTTATTTACTCCTGAAAGCCACGACTGTACTTCCAGTTGGCACACTTTACGCCGTTTTCACCGGACTTGGAACAGCCGGTACGGTCATAGTAGGGATGGTCATGGGTGAGCCGGTACAGCTAGTAAAAATACTTTTGATCATGGTGCTTTTAAGCGGTGTATTAGGACTCAAATTGACCACAGGTGAAAAGAAAGGGGAGGCTGAATCGTGAGCTGGCTTTTACTCATTGGGGCAGGCATCTTAGAAATGCTTTGTGTCACCATGATGAATCAATTCCAGAAAGATCGCCATGTCAAATGGATTTTCTTCATAGCAGCTGGATTTTCGCTATCCTTTTTGATGCTGTCTCTTGCGATGAATACAATTCCGATGGGAACGGCGTATGCGATTTGGACAGGAATCGGAGCAGCTGGAGGAGCGATTGTTGGGATGATGTTTTATGGTGAGTCGAAAGACGCAAAACGTATTTTCTTTATCGCACTCATTTTATCAGCAGCGGTCGGGTTAAAAATCATTGAATAAGAAAAGGCTGGCAAACATGTGCCAGCCTTTTTGCTACATCGAATGATGATTGGAATCGTTTTCATTTTTGCGGTAAAGCTGACTCACAAGCAGAAAACATACACCAAATGTAAGTAAAGGAATGAGTCTTTCTCCGGTCATAAATAGATAAATGCCCGTGATTAGACATACGATGCCGAGCCAAAAGCTCACTTTACCAAACAAAGTCATGTTTTTCATCTCCATCACTCCTTTTGTGATAAAAGGTCTATTCATATTATATCACGCCAGGTGCAGAATTGAATGAATATTCAATAAAAAACACGACGCTTAATTGCTTTTTCTCTTTCCAGTCCAGTATAATATTTCATTAGAATGAAAAATGTAAATGAGGTCATAAGACATGAGAACATTGATTACAGAGAAACTTGAATTGCACAGACAAAAGCATGAGCAAAAAGGAAGGCTTTTAGTCAGCTGCCCGGATCAGCCTGGTATTGTGTCAGCTGTTTCTACTTTTTTATTTGAACATGGAGCAAACATCATTGAATCTAGTCAATACACAACAGATCATGAGAGTGGCCGGTTCTTTTTAAGAATTGAATTTGATTGGAAAGACATTTCTGCCAACTTAGATCAATTGAAAAGCAGTTTTGAGCCAATTGCGCAATCATTTCACATGACATGGAGCATGTCACGTGCAAGTGATCTGAAAAAGCTGGCGATCTTTGTGTCCAAAGAGCTTCATTGTTTACATGAACTTTTATGGGAATGGCAAAGCGGTAATTTAATGGCTGAAATAGCGGTTGTCATCAGCAATCATGAAACGGCAAAAGATACAGTCGAAGCACTCGGCATTCCATTCCACTTCGTGAAAGCAAATAAAGACATTCGCCAAGATGCAGAAAAACAACAGCTTGCATTATTAGAAGAATATGATATTGATGCGGTTGTGCTTGCTAGATACATGCAAATTTTGACGCCAGCCTTTATCGAACAGCACCCGAACAAAATCATTAATATTCATCATTCCTTCCTGCCGGCTTTTATAGGGGCTAACCCTTACAAGCGTGCATATGAGCGAGGGGTTAAACTGATTGGGGCGACTTCTCATTACGTGACAAATGATTTAGACGAAGGGCCAATCATTGAACAGGATATTGAGCGGGTAGATCATAGAGATGATGCAGAGGCATTAAAAAATATTGGCCGCACGATTGAGCGCAGCGTGCTTGCCCGAGCTGTCAAATGGCATCTGGAAGATCGAATCATTGTTCATGAGAATAAAACGATTGTGTTTAATTGACCGCTTGACTTTTCTGAAGCAATTGGTGATAATATAAAAAAATTAACGAGCGTTGAGAAGGAATAGTAAGCAGGACCTGCTGTGTAAAAGAGAGCAAATGACATGCTGAAACATTTGCCGCAGACAGCTGCTGAACCTACCCTTTGAGCCTTAGAGGAAAAATCTAAGCGCATGCCTGGCGTTACAGGAGTTGAGTGGAATAAGCAGACGTATGCTTATTCAATGAAGGTGGTACCACGGAAAATCCCTTTTTCGTCCTTTACATAAGGAGAAAAAGGGATTTTTTATGTGGTGAAAGGTATAGCGGAGGGAATCAATGATGAAAAAGCAAAGGATCGTCATAAAAATTGGTAGCAGTTCATTAACAGAGCAAAAGGGAGCCATTGATGAACAAAAAATGCAGGATCATGTCAAAGCCATTGCAAAGCTAAAAGAGGCAGGACATGAAATCATTCTCATTTCGTCAGGAGCCGTTGCGGCGGGATTTGGCAGTTTAGGATATCCGTCAAGACCTGTGACCTTAAAAGGGAAGCAGGCTGCTGCTGCTGTTGGTCAAGGCTTGTTAATGCAGAAATATACAGAACTATTTTCACAGTTTCAGATGACGCCTGCACAAATGCTTTTAACACGTAATGACTTTTCAGATCGTACAAGATATCGAAATGCTTACGCAACGATGATGGAACTGCTCGAAAGAAAAATTTTACCGATCATTAATGAAAATGATTCTGTGTCCATCGAGGAGCTTACCTTTGGTGATAATGACATGTTATCAGCACTGGTCAGTGGCTTAATTCATGCAGACCAATTGATCATTTTAACAGATATCAACGGAATTTATGATGCCAATCCAAGTGAGAATCCTGATGCGAAGCGGTTTGATGTGCTGACTCACATTTCAGATGAATTGTTCTCATATGCGAAGAGTACGGGTTCAAAGGTTGGAACAGGCGGGATGAAATCTAAGCTTTCAGCTGCACAAACAGCTCTCTCCCTTGGCGTTAAAATCTTCATTGGCACAGGTACAGGGGAAGACAAGCTTCTTCACATTCTCGATGGTCAAGGGGACGGCACATATATTGGTGAACAAGACTTATCATCAGTCAATAACCGTCGCCAATGGATTCAATTCCACTCACCAGTCTCTGGAAAGATCATGATTGATGCGGGGGCAGAGGCGGCGATTTTGCATAATGGAAGGAGTCTTCTTCCAGCTGGTGTCATTGATGTAGCTGGTGAATTTTCTAAAGGAGAGGTCGTCGAAGTTGTTGGTCCAAACGGATTAGTCGGTAAAGGACAAACATTGTATGATTCAGATGAGCTTCTTGGCATTAAAGGGATGCGAAGTCATGAGCTTTCTTATGAAAAACCTGAAGTCATTCACCGAGATCACTGGGTTCAGCACGTACAAAACTGAGGAGGGAAAACGATGAATGAAGTTCTAGAAAAAGCAAAAAAGGCAAGCGCAGCCAAAGATCAGCTGCTATTAAAAACAACTGAACAAAAGAATGCTGCATTAGACGCTATTGCAAAAGCATTAAAAGCATCTTCAGCGTATTTAATTGCCGAGAACCAAAAAGATGTTCAGGCGGCTATAGACAAAGAGTTCACGCCATCTGTGATCGACAGAATTACATTAACAGAAGAGAGAATTGAAGCGATTGCAGACGCTACGCATCAACTCATTCAGCTCAAAGACCCAATTGGTGAAACATTAGAGACCATTCAAAAAGAAAACGGGCTTTTCATTGAAAAAGTACGTGTGCCTCTTGGAACGGTTGGGATGATTTACGAAGCAAGACCAAACGTGACAGTCGATGCGGCCACTCTTTGCTTGAAAACTGGAAATGCTGTGATTCTACGAGGAAGTTCATCGGCCATTCATAGTAATAAAGCGATTGTGAAAGTCATTCATGAAGCGCTGCAACCATCGGATATTCCCGTAGACAGTGTACAATTGATTGAAGATACAGGCCGTGAGACGGCTAAAACCCTGTTCACTTTAAATGACTATCTAGATGTCCTTATTCCACGCGGCGGGAAACATTTAATTGATCTTGTTGTGAGAGAGTCTACTGTTCCAGTACTTGAGACGGGTGCAGGGAATTGTCATATTTACATTGATGAAACAGCCCAAAAAGAAATGGCTGAACAAATTGTTCTGAATGCGAAAACACAAAGACCATCTGTTTGTAATGCCATTGAGAGCATTGTCATTCATGAAACATGGGCAAAAGAACATGGCGCTTCGCTTTTTGAAGCACTTCAGACACATGGTGTAGAAATACGGGGCGATGAAGCAGTATGTGCACTTGCACCTAGTGCCACATTAGCGACGACCACTGATTTTGAAACGGAATTTTTAGCGCCGATTGTCAGTATTAAAACCGTAAAGACCATGGAAGAGGCGATACAGCATATTCAAATGTATAGCTCTAAGCATTCTGAAGCGATCATTACGGAAAACGAGCAGCATGCGGCACTTTTCTTAACAGCCGTTGACGCTGCCGCTGTGTATCATAATGCATCTACCCGGTTTACAGATGGCTTTGAATTTGGCTATGGAGCGGAAATCGGCATTAGCACACAAAAATTGCATGCTAGAGGACCAATGGGTCTGCCAGCCCTAACCTCTGAAAAATTTGTCATTCGTGGTCAAGGACAAATAAGAGAATAACCCATCCAAAAAGAGAGTCTTATCGCACAAGGCTCTCTTTTTCCTTTCATTTTTGTATTTCTTCGGTCAAGTATGATAAAATATGGTAATGTTTTATATTTTGAGAAGATTGGAGAAGGCAACGTATGGCGAAAATCATTCCCTCTTCGGATATTGGAGTGAAAATCAACAAGTGGTATGAATTAATCCGCAGATTTGATTCAGAACAAGCAGAACAGTTAAAGCAGGAAATTCGCACCTCTCTTGATTCAATGGAAGAAGATCAGAATTTGCTTCTCTATTTTTCTTTAATGGAATTCAGGCATGAGGTCATGCTCGATTATTTAAAGCCATTAAAGGAAGGAAAGCTTCGCGCCAACTTTTCCGAGCTTTCGAAAGAAATAGATGAGCATCAAACGCATGTCACAGGCATGCTTGAATATTACTATCATTTCTTCAGAGGCATGTATGAGTTCGGCCGGAGAGAGTACATTGCTGCCATATCGTCCTATCAAAAGGCAGAGCACAAGCTTTCTTTTGTATCCGACGATATTGAACGTGCAGAATTTCATTTTAAAATGTCAGAAATATATTATCACATGAAACAAACACACATTTCGATGCACCATGCCAAACTAGCGCTGGATGTCTATATTCAGCACGAACTATATGCGCTTCGTACCATTCAGTGTGAATTTATTGTAGCCGGTAATTATGATGATATGAGAAGGCATGAAAAGGCATTGCCACATCTCGAAAGAGCACTTGCAAGATCAAGAGACTTTCAGAATGTGCGTTTTATTGCTTCTTCTTTGTTTAATATGGGCAACAGCTATTACAGAATGGGAGACTTGAACCGCGCACTCGACTTAATGAAAGAATCCATCTCATTATTTGATCAAAACCAATCTGATCATCTTCGTCGATCGATAGACCCTCTTTATACAGCCGCTCAGATCTTATACAAACAAGGTAAAAACGATGAAGCATTATATTACAGAGAAGAATGTATGAAACGAGCAGAAGCTCTGCAGGATGACATTCATATTCAGAAGACCATTTTTTTAGAAGCATTGTACTTACGACAAGATGCAGAGCATATTAAACGGATTTTCCATTTTTTAGAATCTTCCTATGCATATCCAGATATAGAAGAGCTGGCTTTAGACACCGCAAAGTATTATAATGAAATGGAGGATTATGAAAAATCTTCCATGTTCTATGGGGAAGCGGAACATGCTCGTATCTATATTCAGAGAGGGGATTGTTTATATGAATTTTAAAAAATGGGCAGTCGTCTGTACAAGCATCACGATCTTGGCATTATGGATCACATCACCTAATGCCGACCCCGATAACAGAAACCATACGCTAGAAAAACCGAATCCGCAGCATATCACGATCTGAAAAGCCCTTTTTAAAGGGCTTTTTTTATTGACCGCTTCAATCATCGTAGGTTGCACATTCATAAAAATAAAAAATGGAGGAAAGATGAAAGTGAGTGTTTTCCATTGACTCTTGAATTTAGATTGTGTACAATTAAATTGTAGAAAATATTAATAGAGCGAAAGAGGGTTATATTCATGTCAGAAGTTTTATTTACTGCAACGGTATCAGCTGTAGGAGGAAGAGAAGGTAAGGTTGTGTCAACAGATGGTGTACTAGAGCATGATGTAGCAATGCCAGGAACGCCAAGAGCGAAAAAGCTTGAGAAAGCAACGAATCCAGAGCAATTATTCGCAGCGGGTTATTCTGCATGTTTTGATTCAGCCCTTCAAATGGTCGCAAGACAAGAGCGTATCCGTTTTGAAAGTGAAGTAACGGCACATGTAAGCTTAATCAAAGACAGTTCAGACGGCGGTTTCAAACTAGGTGTTAAATTAGAAGTAAAAGGAACTGGAATTGAGCAATCTGCACTTGATGAACTTGTTCATAAAGCACACGGCGTTTGCCCATACTCAAAAGCAACGCAAGGAAACATTGAAGTAGAATTAGTAGCTGTCGCTCAATAATAGACATCAAAAAAAAGGCTGAGAGAATATTCCCTCAGCCTTTTGATTGTGTTAATTTTTGCAGAAGCTCATGTAAAGAAGCGCGAAGTGTTTTCAGCTCTTCTTCTGATCTGCCTGTTCCAGACAGCATTTGAAATGGAATCGAAGTGGCCTTCTCTTGTAAAGCTTCTCCGTATTCTGTTAAACGAATTTGGACCGAACGCTCATCCTCTTTCGAACGTTCACGGATGATGAGTCCATTTTGTTCCATTCGTTTTAGCATAGGTGTGAGTGTACCGGAGTCTAAATATAAAAGCTCTCCCATTGTTTTCACATTTAATGTCCCATGCTCCCATAACAAAAGCAGTGCCAAATATTGCGGGTATGTGATATTTAACTCTTCTAATAATGGTTTATATTGCTTCGTCATTTCTCTTGAACTTGCATATAACAAGAAACAAAGCTGATTTTCCAGCTTCATATGTTCAAATTCATTTGTCATATCTGTCACCAACTATTTTTTGTCATACTTATCATTGTATAAGATTTTCTTCCTTTTTAAAATAAATACAGATTAAAAATGAAAAATTCTTCAATGTGCCATAAATGTTTGAGCAACGAATAGAACGTGAAAGGTATAAGTAGAAGAAGGAGGAGATCAAGATGAAACCATTATTTACTGCAAAAGTAAAAGCACAGCACGGAAGAGCAGGACATGTTCGTTCTGATGATGGTGTGCTTGACCACAACATTGTGATGCCAAACGCAAAGAAAGATGGAGAAACTGGTACGAATCCTGAACAATTATTTGCAGCGGGTTATGCGGCCTGCTTCGGAGGGGCGCTTGAACAAGTCGCCAAGAAGCAAGGTGTCGAAATTGAATCAGAAGTAGAAGGACATGTCAGTCTATTAAAAGATGAAAGTGATGGCGGTTTTAAACTTGGCGTGAAGCTGATTGTTTCCGCTAAAGGGCTTGATCATGACAAAGCGAAAGAGCTTGTTGAGGCTGCACATGAATTCTGTCCATATTCAAAAGCAACAAGAGGAAACATCGAAGTAGAGCTCGAAGTGGCGGACTAATGAAAAGAAAAAAGGGCTAAAATTTAGCCCTTTCTCAAGCATCTACTGACACCTGCTGTGGAGCAGGTGTCTTTTTTTAATATTCTTTCTTTTTGTCGTATGTGTCCCATGCTTCAAATGGAGCAAGGGTTTTTTGAAGGGTCAGCTGGTAAAATGGAATGTTTCTTGATTCGTATTCTTTGTTGATTTCTTCATAAATAAAGGAGTCATCAAAACCAGAAGTCGCTGCATCCTTGTGTCCAGCGGCAAAATATACGGCCTTTGGTCTAGCCCAATAGATAGCACCAAGACACATTGGACAAGGCTCACAGCTTGTATACAAAATACAGTCTTCTAATTGGTATGTATGTAGTGTTTGGCACGCCTTTCGAATAGCTGTCACTTCTGCATGTGCAGTTGGATCATTACTCGTTGTGACATTGTTGCTTCCCTCTGCAATAATCTGACCGTCTTTGACAATGACCGCTCCAAAAGGGCCGCCTGTGCCACTATTTACTCCTTCTACTGCAAGATCAATTGCGCGTTGTAAAAAAGCTTCGTGATTCATTGTCTTCCTCCCTTTGTTCGACTGACTTCTCTAGTATAAACGAATCATGATAGAAAAGGAATCATTGTAGGAGGAGATTGAACAGGACAATTTGCGCATAAAAAACCCCTGCCAAATGTTCAGCAGGGGAAGAGTGAGTCCATTATGCGTGCTGCGCTAGCTTTTTACGAGCGACTTCAGCAGCTGTCACCATGTTTTTCAAAGCAGCAATGGTTTCAGGTTCTTGTCTTGTTTTCAGTCCACAGTCAGGGTTGACCCAGAAGCGATCTGTCGGACATACGTTCAGTGCATCATCAATGATTTTACTCATTTCTTCAACAGATGGAACGCGCGGGCTGTGAATGTCATACACCCCAAGTCCAAGGCCTTTCAAATACGGGTGTTTTTCTAAATAATCGAGGAACCCGCCATGGCTGCGTGAATGTTCAATCGTAATCACGTCTGCATCAAGGTCTTCAATCGTATCAACAATATCCTCGAAGTTACTGTAGCACATATGTGTATGAATTTGCGTTTCATTTTGAACAGACGATGTCGATAGACGGAATGACTCTGCTGCCCAGTTTAAGTATGCTGCCCAATCACTCTCTTTTAAAGGAAGACCTTCTCTTAGCGCAGGTTCATCCACTTGAATCACTTGAATACCCGCTGCTTCTAACGCTTCTACCTCTTTACGTAAAGCAAAAGCGATTTGGAAGGCAATGTCTTTACGAGAGATATCTGTTCTTGGGAAAGACCAGTTTAAGATCGTGACAGGCCCTGTCAGCATTCCTTTGACTTTTTTCTCCGTTAAGCTTTGAGCGTAAACCGTTTCTTTCACTGTCATTGGCTCTGTAAATTCTACATCTCCATAAATGATCGGCGGCTTCACGCAGCGTGACCCATAAGATTGAACCCAAGCGAATTTTGTAAAGGCAAATCCAGCGAGTTTTTCACCGAAGTATTCAACCATGTCTGTACGTTCAAATTCTCCATGAACGAGTACATCTAGGCCAATCTCTTCTTGAATATCAATCCATCTTTTTGTTTCTTTTTTAATAAATTCATCATACTCTGCATCTGTCCACTCATTTTTGCGCCATTTTTGACGAGCACTGCGCACCTCAGCTGACTGAGGGAAGCTTCCGATTGTTGTGGTTGGAAGAAGCGGCAGTTCAAGAGATTCATTTTGAATGCGTAGTCGTTCTTCAAAAGCAACTGGACGTTTAAAATCTTTTGATGAAAGATTGTTGCGCTCTGCTGTCAGGTCCGCATTCGTTCCTTTCGCGAATTCTTTTAACGTCAGAAGTGCTTCATTTGCTGCATGGATGTCTGCATCAATGGCAGCCGCTCCTTTTGATAAGCCTTCTTTTAATAGCGTTAATTCAGCCAGTTTTTCAGTGGCATAAGAAAGTCCGTTTAATAGTTTATCTTCAAGCTGTTCGCTCGGATGTTTTGCAACTGGTACATGTAGCAGGCTGCTTGAAGGTTGCAGCCATACTTCTTTCGGCTGCACGTCAGCAATCACTTCAGAAATAAACGATAATCTTTCTCCTAGATCTGATCTCCAAATATTTCTGCCGTCGATGATACCGGCTGCTAAAATTTTATCTTTTGGGAAGCCGTGTTTTTTCAATTGTTCAAGGTTTCGTCCTTGATCATGGACAAACTCAAGACCGATGGCTTCAACAGGATACGTCACAAGCTCTTCATAGGCATCTACTGAGTCAAAGTATGTTTGAAGGAGAACGTTTAAGGCAGGTACAGCTTCTTTAATCGTTTGATAGATGGCTTTTACTGCTTTCACGTCTTCACTTGAAGCTGTGACTAAAGCAGGCTCATCAATTTGAACCCATTTTACACCGGCTTCTTCAAGCTCTTTTAACAACTGAGTATAAAGCGGCACTAGGCGTTGCTGAATCTCTTTTACTTCATTTGGTTCATAGCCTTTAGAAAGAGAAACAAATGTATAAAGACCAAGAACGACAGGTTTTGTTTCAACACCAAACGCTTTTTTCACCTTTTCGTATGCTTCAAGCGGTTTGTTATGTGTGAGTTTGAATTCTGTGCTTTTTTCGTATTCTGGAACGATGTAGTGATAGTTTGTATTAAACCATTTTGTCATTTCACTTGAGACAGCATCTTTTGTTCCTCTTGCCATCGCAAAGTATGTATCTAGCGGGTCTTTCAAGCTGCGGAAGCGCTCTGGAATCCAATTGAACATAACGGCAGTATCCAGCACGTGATCGTAGAAGGTGAAGTCCCCAGAAGGAACAACGTCAATTTGTTGATCAATTTGAGTTTTAATAGCGGCTAAAAATTGTTCATCGAGTGTGCTTAAGAGGGTTTCTCGGTCAGTTTGACCTTTCCAATAAGACTCAAGTGCTTTTTTCCATTCTCTGTTTAAACCAATTCGCGGAAAACCTAGATTACTTGTTTTAACAATTGTCAATTCCAATTCCTCCTCTAAATATAAAAAGACACTCACACTCATGGTCAAGATTGATGAGGGCAAATGTCTGGTTTAAAAAGACAAAATGTGTGTGCGAAAGAAGGCGTAAGTATCAATGACGAACGCTTTTCCGACATCTCCTATCAACCGTAGGGGGTTTGATGTGATAGAGCGGCTGGTATCCTGGCTAGTGAATCTGCAAGCTTTTCATCCTTCCCATCCTCACGACAGTGGATTATTAACGAAAAGCTCTCCTCACTTACAGTGGCGGGACCGCGCCGGATTTTCACCGGTCTTCCCAATTAAAATTCGACGTGTGATCGAATTACCGACTCTCAAACTATGAATTTATTGTGTTCGATTATATAACGTTCACTTCATTTCGTCAAAGTAAATTTTGAATAATTTTAATTAAAAAAATCCTGAGAAAATTCTATCTTTTCTCAGGACCTAACATGTACCTATAGAGACAAAAGTTCTGCTTCCAATGTTTTCTCAAGAAGCACATCTGGTGCAGTTAAATATAAAAACCCGTTTCCTACAAGGGTTTTCGATTGTTTTAGCGGAAGGGTTCTTCGTACGAGCTGAGCATATACCTCAGGTTCTGTCAGCTTACGCTGGAACGCTTCTTCTTCGGCATTTTTAATAATGGCGAGTGCACCGCTCACATGAGGGGCAGCCATGGAAGTGCCTGTTAGTCTTCCGTATTTATGGTTAGGGAGAGTGGATAAAATGTCTTCACCTGGAGCGACGAGGTCGATTTCTTTATTCGCATTGGAGAATTCAGAGGATTCTCTTGCAAGAGAGACAGAGCCGACGGCAATGACCTCGTTGTATGCAGCTGGGTAGGAGAACTCTTCAGTACGCTCGTCTCCGTCACCTTCATTTCCTGCTGCGCAGACAACAAGCACACCGCTGCTTACCGCATGTTGGATGGCCTTTTGCAGTTCTGGTTCATTGCTTGGTCCACCGAGAGACATGGAAATGATATCAACTTTCTGTTCAACCGCATAGTTAATGCCATTGATAATCCATTCGTATTTCCCGCTGCCATTTTTCCCTCCAAGAACTTTCACGATCAACAGCTTGGCTTCAGGCGCAACACCTAAAATGCCACCATTTTGATCCGTTGCTGCAATCGTTCCTGATACATGGGTACCATGCCCGTTGTAGTCTTTTACATTCTCAGCATCGCCATTGTCATCATCGGTAAAGTTTTTTCCTCCGATAATCTGATCTTTTAAATCGGGATGCTCCGTGTCGCAACCTGTATCAAGGACAGCAATGGTTATGCCTTTTCCTTTGAAGCCACTTGACCAAAGTTCGGGTGCTTTAATCTCCTGAATACTTTCCGGCGTCTCTTTCGCTTCCATCACATTGGCTTTTACTTCATACGGAATTAAGCGAATTTCACCTTTCATAAGAAAGCCCTCCTTATTTTGTTTTCAAAGTAGATTCAGGTTGCGTAATGTTATTGTATAAAACAAATGTTTGATCGGAAAGGGTCAATTGTAATAATTTTTCAAATAATCAAATAATTATTTATTGTGCAGTTCTCCTCATATCTTGCCGAAAGAAGTCACCTTTTGAGGAAAACTCTTAGTATCATATGAAAAAGAATGAAATGTTGCATAGTGAGCTTGCACCTGTACAGATGAAAATGGGTGAAAAGAACTAAAAAAGGCAGATCGAAAAAACAATCATATAAAGAGATAGAGGATGACAGAAAAGAAAAAGGTACATGGCATGTGCAGATAATTGTTTTTTCATTATAATGATCGAAAGAATATAGAATGTAAAAAGTATTTGACATTTTTTAAGCGGATGATATGATTGAAATGTAAAAAGTATTTGACATTTTGATTGGGAGGGGACTAACCGTTGGATGTTGTCAAAGTTGTGTATTCAGTCATCTTATTAGTGGTCGGACTGTTCATTTTTATCGCGCCCATGATTCAAAAGGGTGATGAAAGAAAGAGATTTATCTACTCAAAAGCTCAATCGTATGCATTTATGGTGGTCATTGGTATGCTTTTATTAGAAGTCGCAGAGTCTATATTTTTAACGACCCAAGGGAACAATTCTGATAAGGGGTTTGGGATTTCTCCCATCATGTTCCTAACTGTGATTTCGGTCATATATTTAGTTACATTACTCATATACAGAAAAAAATATGGTGATTAAATTGCAAAATCATATAAGAGAACTAAGGAAATCCATTAAATTATCCCAAGAAGAACTTGCTAAACGGTGTAAGGTCTCGAGACAAACCATCAATGCCATTGAAAACGATAAGTACGACCCTACTTTACAATTAGCCTTTGACATCGCCTCTGTTTTGAATACGACTGTAGATGAGCTTTTTGTCAGTCAACCTAAAAAGAAGTAAGGGACCAGCCTCAGAAAAGAGGCTTTTTTTGTTGATTTCTGTAATGTGAAAGGGTCAGCTGAAAATAAAAATCAACCATATTACATAACAATTCCTTATTCATGAAAAATAAGATATGAAGATTGTGACTGTTCCAATGGAGAAAGGCAACATATAATAATGGAAAGACAAGCTTGCCTTTCAGATAGGAGAGATAGAGATGAACAAAGGGAAGATACTCGTGGTAGAAGATGAAAAGAAAATTGCAAGAGTGCTGTCATTAGAACTTGAATATGAAGGATATGAGGTCACAGTCCAAGATACAGGGATGAAAGGACTCCAGGCACTCGAGGAGGAGAGTTTTGATTTAGTGCTTCTAGATGTCATGCTTCCAGAATTAAGCGGACTTGAAGTGCTTAGAAGGGTTCGAAAGACAAATACGGCAACACCGATCATTTTGATTACCGCAAGAGGAAGTGTTCCCGATAAGGTCAGCGGTCTTGATCTTGGGGCAAACGATTATATTACAAAACCCTTTGACATAGAAGAATTATTAGCGCGAATTCGTGCACAGCTGAGGTTCAATCACAATGCGCAAGAGGAAAAGGAAATTGAGCTAAGTATTGCAGATTTAACGGTGAATGAGAAAACAAGAGAAATTCAAAGAGGCGATCAGACGCTTGAGCTGACACCGAGAGAATATGACTTGCTTGTTCATTTATTGAAACATCAGCAGCAAGTGCTCACAAGAGATCAGCTTTTAACAGCTGTTTGGGGTTTTGATTATTTTGGTGACACGAACGTGGTTGATGTCTATATTCGCTATTTAAGAAAAAAAATCGATTACCCGTTTGAAAAACAATTGATTCACACAGTGAGAGGTGTGGGTTATGTGATGAAAGGATAAAGCATGAGATTAAAAAATAAGATCCAGCTTTATACATCGTTGTCCTTGTTTTTAATGGTGCTGCTGTTTCATACAGCGATTTATTTTATTTTTTCGATGACCTTGACGCAAAAAGATATGTCCAGACTGTCGGAAGTAGCTGAAAATATTGCTATTGCACTAAAGAAGTCAGAAGAAGAGGGGCTTCCATCTTCAGAGCTTCTGAAAGCGTATCTGCCTCAAAATGGTATGATCCGTGTCGTCACAGAGAAAGGTGAATCAAAGCTGACCGTCACGAAGGAATCTACGTTTAGCTCACTTCCTTTTACATACGAATCTGGTCAGACAGCAGAAATTCAAGAATACAATAAGCATATGATTGCGTTCGCGGCTATCCCTGTCATTTGGACAAATGGGGACATTGTGTCGCTGCAAGTATATGAAGAAATTGAAAATACAGAAGAGAACTTGGCGTTATTAAAAATGATTTTAATCGCTACTGGCGTTTTGTTTATTGTGCTTTCTTATTTTGCAGGCCACATTTTAACGAAACAAATTGTCCGCCCAATTAGTCGAATGACCAATACGATGAAAGCAAGTATGAGAGAAAAGGCATTTAAACGAATTGAATTAACAGGCGATTCAAAGGATGAACTGTATCAAATGGGTCAAACCTTTAATGAAATGGCCGAAATTCTCGAGAAACATTATGAGAAAGAGCAGCAATTTTTGCACGATGCTTCTCATGAATTGAAAACACCCATTACCGTCATCATGAGCTACAGCAATTTACTAAAACGCTGGGGGCAAAGCCGGCCAGAGGTCGTAGAAGAATCCTCTCAAGCCATTCATGATGAGGCAAAAAAAATGAAAAGGCTGACAGATCAACTACTCACACTGGCGAAAAATGGGCAACCGCTTTACTTGGACATGAAGCCGGTTGATCTTGGTCAATTGTGCAGCCAAGTTGGGCATACACTTGAAGTGGCAACCAATCGAACCATCTTTACTCATGTACAAACAGATCAGCCTGTGATTGCTGAAGGGGACGAAGAGAAGATCAAACAGCTTTTGACCATCTTGATTGATAATGCGGTTAAATATAGTGCAGAGCCAGTTGATGTGAACTGCGGACGAGCAGGAGAGAAACCGTTTATTTCGGTTGTTGACAAAGGAATTGGCATAAAAGAAGAGGATCTGCCGAAAATCTTTGACCGCTTTTTCCGTGTGGATGAAGCGAGAAACAGTGAGACGGGCGGAACTGGGCTTGGCCTGTCAATTGCGAAGCAAATTGCTGAAGAGCATGGGGCTGAGCTAAAGGTAGACAGCCGTATCGGTGAAGGAACCGTGATGACCATTCTTTTTCAGAAATAAGTAGGTCTTTTCTCATCAATTTCTCATTTCCTCCTTATAAAATAGGAAATAGGAAGGAGGCGCTGCATGTCTAAAAAAATGAAAATGCTGCTTACGCTCGCAGGATGTCTTTTCATTCTTGTGGCTTTTGCAATGCTCATGATTCAAACCATTGACAAAAAAATATTAAGCGAAGCAGACATTAAAAAAATCATCGCAAAAGACTACAATGGAAACATCACAAATATTGATCTGATCAATCATAAACAGGACTATACATTGACGCTTGAAAATTCAAATGGCATCTATCAAATCATTGCATCTTCCTCAAGCGGTCAAATGAAAGAGATGAAACAGTTAAAGAGCTATCAAAAACCAAATGAGAAAAATGCCGAACTCCAAGCAGAAGAAGTGGCAGTGAAAAAAGTGAAGGGTACCGTGATTCAAAAGAAAGAAAAATCGGATCGCTTTATCTTTACGATTCAATCAAAAAAAGAACTGTATCAAGTGGATGTTGAGAAAGACACGTTCAAGGTGATTGAAGCAGAAAAGAAAAAGCCAACCTCTAAAGAAAAGAAGCTGACAAAAATAACGGTAGAAGAAGCCATTCAGATTGCCGTAAAAGAAGTGGGCGGTACAGTGGATGATGCAGATCTTGAAACTTTTAGCGGAATGCTCGTGTTTGAGGTAGAGCTCGATTTGCCGGATGGAAGAGAGGCAGAGGTATTAGTGAATGCCTATACAGGAGATATTGAAGGCATTACGTACGAAAACTAATCATTTTCTCATGATTTTCTCATGTTCCTTTCCTTCCTTTATCATCTTGTTTTTTTAAGATAAAGGAGAAATCAAACAGAGGAGGAGTTAAACATGATAAAAAAAGTACTAGTAGCTACAGCATTCACAGGAGTACTTGTCGCAGGTGGTTTCACCCTTCAAGCGCAAAATACAAATCAAACGGCAAATGCCGAACAAGTGGTGCAAAAGAAATCTTCATTTGTCTCAAAGAAACAGGCTGAAAAAGCAGCATTAAAAGTTGTGAAAGGCTATGTAGATGATGTAGATCTTGAGCGTAAAAAAGGAAAATGGGTATATGAGGTCGAGATTAAAAAAGGCGGCTTTGAATATAAAGTATATGTCGATGCCAAAACAGGCAAAGCGCTCAATGATCCAGTCAAAGAAAAGAAACAAAATGTAAAAATCACCAAAAAACAGGCTGAACAAATTGCCCTTGCAAAAGTAAAAGGAACAGTCACAGATTCAGAATTAGATAAAGAAAATGGTGTGTACTTGTATGAAATTGAAATTACGACACCAAGCGGCGAAGAAGTTGATTTTGAGATTTCCGCTAAAACAGGCAAAATCCTCAAGCAAGAATGGGACGATTAAGGTATAAATGAACCTTTGAGCGTGATAGAAAACCTTTGCAGCCCTAGGAAGGACGAGTACTGGCGCGGGGCGAAATTGACATTCGTGAGCACCAGCACGCACACGCTGAACCTTACACTTTTATGTGTAAGGTTTTTTCATTGGGACAAACTACTGGAAAGGAGGCGAGAGAATATGATGAAGAAAAAAGAAGAAGAACAGACGATGGATCGTGCGGAATATGTTCCCCATCCTGATGGAGAAGGATATGCTTTGTTTTTGCATGATTCTTTTCATCTCCTCTCCCAAGAGGATATGAATCAGCCAGAAGAGGAATAGAAGACATGAAAGGGCGATGGTCAACTTGTCTATCGCTCTTTTTTTGAAAAGTAAGCGAATACATCAGGAAACTTGGCATCTTGCTTATTGACATCATTGCGCTTTTTCTGTAATCTCAGTGTGTCAACAATATGAGACTTCGTTAGGTGAGGCTCCTGTATGGAGATACGCTGCTGCCCAAAAATGTCCAAAGACGCCAATGGGTCAACAGGAATCATCGACATAAGGTGATTTTTAATGCAGCTGGATGAATCCTATGCCATACAGTGCTAAAGCTCTACGATTGAAGGAGCAAGTGTTTATTTGTCATGCTTACAAAGCGCCTTCATTCGGTTGAAGGTGCTTTTTTATGAGAAAAGGAGGTGTGGGGATGGATCATCCCGATTCGAGACACATAGAGAGTATGTCAAAAGATCAGATTGACGCATCAGATAGAGGAGATCCTGACCCCCGCACAATCTAAGGGATTCGGGTATCTCCTGATTTTGGGGAGGTAACAGCGATGATACAGAACATTACGTACGATGAACTCATTTTACGCATCATTATTTTACTAAGAGATGGAAAACGTAAAGAATTTAAAAACATTATGGAAGAACTTCAGCCTTATGATATGGCCTACTTATTCAAGGAGCTTCCAGAAAAACACCGCGGCCGCTTTCTCAGCTTTTTAACAGTCGATGACGTGACGGAAATGATGGGTGAACTGGAGCGGGAATATCAAGAGATTGTTCTTGAAAAAGTAGGGAAAGACAAAGCCACCTTCGTCACAAACAAAATGGATAACGATGATCTAGCCAACTTGTTTGATGAGATGGAGGATGAGCTGAAGGATCAGCTTTTATCTAACATGGAAGCAGAGGAATCCAAGGCCGTCCAGCTTCTCATGAATTACCCTGCTGAGACAGCAGGCCGGATCATGACCAATCGGTACGTTTGGATTCCGCAGCATTATACGGTTCAGGATGCCGTGGTGAAGCTGAAAAGCTTTGCTGAAATTGCTGAATCGATCAACTACTTATATGTCATAAACGATCAAAAACAGCTTGTAGGGGTACTCTCATACAGGGATCTTATTTTAGGTGAGCCAGATGAAAAAGTGCAGGATCTTATGTTTACAAGAGTCATTGCCGTTGGTGCCTTTCAAGACCAAGAAGAAATCGCAAAGCTCATTGAACGATATGATTTCCTTGCCATCCCTGTTGTAGAAGAGAACAATGTCTTAGTCGGAATTGTGACAGTCGATGATATCATTGATGTTGTGATTCAAGAGGCAGGAGAAGACTATGAAAAGTTTGCTGCCTCTGGTAAAGATATCACGTTCGACACACCGGCATTTGTGGCGGCATATCGCCGTCTTCCATGGCTCATTTTGCTCCTATTCATTGGGCTGATTTCAGGCAGTATCTTAAATTATTTTGAAGATACCTTGCAGCAAGTCGTTGCTTTAGCATTCTTCATGCCGATGATTGCAGGTATGACAGGGAATACAGGGACACAGTCTCTAGCGGTTGTCATTAGAGGATTGTCAAAAGAAGAATTAACGAAAAAAACCATTATGCGCTTGATTTTCAGAGAGCTGAGAACAAGTATTTATATTGGGATTGTTTGTTCAATCATTATTACGGTCGTTGCCATGGTATGGCAGGGCAATATGATTTTAGGTTTTGTTGTAGGTTCCTCGCTTCTTGCAACACTGATTATTGGGACGATGGCAGGTACGGTCGTGCCGATTATTTTACACAGATTAAACGTCGACCCAGCCATTGCATCTGGACCGCTGATCACAACATTGAATGATATTTTATCCTTACTCATCTATTTTGGAATTGCAACAGCATTTCTTCATACACTGATGTAGTCAAAAGACTGTAAAATGTAACGTTTTACAGTCTTTTTTGAATAAAGATTGCATATAGCGCTTCCATCCTTTACATTTTAAGGAGAAGGTGGGAGAAAAAAATGAAGAAGTTTTTATTCATTTTCATGTGCATTGTTTTGCTAAGTGCATGTTCAAGAGAAGACGAGGGGAAAGACAGAAGACTTGTGGCATCAGAGCATATGTTAGAAGCGATAACTGAAGGAAATAAACGAAAAATGGACAATGTCTATGTCGAAGGCGCAGTCCCAAGCCCAAGTGACATTCTTAAATCGAAAAAGGAATGGGGAATTGAGACGCTTTCTTATGAAGATTTTCAATTGGAAGAAGCCAGCATCCATGTCTTTCATGCAAATTATAAAGATGTAAACACTGGAGAAAAAAAGGCGCTTGCCTTTCGGGTGAAAGAAGATCCTGAAAAAGGCGGCGTACGAATTGACTTTGTAGGGGTTGTTGAAGGAACTGACGCTTCATCTAAATAAAAAGAATCGTTCATATGCTTTATGATAAATCAGGCATAAGTTGAGATAATGTAAAAGGATAGAAGAGCTGAAAGAATGTCGCTCTATCTATCCTCTTTTTTTAACACACATGATCTTATTAATGAAAACAATGATCTGTCTCAGATCACATATTCGTAATGCCTATTAACTCCATAAATTGTGACAGAGCACTGGTCATGTACGAATCACGTCGCCTGATCAACACAGTGGGCACGATTCGATGTGGTTCCGGTAATGGATGACAGGTAAATTTGCCTTCCCCCCGAGATTCAACCATAGATTTTGGTAATATAGTCACTCCCAGCCCGCTTTCAACACATTTAAGGACGCCCTCTAACGTACCATATTCCATGACCTTCATAGGAGGATAGCCGTTGTTCTCTAGCCACTTTTGCCATCGTCCTAAATAAATACAATGGGCGAATGACGAGAGCAACGGCTCATGTAAAATAGATTCTACCTGGAATTGCTCCGTGGAGTAGCTTGTAATGAGAACGAGGGATTCTTCCAATACAGGATACTCGATGATTTCTGGATGAAGAATTGGCCCATCTACTAACGCGCTGTCTACTTTGTAGTTGAGGATAGCGCTAACTTGGTCGACTGTAGGTGCCATATACAAGCTCAATTCTACTTGTGGGAATTTTTTGTGATATTCTGTGAAAATGCTGGGCAATCTTGTAGATGCGGTGGACTCTATAGATCCAATGTGTAAAGATCCCCGCGGAGTAGAGGAAAGCTTTACTGCTTCTATCGCTTCTTCGTAATCGTATAGTAATTTATTTACATAGGGCAGCAGTTCACGTCCTGCAGGCGTTAAAGATATTTTCTTATGATATCGATAGAGAAGAGGTACACCTAACTCTTGTTCAAGACGTTGGATTCTTGCGGTGACATTGGACTGCACATAATTTAATTTTTGAGCAGCTTTTGTGATGCTTTGTTCAATGGCAACGGCTTTAAATACTTCCAAAGATTTAATATCCAAACTAACTCTCCTTTTTTGCATCACAAATTGTGATGATCTATATGCTATTTTTTGATTTTACGTGATCCAAAGAAGTATGTAAACTAAATGATAGAAGAGGTTGATGCTCATTGCGTCCCTTTTATCTGATCGAGAGGAGAAAATGAGAATTTTTTAGCTGTGGCAATTAAAACAGACGTTTCCATTTAATAAGGAGGGGAATCGATTGATTTCAAAGGTAAATATCGAAGAAAAATTTTCGCAAATAAATGATTATTGGAATCCTAGAATAGGTGGAGAGTTGAACGACTCATACATGAAAATGGTGAAAATTAAGGGTGAATTCATTTGGCATCACCATGATGATGAGGATGAAATGTTCTTTGTGTGGAAAGGCAATCTAGTCATCCGTTTTAGGGATAGGGAAATAACGCTTCATGAAGGAGAATTTCTTGTGATTCCAAAAGGAGTTGAACATCAGCCAATTGCTGAAGAAGAAGTTCACTTGCTCTTAATAGAACCCAAAACGACGCTAAACACGGGGAATGTGCTCAATGAACGAACTGTTTCGATTCCTGAACAAATTTGAAAAACTAAAACGTTAAAGATCAAGTACCTTAGGGGATAAATAGTTGAATGGTTGTTTTAGCTAATAACGAGGCTGCAATTGCTGCCTCGTTTTGTTGCTTCAATGATTCAGATGAGTTGTAATGCATTTCCTTTCGCTACCTGAAATAGACTCTTCAGCAAGAATCGGTCTTTGGGTCAGTTCGTGCTTTCATCGATTCATATTCAGGACGATCAGATGCTAAGTTTATTTTGCCGAGTAAGCAATTGTTATTTAGTTCATCGATTCTTGTACCGGAAGTGCGCGTTGATCTGTCCTTCCAGCATTTTTTTCTTATATTGTCCGCTTTTTAATGCCTGTTCTTTTTTCTTCATGTCTTTTAAAATTTCCGCTGTCTGCACACCATCTTCCCGTTTATTGGCGATATCCATTAAACGTTCTACATCAGAAAAAGAATATTTCCGTGTGCCTCTTGTTGAGCGCTGGGGATAGATGAGTTTACGTTCCTCATAATATCGGATTTGCCTGACGGAAAGTCCTGTTAATTCACTGACAATCCCGATTGAAATGACTTTTTTATCTTTATAAGATACATCTTCCTGCGTCATATCCTCACCCCTGCAAGTCTTTTCTTCATATTATATCCAACAGTCAGTAAAAAAACCTAACGTTTGTTAGATAATATAACACAAAAATGAATAAAGTGAAAAACAATGGAAGGAAAATTGACATATAAAGTGCAAATCATATCACGTGAACATATGATAAGAAAAAGAAAAAATAAGGAGGGGGCGCACTTGATGGAGAAAACACAGATCATCCGTATGGCAAAAGAAATCATCGCATTAGATGTGAAGAGGGATGAACTGCTGGAGCAGTTCATGCAGGTTGCGGGTCAGAATGCACATGCTCTTCTTAGAGCCGTACAAAATGATTTGTATAAAAAGTCCTCATAAGCACCCGATCCATATCCATTGATAGGAGGGGAGATGTCGTGCGGCGTATATTAAAAGAAGCTTTAGCGAAAGAAAGACATTATTATACGAAGCAGCTTTGCTCACTTGGGGTGTATAGCCCTGATATGACCAAGAACATGACAATTAGTGACTTAAAAAAAGAGTATCATTTCTTTTTCAACAAAACCGATCGCTATCTTTAACATCCCTTATCATGTGCACTGTCACATGAAGGGTTCTTTTTTTGTGTGTTTAATATTATAGCAATATTGAATTTTGTAGAAATTTGACGAATCAAATGTAAGAAAATATAGAGTCTTTACAGATTATGTTAAAATTTGTCGTAACATGATGGTTTGCTGGAAAAGCTTTTTTTCGAGATGATTGTGAAAAATAAGAAGGATTTTAAAAGTTTATATCGAAATCTTATACATAACACGAATGGAGTCACTTATGTGGTTGAAAGGGTTTTCAAAAACGTACTTCTATTTTTTACGAAAGGCTCCAACTGCACCGCAAGAAAGCCTTGAAGTTAAAAAAATATTATAAGAGGTAGATATGTGATGAGACTATCGTTTAATGAAGAAGAAGTAGAACGTTCAATGACGCTTTACAAAGTTTTTGCAAGGGCATTTAAAAGCGTTTCCGAACACAGTATTAGAGACAGCAAGGAGCATGGATTCAATCCAACTGAATTTGCCGTTCTCGAATTACTGTATACGAGAGGTGCTCAAAAACTTCAGCAAATCGGCTCAAGACTCCTGCTTGTCAGCGGGAATGTGACGTACGTAATTGACAAGTTAGAACGAAATGGTTTCATTGAAAGAGAACAGGACCCAAAGGATAAGCGGTCAGTTTATGCCCATTTAACGGATAAAGGGCGCAGTTATCTGGATAAAATTTATCCAATCCATTCTCTTCGAATTGCGCGGGCGTTTTCTGGTCTTTCGCGTGAAGAACAGGAGCAATTAATTAGTCTGCTGAAAAAAGCAGGTATTCACAGTCAGCATTTGTTATTTAGATAAAACGAAAAGGTGCCATGGTTGGCACCTTTTAGATTGTTGACAAAGGGCTAAAATGAACTTGATTTTAGCCCTTTGTCTTCTTTTCAGCCCAGCGTGATAGAAAACCTTTGCAGTCTAGGAAGGACGAGTACTGGCGCGGAGCGAATTTGTCATTCGTGAGCACCAGCACGCAGGACTGACAAAGAATGCGAGGGTTTGTCTACACGCTGAAAGGTGCCATGGTTGGCACCTTTTTTATGTATCCAGCTGATGAGCAGGATAGGCGATAAATTTTTCAATGTCACTAGCTGGAAGTGGCTTGGCATAATAAAAGCCTTGTAGATCGTCACAGCCCTGCGCAGATAAAAGTTGCGCTTGTGCAAAAGTTTCAACACCTTCAGCAATGACTTCTAGAGATAGCTGGTGCCCCATTGCAATAATAGCCCCTGTGATTTGCTCAGACTTTGAATCGCTCAAAATATCCTCGATAAATGATTTATCAATTTTCAGGCGGTGAATCGGCAAATCCTTCAAATAGCTTAAAGAGCTGTGGCCTGTACCAAAATCATCAATACTAATACGGACGCCAAGTTGTTTTAGAGATGTCAGTACTTGTTTTGACTGCTTGATGTTGTCCATTGTCATGCTTTCTGTCACTTCAAGCTCAAGAAGTGATGGTTGAAGGTCGTATTTTTTTAGCGTTAGTTTGATCAAATCAATTAAGTCTTCAGAGTTAAACTGCTTAGCAGATAAATTGACCGCTACAGGGATTTTCAATTGCTTGTCATACCACAATTTTGCCTGCTTACATGCTGTGTCAATGACCCACCTTCCAATATCGATAATCAGGCCCGATTCTTCAGCAAGTTCAATGAAAGCCTCTGGTGATTTTAGAGAACCGTCTGGTGCTTTCATTCTTAAAAGGGCTTCAACACCTGTCATCTGTCTTGTTTTGGCGCTGATTTGCGGCTGATAATGAAGCACAAACTGCTTTCTTTGAATGGCATCTCGTAGCTCCAGTTCGCGATTGAGTCTGTCCTCACTCAATCTTTCCATAGATTCAGTAAAGAATTCATAGCGGCTTTGTTTATGTTTCTTTGATAAATACATGGCCATATCTGCTTTTCTCATCAATTCCATACCATTCTTACCGTTTTGCGGAGAGATGGCGATTCCAATACTAATGGATGTAATGAGCTGATGGTTTTGAATGAAAAAAGGACGTTCAAATTGGCGAATGATGTTTTTCAAAAGCTGTTCAATTTTATGTGTGTTATGCTCCATGTGAGGAAAGATCATTAAAAATTCATCCCCGCCAATTCTTGCAATAAAGCCATTGTCAGGCAAACATTTGGTTAGTCTGTTTGCGGCCGCTTTCAACAGCAGATCGCCTATGTTATGACCAAGGGCATCATTAATAATTTTAAACCGGTTTAAATCAAGAAAAAGAACTGCCGTTGACGTTTTTGTCTCTTCTTGAGCGGATAAAACATCATTTAAATGATTAATTCCGTGACGACGGTTCGGAAGTTCAGTTAATGCATCATAATGTGCCATCACATGAATTTCTTTTTCAGCAATCTTCTGCTGGGTTAAATCCTTAAAAACGAGATAAATGCTGTCAAGTGTATGGTTGACGTGTACGGGTATGTATGTAACATGATAATAATAAAAACGATCTGCTGCTTTCAGTTCTGCTTCACGCGTAATTGCTTTTTTTGATTGATAAATAAAGTCTTCCCACATCTCAGTCGGCATGACGTATTGACTCACATCATCACCAATCCAGGAATTGCACATTTTCAAAATGTGTTTGCCTGGGTCATTCGCCGATATCACTTTTCGATCAACAGATAACACGATAATACCATCTATATTATGTTTGATCAGTGATTGGAACCGCTGTTCATTTTCTTTTAGCTGATCTGATTGTGACATAATCCGTTGATCAATATAGGCGCCGAAAATCATGAGTGATTGGACGATAAGCGTCATCAGGCCGATGAAAATGGACAGGCTAAATGGTGACATTTCAAGAGAACCACCCGTAGCGACCTGACCATCTGAATGAAAAAACATCGTCGAAGACGCCATGCCAGTGTAATGCATGCCCGCAATAGCACCGCCCATCATCAGCGCACCCGCTATTTTTAACAGCTGATCCTCCCGCCTTTTCTCAGAGCGATGGAGCCGGAAAAAAAGGTGTAATGAAAAGAATGAAGCGAGCGCACCAATAAAAAACGAAAGAAAAAAGAGAACAGGATCATAGCTGATGGTGACATTCGCCATTGATTCCAATCCGAGGTAGTGCATGCTGCAAATAGCTGAGCCCATCGTGATCGAACTAATCAAAAGTCGTCTTGTAGAAAGTTGCTGCTGAATACATATTGAAAAAGCAATGAAAGAACCGATAAAAGAGGCCAAAATCGATAAAATGAGTAAGGGTGTTTCATATGTGATACCAGAGCGTAGATGAAACGCCATCATGCCAATAAAATGCATTGACCATATTCCCATCCCCATGATCATCGCACCAATGATCAACCATACTCTTTTCTTTGCGCCGCTCGACTGGATCACCCGGCTGGCTAATTGAAGAGCTGAGTAGGAGGCGACAGCGGCGACAGCGACTGACAGAAAGACAAGCCATCCGTTGTAGCTTCCTGTTAAATGTGTCATGTAAGAAAACCTCCTGTATCTAAAAACAGACATATACTTAATATATCGGATCAAGTGGCGCCTGTGTTCACTTTTCCTTTACTTAAAAAGGGCATTCAGCATTTTTTTTGACCATTTTTTATAGTAAAATCAAATTTAATGTAAAAAAACGAAGAAAAGTGAATCATTTTTGGTTTTTTATTCGTTTAATAGGTGGCACGGTACGATTTGCAAGCATAGCCTGTCAAACTGATTATGTGTGAAAGGGATTGATAAACATCGAAGATTTTATTATTTCATTAGCTGATGCCTTTAAGAATTTGTCGTACTTCGGCATCTTTCTTGCATTATGCATTGAATTTGTTCCTGCTGAAGTGGTGTTGCCTCTTGCAGGTTACTGGGTTTCAAAAGGGGACATGGCCTTCATTGGTGTTGTGGCTGCCGGTTCTATTGGCGGTGTGGCAGGCCCCTTGACCTTGTACTGGTTAGGGCGTTACGGAGGCAGACCCTTTTTAAATAAATATGGGAAGTATTTCTTTGTGAAACCTGAGTCACTTGATAAATCGGATGCTTTTTTTGAAAAACATGGCGGATTTGTTGCGTTTAGTGGCCGGTTTATTCCAGGGGTCAGAACCCTTATTTCCATTCCGTGTGGGATTGCGAAGATGAATGTGTGGGTTTTTTGCCTGTATACGTTTTTGGCGATTACGCCAATTACATTTGTATATGTGTATCTAGGATTTGTCCTTGGGGAGAACTGGCAAGAGGTTGGAACCATTTTAGAACCATATGTATTGCCGATTGGAATTGGTATGCTCTTATTGTTTGTTCTCTACGTGTGGCTGAAACGAAGAAAAAGAAAAACAGAAACACCAACGGCTTAATCAATGGGTGGAGATAAAAAGTCACCTGTTGACAATCCGGGGTCTGTTGATTATGATATAAGTAATCTAAATATTCTTAATCCCACCAAAGGGGAGTAGCGTCCGGTTTTTACCGGAAACAAAGTCGTCATTACATGGAACCTCATTCCATCGGCTTTGTTGGCATGATTTACATATCACATGTCTAGCAAGACCTTTGCCATTACAGGCAAAGGTCTTTTTTGCATTCATAAGCCTTTGTCTGTTGTGGGACAATAGATAAAAAATAAGGAGGAATGATGATGGATGCAGCAATTATTTTAGAGTACGGGTGGGTTCTTCTCGTATTGATTGGATTAGAAGGGATTTTAGCAGCTGATAATGCGCTGGTTATGGCTGTGATGGTCAAACACCTTCCTGAAAAACAGAGAAAAAAGGCATTGTTTTACGGACTTGCGGGAGCATTTGTCATGCGATTTGGTTCTCTTTTTCTTATTTCGTTTTTAGTAGATGTGTGGCAAGTTCAAGCCATTGGCGCAATTTATCTTCTATATATTTCGATTCACCATATTTTAAAATCGCACGTATTTAAGAAAAAGGAAGCAGACACAAACATGAAACAAAGCGGCTTTTGGGCAACCGTCGTGAAAGTTGAGCTTGCTGACATTGCATTTGCAGTAGATTCTATTTTAGCAGCTGTTGCATTAGCTGTGACTCTGCCAGCAACAAACCTTCCACAAATTGGCGGGCTTGATGGCGGTCAATTTATTGTCATTCTATTGGGCGGTATCATTGGTCTAGTGATCATGAGGTTTGCGGCGACTGTATTTGTGAAACTGCTTAAAACGAGACCAAGCCTAGAAACAGCAGCATTTGTCATTGTCGGATGGGTTGGCGTGAAGCTGACGCTCTATACACTTTCTCATCCAGCCATTGGGATCGTGTCCTCTCATTTCATTCATTCAACATTATGGAAAGTCATTTTCTGGACGGTTCTTCTCGCAATTGCAGCATTTGGTTGGTTTTTATCAAGTCCATCAAGAAAAGGCGGCCAGCAAAACGAGGAAAAACAAGAGATGCGGCTGGAAGAGTAGGTTTTTTGAAAGAAATATCATTTCATTTTCATAACACGTATATTACAAAAAAGGGGGGGATACCCCCTTATTTCTTTGCTTTTAAACGAAACGTTGTAAAGTAGATAAAGAAATACATGTCACAATTGAGTAACAGGAAATGAATTCCTCATTTCTTCCTTTGCGCTTCCCTCATAAATTAGCTATCATAAATGAGTAATATAGGGAGAACTGAGGTGAAACCATTGCTTAGCCTTTTGTTTAAAAAGGGAAAGAAAAAGCAAACATTAGAGCAGTCGGCAATCAACATCCAACAGGGTGATACCGAGCTGCAAAATGCATTAATCGAGCAATACAAACCATTTGTCGCTAAGACGGTTTCATCCGTTTGTAAACGATATATAGATGAAAAAGATGATGAATTCAGCGTAGGCTTAATTGCCTTTAATGAAGCGATAGAAAAATACTCTGCCGAAAAAGGCAACTCACTCCTTGCATTTGCGGAGTTAATTATTAAAAGAAAAGTAATCGACTATATTCGAAAAGAAGCAAGAAACGCGCCAACGGTTCAAATGGACCTTCAAGAAAGTGAGAATGGCGAGTACTCGCAAAGCATGATTGAAGCAGAGCTTTCTGCAAATGAATATAGGCGTTTAATTGAACAAGAACATAGAAGAGAAGAGATTGAACATTTTAAAGAACGATTGAAAGTATATGGTCTTACGTTTCAAGAACTGCTTGAGCATTCACCAAAGCATGCGGATGCGAGACAAAATGCCATTAAAGTGGCCCATACACTCGTTAAGCACGATGAACTGAGAACCATTTTATTTCAGAAAAAACAATTGCCAGTCAAACAGCTGGAAAAGCTAGTGGAAGTCAGCCGCAAAACGATTGAGAGAAATAGAAAATATATTATTGCGATGGCGATCATTATGACAGGTGATTATGTGTATTTGAAAGATTACCTTAAAGGGGTGCTTAATTCATGAGAAGAGGCATTATAGTAGAGAAAAACAAAAAATATGTCACACTGCTGACCCCTGATGGACAATTTCTGCGGACAAAGTATGAACAGCAAGACTATGAAATCGGTCAAGAAGTGACGTTTCCGAATGAATCACGTCTCGAAAGAAAAAGAGCCGGTTTTTTTGACCTGCTTCGTTTACGTCCGTTAAATGCAGGAATTCTATCAATTGCAGCAATTATTGTCGTGATCTTCACTATGATGCCATCTTTCTCAAGTCAAAAAGCATATGCATATATGACGATTGACATTAACCCAAGTTTTGAGCTGAAACTCGATCACAATTATCAAGTGATCGGTGTCACTCCGCTGAATAAAGATGCGAAGCAAGTACTGGCCAGTATGAAAGATTTAGAAAAAAACGACATGACCAAAGTCGTGCAGGAAATCATCGATGATTGTGATAAAAAAGGATACGTGAACCACTCTAAAAGCATTTATATTTCAACTGTTTATGAAAACAAGCAGGATCATACATACAAAACAAACGTAAAAAGTAAAATCAGCACCATCTCGGGGGAATATCAAAAGCGCAATTATAAGCTGGAAACTGTGGAAGGTGACCTGGAAACAAGAGAAAAGGCACAAAAAGCAGGCATTTCAACAGGAACTTATATTAGAAATCAAGAAATGCAAGACAACGAACAAGAGGACGTTAAAAAAGAAGATGAAGATCCAGCAGATGACGAGGCTGTCAAAGAAGAAGAGCCGAAAAATGCTGATGAAGATCAAAAAGACGAAGACAAAAAAGAAGATATAAAGACAGACGTTAGCGATGAGATGCAGCCGGATAAAGAGGCTCCAGAAGGCGAGGACAAAGAGCAGAAGGAAGTTGAGAGGGAAGAGCAAGGAGCTGTTCAAAAGCCTCACCAAACAAGCCCTAATCATGAAAATAAAGAGAAAAAGGGAAAAGAAGAAAAGGACCGCCCTTTTGAAAAAGACAAAGAGCAAAAAAAAAATCACTCGACTGATCCTGATGAAAAAAGACATCCAAATGGCACATCACGTGGTGATGCTGAAAAGCATGTAAAAAAAAACGACAGTGGTCAGAATCGTCCGTACGTCGAACGTAACAGAAATGACGTCAAACAAAAAGGGAAAAATACACCGCCTTCATACCGTGAAAACCGGGATGAGCCTACATATGAACAGTAAAAAAACGCCAGAATAGATCCGGCGTATTTCACCATGTCTTTATTTAGTTGAATGGCCCATTTGAGATTGCGCCTGCTGTACGAGTCTTTTTGTAATCTCGCCGCCAACAGAACCGTTTGAACGTGCGACTGTATCTGAACCGAGAGTCACGCCAAATTCTTGAGCGATCTCGTATTTAAATTGATCTAATGCTTGTTCTACTCCAGGAACAAGAAGTTGATTTCGATTTGCCATCACAGATTCCTCCTTTCACCTCATGTTTGTTGCGCCTTCTTATTTTGAAAAAAACAGCCTGCAATTATGCTGGCAATTGCTGCACAAAAAAGCCGAGGTGATGAAGGTCACCTCGGGCTCTGTTTTAAGCCTTTTTCAGCTGAAGCGTATTAAACATCATTTCTTGCGCTGTGCTTTGCAAGTGAGAAGTGAAAACGGAGAAAACGGTAGAACTGATAATGCCTTTAATCAAGTGCCATTGCGGCTTCGTCAATTCTGTAAACTCTTCGTGGAGCTTGTCCGTCTGTTCTTCTGTCATTTCTCTTAAATTCGTTTCCTTTAATGGAAAATGTGTATGGTGATAAATAAAATCAAGGACGTGCGCATATGCTTCATAAAAACGGATGGGGCTGATAATATCATCCGTTCGATCTGTGATCGTATTAAATAAGGCAGATAAGATCATACGAATAGAATCAAAATCAAATACTGATTTTAAATCCCGGACAATTAATAAAATAACGACCTGATCAATGGAGTACTTCTTGCCAAGCTCTGGATGGCCGATCATATCTTTAATATCGCGCTTGATCCAGTTTTGAATGGCTGTCGATTTAAGAGAAGTCAGCTCACACAAGTTGCCAAGCTCAACGATTTCGTTCGTTGAAAGCCCGTGCTCTGATTTTTGCTTCCGCCGTTCGAGTTTTTCAAAAAACGAAGGGATTTTTAATTCATCATATTCATGTTCCTTATCGCTTTTTACAGATAAATTCAAAAGCTGAAGCGGAGTCAGATCTCCCTCGCCTTTTAGAGAATACAGAAGTCTCGTCATGTCAATTCTCGTTAATTTAAAAGTCACCATGTTCCACCTCATTTGTACGTCAAAAACGTGATTATTGATCTAATTCAACATCATAATCTCTTTTTAATGAAAATGCAAAATAAACTAAAATAGGACCGCTGCGTCACAATTTGTTCACTTTTTAGCGGATGCAAGTAGCGTAATCATTGAAATGACGAGGTTTGAGCCAGTATGATAAACATAGAAAACGATTCCTTTTTCCTTGCAATTTGAGACGTTTATTTTTATAATTTTATTAATAAGTTCAAATGAACTTAATATGACAGCGGAGGTTATGTATGGGTAAAAGAATATTTCTGTTTATATTAACGAACATTCTTGTTATCACTACGATTGGTATTGTCCTATCGGTTATTAGTGCAGCAACTGGTGTTGGTTCTTATATAGGAGCAGACGGAAGACTTAATATCCTTTATCTTCTTGTATTCAGTGCAGTTGTTGGTTTTGTAGGCTCGTTTATGTCACTAGCGATGTCTCGCTGGATGGCAAAAATGATGATGGGTGTGCGTGTGTTAAATCCAGAAAAGGATTCTTTAACATATGATGAGCAGCAGCTTGTTGACCGCGTTCACAGACTATCAAGAGCAGCAGGCCTTTCTAAAATGCCTGAGGTCGGTATTTACCAATCATCTGAAGTAAATGCTTTTGCGACAGGTCCTTCTAAGAGAAGATCGCTTGTTGCCGTATCAACTGGATTGCTTCATGAAATGGATGATGCAGCAGTTGAAGGGGTTATCGCTCACGAAGTCGCTCACGTAGCGAACGGTGACATGGTCACAATGACGTTACTTCAAGGAATCGTCAACACGTTTGTTGTCTTCCTTTCAAGAATTGCGGCATGGATCGCAAGCCGTTTCGTTTCACGTGAAGAGCTTGTGCCGATTGTTCACTTTATCGCTGTGATCGTCTTCCAAATTATTTTCTCTATCTTAGGAAGCCTTGTCGTGTTTGCATATTCTAGACATCGTGAATTCCATGCAGACCGCGGCGGTGCGGACCTTGCAGGAAAAGATAAAATGATTCATGCGCTTCGTTCACTAGAGGCGTATACATCAAGAATTAAAGATGATGATCAAGCAGCTGTTGCTACACTGAAAATCAGTGGTAAAAGAAAAGCTTCTCTTTTCTCAACACACCCTGATTTAAACGAAAGAATTAGAAGACTAGAAGCAAAATAAGAAAGATCAAAAGACATTCTGCGTAAGGATGTCTTTTTCTTTTTGATGAAAAAGTAAATAAAGCACAAAATACCTTTAAAATCTTCTCTCTTTTCATTAAAATGATATAGTATTCGAAAAGAAAGATAAAAGAAGGAATAACCATGAATCCAATGAAAAAACTAATTGACCGGCTGTCGGCTTTTCAGCTGATTGCCCTTTACTATTTTCTTGCTGTGACCGTGTCGTTCATTCTACTCAGTCTGCCAGTGGCTCACCAAGAAGGAGTCAAATGGACATTTATTGATGCGCTATTTACAGCTGTGAGTGCTGTCAGTGTCACGGGTCTGACTGTTGTCGATACGTCACAAACATTTAGTGTGACCGGGATGTGGATCCTTGCATTTGTTTTGCAAATCGGTGGTATCGGCATTATGACACTTGGTACATTCGTCTGGCTGGTTATGCGAAAAAGGATCGGCATTAAAGAAAGAAAATTAATTATGGCAGACCAAAACCAAAGCAACTTATCAGGAATTGTGAAACTCATGAAGCAGGTCTTATATTTAATCTTGCTGATTGAGTTTGTAGGCGGTCTGATTTTAAGTATGTATTTTCTAAAGTATTACGATGTGCAAGGCGCTTTTTTACACGGATTTTTCTCTAGTATCAGTGCCACAACCAATGGAGGCTTTGATATTACAGGGAATTCGTTAATTCCATATAAAGATGACTATTTCGTCCAATTTATCACGATGCTGCTCATCATTTTTGGCGCTATTGGCTTTCCTGTACTTGTCGAAGTAAAGGATTATTTATTCAATCAAGACCGAAAACATGCATCGTTTTCATTGTTTACGAAAATTACAACGATTACGTTTGGTCTCCTTGTTGTCGTTGGGGCAATTGGGATTTATGCACTTGAAGCCCGGTTTACTTTTCTAGGGAAGAGCTGGCATGAAATCTTGTTTTATTCTTTGTTTCAATCAACAGCCACCAGAAGTGGCGGGCTTTCGACATTAGATATTACGCAATTGACAGAGCCGACACTGTTATTTTTATGTTTGCTGATGTTTATCGGGGCATCTCCAAGCTCGGTAGGGGGCGGAATTCGGACAACCACGTTTGCCCTTAATTTACTTGCTTTGTTTCACTTTGCGAGAGGAAATAAGTCCATTAAAATCTTTAAAAGAGAGCTTCATCAAGCGGATATTAATAAATCCCTCATGGTGACGATGATGGCCTTTATTTTAGTGTTTGGTGCTACGTTTCTGTTAACTTTATCAGACCATCATACACTTCTTGAAACTTTATTTGAAGTTTGTTCTGCCTTTGGAACAACGGGACTGTCGCTCGGAATTACGTCTGACTTGTCGGTATTTGGTAAGTGTATTATTATGGTGGTCATGTTTATAGGACGGATTGGAATTCCAAGCTTCTTGTATTTAATTGGCCGTCGTGAAAGTGAAGCGAATTATCATTATCCGAAAGAGCGTGTGATCATCGGCTAACCAGCATTCCTACTGAATGCTGGTTTCAGCGTGTAGACAAACCCTCGCATTCTTTGTCAGTCCTGCGTGCTGGTGCTCACGAATGTGAAATTCGCTCCGCGCCAGTACTCGTCCTTCCTAGACTGCAAAGGTTTTCTATCACGCTGAAAAGAAGACAAAGAGTTAAAATAACGATCATTTTAACTCTTTGTCGACAATCAGACCAGCATTCCTACTGAATGCTGGTTTTTTTTATTTCCATTATATAACTGGCTAAATCACAAGGGATGTTCGCAATCTATAGGTAAGAGGTGAAAGAGACGTGCTGGATGTGTTATGGAAAGCAATTGTAATGCTACTCGTTGGTACCTTGCTGCTGAGAATAGCAGGACCTAAATCCATTAGTCAATTAACGGTTCAACAGACAGTCATCATGATTTCAATTGGATCGATTATTATCCAACCCTTCATTGAGCATAATTTACTTGAAACCATTTATGCAGCGACCATCTTTATTGTGGCACTTGTGGTGATGGAAAAGCTGTCAATTCGGTTTGATTTCTTTGAAAAATTGGTTTCAGGGAAGTCTGTGGTGATTTTAGAGGATGGAGAAATGCTTGATCACAAGCTGAAAAAAACGCGTCTGACAAGGGACGAATTCAAAATGCGCTTAAAGCAGCAGGGCATCACAGACATCAGCAGTCTCAAAAAAGCAACGCTAGAAGCGAATGGGCAAATTGGATATGAGTTAAAGCCTGAGGAAAAACCAGTGACAGTCAAACAAATGAAAGAGCTGTTTGATCAATTGAGCGAAGAACTAAACATGTTAAAAAGGAATGATGACAAATGAAAAGAAAAGCAGCAAAAAATGAAGCACTCACGAATAATATGACGCCTACAGAAAGCATGGCACACGATCAAGGACAAACACAATTTGACGAGCAATCAGAAGACCGCCAGGCGAACCGAAATTCTCATCAAGGGAAACAGGGGGGAGCGTCTCGTGACTAAAAAACATGTGAAAAGTAAAGATATGAAAGACCATAAAAAACCGATGAACCCCGATATCTTGCAAGAGGAATTTGGCAGCGAGCTGGGAGATATAAACAGCAGTAAATGGATTGATACCTTAATGAAGCCTAAAAAAAACGATGAATGTCATACTGAACAGAAAAACAAAAAATAAATAGAAAAAAACGATCCTGAGAGATCGTTTTTTCTATTTAATATAACTGTTTTGTCTGCCAGTAATGGTTCTCATCAGGCTGGTCATTTTGAGCTCGATGACTGGTTGTGCAACAGTTTTAACAAATGTACTAGATAGGGTAAAGGTTAAGAGGACCGTAAGCAGCAATAGAATCAATACACTTGCCGTATTTAGAGCCCAATCATCAAACCAAGTCGTTCTTAAAAGCTTAATCACAAAGCCATGAAGTAAATAGACATATAACGTTCTTGTGCCCCATTTGGTAAAGAAGAACCGGCGTGTAGGGACTAATGCAAAGAAACTAAAGGTAGCAGCAAATGCAAGTAAATACCATGCCATTCGTTTCATCGCTGCAATGAGTCCTTCATCTCCAAGAGAAGCGTACGATTGTGACCCAAATAAAAAGGAATAATCGAATTCATAAAAATAGCAAAACATGAACACGGCCATCAGTACAAGAAGTGCAGTCAGTTTCCCTTTGCTTGTTCGGATAAATTCAAAGTGCTGCTTTTTTAAATAAAAGCCAGCTAAAAACATCGGCAAAAAGACAAACGTACGAGATAGGCTGAGCGTATCGCTAATGCTGTCCACGTAACCGACAAGTAACGCCATCGATAAACTAACGATCATTGCCCAGTGGAATGGCAGTTTTGAAAAAGGAATGAGTAGTAAGTTCCAAAAGAATAAACTGATTAAAAACCATAAAGACCACTGCGGATCAATCGGATTTAAGTTAGAGATGCTTTGATCCTGTAAGAAATAATAATACACAGAATAGATGACCTGAAAAATCAAATATGGGATGATCAGCTTAACTGCGACTTTTTTCATAAAACCTGGTTTTCTAAAACCTTTGGCAAAGAAGCCAGACACCAATATAAAAGCGGGCATATGGAATGTATAAATAAATTTATATAAGTAGAGTATCCAGTCATTATCATGTATGAATGACCGTAACAAATGACCAAAAACAACTAGAAAAATCAGAAGAAATTTTGCATTATCGAAATAACTGTCTCTCGTGGACGTCATAACATCACCTTTCCTGCTTCATTTCGAACATAAACGTTCTAAGTGCACTGTTCCCTCATTTGCCCCATTTTAAAATACAAATTGGCTCATTTCGCTATTTGATGTGAAATTGTAGAACGGTTGTAAAAGAAGCGTAAGAAAAGAGAATCGTTATACAATCGTGTCATCCAAATGAAACAAATGAAGCAAGCCTCGTGTAAAAAGTTCTCTTTTTTTATGAGTCGAATGAAGGAACAATGAAAATCTTGTAGAAATATTGTAGAGGAATGAGGCTGGAAAAGGAGTGTAAGAGAATGACTGAAACGCTCGATGGCGCGAAAAATATCAGAAAATTAGAAAAAGAGAACGAATATTTGCGAAATGAATTGATACAGCACAAAATGCTGTTAAATAAGACGTTAGATGCCATTTTTATATTTGATCAGCACCTCAACATTATTCAAGCCAATGAAGCGACATGTAGGCTTGTGCAAACACCGAAAGAAGACCTCCTCAATAAATCCGTTCTAGATTTCCTATACGGCATCCCGAAAAACAAAATTGACTGCTCACTTGAGATTTTTTTTCGAAAAGGAACGTTAAAAAGAGAGATCTCCATTCAACTTGAAAATGGAGAGACAAAATATATTGAATTTGTAGCAGAGCACGACGTGGTGAATCAACAATATATTGTCGTCATGCGTGATATTTCTTCAAAGAAAATATTAGAGCGAGAACGTTCGATGAATGAGCAGCTGTTTAAAGATTTATTTGATCGAGCGATTGACGGTATGGTCATATTTGATCAGGATGGTTGTATGATTGACGCCAATCACTCTTTTTGCCAGAGCTTTGAACTTCAAAAAACAGATTTAACAGACCGCTACTTAAATGAATTTGTTGAAGAAGAAAATCTTCCAGCGCTCCAGCAGCTCTTAACTTCATTGAAAGAAACAGGGAAAGCAAAGGGTGAACTTCCTGTTACCCTTCAATCTGGGCAGCACAAATTATTCGAACTGACCATCACATCCAATGTGATGAGTGGTTTTTACATGTCCATCATGCGTGATATTACAGAAAAAAGATTAATGGAAGAAAAGCTGCTAAAAAGTGAAGAACGTTTTAGAGAAATATTCGAAAATGCGATGGATGCCATCATCATTTGGGCGGATGATGGAGAAATTGTCAGGGCAAATGAATCTGCCTGCCGAATTTTCGAATTACCGATGCATCAGCTGATTGGCAAGAAACTCATGGATTTTCTAGTCAAATCTGATCGCAGATACCGGCCGACAAGAAGACGGTATATCAGGAATCTTGAAATCAGAGAAGAACTCCTCTTTAGAATGGCGAATGGCCAATTCAAAGAGCTTGAGTTCACCTCTAAGCATGCGGTATTAGAAGGGCAGCACTTAACCATATTACGGAATGTCAGTGACAGAAAGCGAATGGAAGAGGAGCTGCGAGAAAGTGAGCTCAAATTCCGTAAAGTATTTAATGGCTCTATGGATGGCATTGTTCTTTTCGATAATCAATACCGGATTATTGATGTGAATCCATCCGCAAGTGAACTGCTTGGCCTCAAAGATGATCACTTAACGGAAATGAACCTTTTTCATATCCTTGCGCCATATCAAATTGAAAATTTGGCGCAGCCAGCTCAGGCGATGTCATTAGATGAGATGGACAATGAAGTTCCATTTGTGCTGAACCATCCAGATCAACGTATTTTGGAGTTTTCTTTTAAACGAAATATTATTCATAACATGAATTTGGCCATCTTTAGAGATGTGACTGAGCGCAAGGAATTAGAGGAGCGGGTAAGAAAATCGGATACGCTTCATGTTGTCGGAGAGCTTGCCGCTGGAATTGCCCATGAAATTAGAAATCCAATGACGGCTTTAAAAGGCTTCATTCAGCTGCTCAAAGGAAATATTGAAGGGGAGTATTCGCTCTATTTTAATGTCATCACATCAGAGCTAAAAAGAATCGAATCCATCATTACAGAATTTCTGATTTTAGCAAAACCGCAGGCCATCATCTATGAAGAAAAAAATGTCGTGCAAATTGTCAAAGACACGATGGATCTTCTTCACGCACAGGCCAATCTTGGCAATGTGCAAATGCACTTAAATGTGCTGGATGATATTCCGCTCATCTACTGTGAACAAAATCAATTGAAGCAAGTCTTTATTAACATTTTGAAAAATGCGATTGAAGTAATGCCTCAGAAAGGAAATGTATACGTGAGCATTCAAAGGAAGGGGAAGGAGCACATTGTGATTTCTCTTCGTGATGAAGGCTGCGGCATGACAGAGGATAAACTAAAACGTCTCGGAGAACCATTTTATACAACAAAAGAAAGAGGCACTGGACTTGGGTTAATGGTTAGTTATAAAATTATTGAAGAGCATCAAGGAACCATTGAAGTAGAGAGTGAAGAAGGGGTTGGAACAGTGTTCCATCTCACGCTTCCACTCCGGCAGCAGAAACAAGAAGGGGAGCTTTAATGTGTATTATACAGTCTATACCGCACCAATCGGGGCATTATACATACTAGAGAAAGATGGTGCCATCATTGAAGTGAAGTTTGATGATGAATCGTTTTTGGTCAAAGAACAGAGAGACCATTTTAAACAAGAAGACACGCCTGTATTAAAAGAAGCGAAAAAACAGCTGGATGAATATTTTAAGGGCGATCGGAAAGTGTTCGATCTCCCGCTCAAGCAAGCAGGCTCTCCGTTTCAAGAGCAAGTGTGGGAGGCACTTTCTACTATTCCGTATGGTGAATCAAAAAGCTATGCTGATATTGCAGAAGCGATCGGCAATCCAAAGGCTGTCAGAGCCATTGGACAAGCTAATAGACGCAATGCATTGCCTATTTTTATCCCGTGTCACCGGGTCATTGGAAAAGACAGGACTCTGACTGGTTATGCAGGGACGAAGACAGGGATGAAAGCGATCCTGTTAGAATTAGAAGGCATCCCATTTGTTCAAAAATAAATGAATTGACCTGTTCCAAATGTTTAGTGAGCGACATATCCTTTTATTAAGCTAAAAAAGTTGGTCTAGGGAAAAAGGAGGCTGCTAACATGTTATGGGGCAAAAAAGATAAAATGTACGCCGTCACATCACTATGTGTCAAAATGAACGTGTTGACAGAAGAACAGAAAAAAGAAATATTAGCAAAAACGAACGAAACAAAAAAGCGCGGTGCTCTTAAATGATAAGAACCCCGCGCTTTTGTTTGATTAAAGTGACGCGCTTTCGGTGAATAGTGCATCAATCTCTTCTGTATAGTTGGAAGTGATAATGCCTTTTTCTGTAATGATCCCGGAAATGAGATGGTGAGGAGTGACATCAAAGGCAGGGTTAAATACCTGCACGTCAGGAGGCGCAATTTGGATGCCGTTTAATTCCTTTACTTCCTGCGGGTCGCGTTCTTCAATCGGAATATCTGATCCATCCTGAGTTGACACATCAAAGGTCGAAAGAGGCGCTGCCACAAAAAATGGAATTTGAAAGTGTTTAGCTAAAATAGCCAGACTTAACGTTCCAATTTTATTTGCTGTATCACCGTTTCTAGCGATTCGATCTGCACCAACAATCACGGCAGAAATTTGTTTTTCTTTCATCGTATGGGCTGCCATATTATCCGTGATAAGCGTCACATCTACACCGCCCTGCATCAATTCCCATGTCGTCAGACGAGCGCCTTGAAGGACAGGACGTGTTTCACATGCGTAAATGTGAAGATCGAGGTTTTTCTTTTTCGCTAAATAAAAGGGTGCAAGCGCTGTTCCGTACCGGCTTGTGGCAATGGAGCCTGCGTTGCAAATGGTCATAATTCGATCACCAGATTTAAAGAGCTGAAGAGCATTTTGACCGATTTGCCGACATGTTTCTTCATCTTCGATTTGAATTTGAATGGCTTCATGGACAAGATCAGTTTTGGCTGCATTCACCGAAGCAGCACGCTCAATGCGCTGATAAAGCCGGTCTAATGCCCAGGCAAGATTCACAGCGGTTGGACGAGCACTGTTTAAATATTCTTTCAGGCGAGCGACTTCTCGCTTAAAGAGATTAATGTCTTCTGTATCAATCTCTTGTGCACTGAGTGCGAGCCCAAAAGCCGCTGTAATGCCAATAGCAGGTGCTCCGCGTACTTTTAGCGTCACAATGGCATCATACACATCTTCTTTTGTATATAAATGCTCAAACACGGTTTCAGCGGGTAATTTTTGCTGATTCAAAATGTTGATACGGTTTTCTTCCCATTCGACGGAACGGGGAACTTCAAATTCTTTAGACAAAACTCGTCACTCCTTTACAGTTTGCTGGAATAATGCGACGAGGTCAGACGCTGTTTCCACTGCTTGATATTGTTTGATCAATGTTTTTCCTAGTGTAAGTGCTGCTTTTTTCTGCTGAAGCCTTCTAGAATGTGATGGAATCGCATCAAGATCAGCCGCATGCGCAAGACCGATGGTTCGGCGAACAAGCTCACAGCCAGCAAAGCCGGTGGCTTCTTTTAAAATACGGTCAAACGTTGTTTCTAAAAAGCTGTCCGATACACTAAACGCTTCAATACTGTCTTCTTTCCATGCTTTTGTGAACACTTCTTTGAATGTTGCCCACACATTGACGACATGATCAAAAAGGTGCTGCTGATCCTGCTCATTCTCATGAGATAAAGCATTGATGAACAGATTGGCAATAAAGTGACCGATATCGAATCCGAAAGGACCGTAAAAAGCGAACTCTGGATCAATGATTTTCGTTTCCGTTTCGTTTGCAAAAATACTGCCTGTATGAAGATCTCCATGTACCAGTGTTTCAGCAGAGGTTAAGAAGATCCGTTTCAATTCGGCTGCTTTTGCTTGCAGTTCAAGATCAGCCCATAGTGCTTGTGCCTCTTCTCTTAATTCCTCTTCGAAGTCATTCGTTTCGCTGTCAAAGAAAGGATCTGTGAAGACGAGTTTCTCTGTAATGTCACAAAGATCAGGGTTTGTAAACTGCTTCACGAATTGTTTTTTGATTTTAGGATTTGTGGCAAAGTCAGACGTGTAAAATAGTGTTTTGCCTAAAAATTCTCCGACATGATCTGATAAATACGGATAATGTTTTCCGGCAATTAGCCCTTTTCTGACGATTTCAAGGTGTGATAGATCCTCCATTGCCGTCACTGCAAGAGCTGTATCCGAATAATAGACGGTTGGTACGAGATGTGGTGCATACTCTGATTGCTTGATGAGTGCTGCACTTTCAATTCTTGCACGGTCTAATGTCAGCGGCCAGCTTTCTCCAACGACTTTTGCGTAAGGAAGGGCCTGCTTGATAATCAGTCCTTTTGCTTGTTTGTGATCATAAATATGAAAGACGTAATTTAAATTTCCGTCACCGATTTCAGTGCATGTTAAATGACTGCTCTCCTGAATCAATCCAAGTCTAATGGCAAGTGCAACTGCCGAACTTTCTGTTAATTCTTCATATGATGCCGTAAGTGTAACCAATTGCTTCCCCTCCAAATCATATAAAAAAGCCTCTTTCTCCTGAGAGAAAGAGGCTTGATGGCGTGTATGCTCGAAGCCTCTCTTATCTCTCAGCACATACGTCTGATGGAATTAGCACCGTGCCCTATAAGACAATTGTCTTGGCGCTGTACTTGCTGCGCCCCACTTCACAGTGGTATTAACGGTCGGTTGCTGTTGGGGTCAAAAGGCCAAATCCCTCGCCCAACTCTCGATAAGAGAAATCAATATGTAATTGTTTCATGTCTGCTTGCATTTCTTAATTCTAGATATTATCAGAGCTGCAGTTCACATGTCAATCTTTTTTCAAAATTGCTTTACAATTCATAAAACAATCCATTACAGTGATTGTATTGTCATGTAACTTGAATAGAAGGTGAAAAAATGGAATTCCAGCAATCGGATGTATTGAAACATTTACCGAAACAATTTTTTGCGTCGCTTGTACAAAAAGTACAGAAAAAAGTGCAGGAAGGGGCAGATGTGATTAATTTAGGTCAAGGAAATCCTGATCAGGCCACTCCTCCACATATTGTGAAAGCGATGCAGGAAGCGGTAGCAAAACCTGAAAATCATCAATACTCCTCATTCCGCGGGACAGCGAAACTAAAAAAAGCTGCAGCTGCTTTTTATGAAAGAGAATATGGTGTCACGCTTGACCCAAAGACAGAGATTGCCATCTTATTTGGAGGGAAAGCGGGACTAGTCGAATTGCCGCAATGTTTACTGAATCCAGGTGATACGCTGCTTGTTCCAGATCCGGGCTATCCTGATTACTGGTCAGGCGCTGTGCTTGCCGGAGCTCGCATGGTCACAATGCCTCTTCTTGAACAAAATGAATTTTTGCCTGACTACCACCAACTGTCTGAGGAAGATAAGAATCAAGCAAAATTGATTTACTTAAATTACCCAAATAATCCAACTGGTGCGACTGCAACCAGGACATTTTTTGAAGATACTGTTGCGTTTGCGAGTGAAAATAAGATGTGTGTTGTCCATGATTTTGCATATGGTGGCATAGGATTTGACGGCGAAAAGCCCCTCAGTTTCCTGCAAATAGACGGAGCAAAAGAGACAGGTATTGAAATCTATACATTGTCCAAAACGTATAATATGGCTGGCTGGAGAGTCGGTTTTGCAGCAGGGAATGCCTCTGTTATCGAAGCCATTGAGCTTTATCAGGATCATCTGTTTGTGTCACTGTTTAAAGCAACTCAAGATGCAGCAGCAGAAGCACTTTTAAGCGATCAAACGTGCGTACAAGTACAAAATGATCGGTACGAAAAAAGACGAAACACTTGGATTGCTGCATGCAAAGAGATTGGCTGGGACGTCAGTGCGCCAAAGGGCTCATTTTTTGCTTGGTTAAAGGTGCCTGAAGGGTATACATCGGAAACTTTTTCTGATGTATTATTAGAAAAAGCACATGTTGTTGTGGCACCGGGGAATGGCTTTGGTGCTCATGGTGAAGGCTACGTCAGAGTCGGGCTTTTAACAAGTGAGGAGCGGCTAAAGGAAGCCGCTGATCGTATCGCTGCCTTGCAGTTATTTGAAAAAAAGCCATTGACAACGTAAAAAAATGGTGCGATAATTCAGGCAATATTTAAGAAAATTGAATATTCTTATCAAGAGTAGGCAGAGGGACTAGCCCAATGAAGCCCGGCAACCGACTTCCATGAAGCACGGTGCTAATTCTTGCAGCAAGCGCTGAGAGATAAGATTCGGATGAATGAGACGAAACCTCTTTAACGCGCTGATCAAGCACTTAAAGAGGTTTTTTTATTGACCATATACAGGACGCAATCGAAAGGGGATTCCTAGTGAGTGAACTACTGGCAACATACGTACTAACACATCGAGAGGATGAACAAATAGACCGAAAAGCAGAGCAGATCGCACTTGGGTTAACGGTCGGGTCATGGACGGACTTGCCGCAGCTCAAAAAGGAGCAGCTGAAAAAACATAAAGGCCGTGTGGTGAGCGTAAAAGAACAGTCTCCCACAAATGGTGGTCTGTATCAATCAGAGGTGACCATTGCTTATCCTGAGGCGAACTTTTCAGCTGATATACCAGCGGTGTTGACGACGATTTTTGGAAAGCTTTCACTGGATGGGAAAGTAAAGCTCGTCGATATCGAATTTTCGGAAAGGTTTAAAAGCTGTCTGCCAGGACCGGTATTTGGCATTGAGGGGATACGAAAGAAAGTAGGCGTGTTTGATCGGCCGCTATTGATGAGTATATTTAAAGGCGTGATCGGCCGTGATATGGAGGATTTAAAAGAACAGCTCCGCTTACAGGCTTTAGGTGGAGTAGACTTCATCAAAGATGATGAGATTTTATTTGAAAGCCCATTAGCCCCTTTTGAAGATCGAATCAAGGAAGGAAAACAGATATTAAAAGAAACATATGAAGAGACAGGACATCGCACGCTTTATGCTGTTAATTTAACGGGTAGAACTTTTGATTTGAAAGATCGAGCAAGAAAGGCAGCCGAACTCGGGGCTGATGCGCTTTTATTCAATGTTTTTGCCTATGGACTTGATGTCATGCAAAGCTTGGCTGAAGATCCAGAGATCCGATTGCCGATCATGGCACATCCGGCAGTGAGCGGTGCAATGACATCCTCTCCAGACTATGGATTCTCGCATTCTCTTCTTTTAGGCAAATTAAATCGATATGCTGGCGCTGATTTAAGTCTTTTTCCCTCTCCTTATGGATCAGTCGCCCTTCCGAAAAAAGATGCCATTGGCATTTTCGAAGCATGTGTGAAAGAGGATACAGTTCAACAAACATTTCCTGTCCCTTCAGCAGGCATTCACCCGGGAATGGTGCCGATCTTAATCAAAGATTTTGGACTTGATCATGTCATTAATGCAGGCGGGGGAATTCACGGACATCCGCGGGGAGCAATTGGAGGAGGGAAAGCCTTTCGTTCGATCGTTGATGCGGTGGTCAAAAAAGAGTCTATCGAAGAAAAAGCATCAACTTGTCAAGACTTACAAGCAGCACTTGATCTTTGGGGAAGGGTAGCAGAATAAATGAAAAAACCAATTGTATGTTGTGATTTTGATGGTACGATTACGAAAAATGATAATATCATTCGCATCATGAAGCAGTTTGCTCCAAAAGAATGGACGAAATGGAAGGATGGTGTTCTAGCAAAAGAGATCACGATCCAAGAAGGCGTCGGGCAGATGTTTCAGTTACTGACGAGTGATCAGAAAGAAGCCATTCGGTCATTTATTTTAGAGGATACAGAGATTCGTGAGGGATTTGAACAGTTTGTCGATGATGTCAAAAAAGCAGACATTCCTTTCTATGTACTCAGCGGCGGTATGGACTTTTTTGTCTATCCTATCCTTGAAGGGATTGTCGAACAAGAGAATATTTATTGTAACTATGCATCATTTAAAGAAGACCATATTCAAATTGAATGGCCGCATGCCTGTGATTCAGAATGCCAAAATGGCTGTGGCTGCTGCAAGCCTTCCATTATTCGAGAACTGACGCAGGAAGATGACTTTATTATCATGATTGGTGATTCAGTGACTGATATTGAGGCAGCGAAACATGCGGATCTCACGTTTGCGCGTGATTATTTACTGAACGAATGTAAAGAGCTAGGGCTCGTACATCAAGAGTATGAAACATTTGTTGATCTAAAAGCGCAATTTGATCAAATAAAGGAAGTGAAGGAATGGCAGACGAGAAGAGTAAACGCTGGAAGGAACTAGCAGACGTCAAACGTGAATTGGCACAAAGAGACTGGTTTTACGGAACGAGCGGCAATTTATCGATAAAAGTGTCGGATGATCCCATCACGTTTTTGGTGACGGCAAGCGGCAAAGATAAACGAAAAGAAACCGATGAAGATTTTGTTCTTGTTGATGCAGCAGGTCAGCCGGTTCATCCGAATCAGCCGCTCAGGCCATCAGCTGAAACACTGCTTCACACATACGTTTATGAGCGGACGAAAGCAGGATGTTGTCTTCACGTCCACACGATCGATAACAATGTCATTTCTGAGCTGTATGGCGATAAAGGAGAAATTCGTTTTAAAGGTAATGAAATCATTAAAGCGCTTGGTTATTGGGAAGAGGATGCAGAAGTTGCTGTTCCTATTATTGAAAACCCAGCTCATATTCCGCACCTTGCAGAGCAATTTGCAGTGCACCTGACGGACGATGCTGGTGCTGTACTCATTCGTAATCATGGCATCACCGTTTGGGGGAAAAGCGCATTTGAAGCCAAACGAGTCTTAGAGGCTTATGAATTTTTATTTACCTATCATTTGAAAGTAGCGCTTTATCAAAAGCAGCTTGTTAAATAAAAAGGAGGAAACACACATGGCGACCATTTACATTCATAATGAAGAGAACACGTTACTTGAGAACGAACAAGAGGTTCAGGCGTATTTAGAACAGCAAGGGGTCATTTATGAACATTGGGATATTGAAAAACTACCAAAACAGTTATCAGAAAAGTACGATTTAACAGATGATGAAAAGGAAGAAATTTTAACTGTGTTTCAAGAGGAAATAAAGAGTATTTCCGAGCGAAGAGGATACAAAGCGCAGGATGTGATTTCATTATCAAATGCGACTCCTAATCTGGATGAACTGCTTCAAAACTTTAAACGTGAGCATCATCATACGGATGATGAAGTCAGATTTATCGTGAGCGGTCATGGAATCTTTGCCATTCAAGGCAAAGACGGCGTCTTTTTTGATGTGAGACTGAATCCAGGTGATTTAATTTCTGTGCCCCCGAATATTCGTCACTACTTTACACTTCAAGAAGATCGTCAAGTCGTCGCAGTTCGCATATTTGTCACAACTGAGGGCTGGGTGCCAATTTACGAAGAAGAAACGGTTTAATAGTGGGAGCTGATCATTTCGCATGAGGCGGAAGATCAGCTTTTTTTTAGGAAAATAGACATAAAATGAGAGAGAAAATAGTTGATTTTGGTCTTCTGCATAGGATAAAATTCTGTTTAATCAATGTGTCAGTCCTGTCCAATTTTGAAGTTTACCCCCAGAATTCATTGGGTAAAAGGTCTTTAGGCTGTAAAAAATTAAATAAAATAAGCATATTTAATTTAATTTACAAATAAAGTATAATTTTGGTGTCGGATCATTTAGAGCGTAGACAGACGAATTCATAGCGGGAGCTGAGATCATGAATATTTATGTACGGAAAGAACAGCTATTAATGTCAATTGATGAAAAGAGAAGACAAATGGTAGAAGCTGCTCAAGTAGAAGGCTATACAGGTGAGACGACAATTAAATATAGTCAAGAACTGGACAACCTGATGAATGAGTATCAGTATCTTCTTTTTCATGAACAACAATCTGTTGCTTCCTTTCATGATCTTGTATCACAAATGAGTCTCCTTTCTGTCAATCGTCCTTCTTATTGACATCAAAAAACCGGTCTTGCCATTAGCAAAACCGGATGAATGCTTCAGCTATTAGTGTGCAGAAGGGAGCATGATGATCACGGTTGTTCCTTTATTCACTTTGCTCTCGATATCGATTGTCCCCCCATACATCGAAATGATTCGTTTACACACAACAAGCCCAAGACCTGTTCCTTTTTCTTTCGACGTAATAAAAGGGAGGAAGATATGTTTCAGCATCTCTTCTGGTATACCTTCACCTGTATCTTTCACTTTTATGATGACCTGTTCTTTTTCAGCCTCAATGACAATCTTCAAATGACCGCCATTTGGCATCGCTTCTAACGAGTTTTTCGCTACATTCAATACCACTTGTTTAATGTGATCCTTCGTGCAATACACGCCAACATCTTGAATGGTATTGATTTGCAAATCAACCTCGACATTATAAAGATTCGCCTCAGAAAATACAATTGGCATGATCTCACTCACAATTTCTTTCACAGAATTATTTTGCCACTTTTCAGCCGTTGGTTTTCCTAGCACAAGAAACTCACTGACGATTTGGTTAATCCGTTTAATTTCTTCCTCGATGACAGAAAAATAAAGCTGATCCTCTTCTGAACGATACTTCTTTTGCAAAAGTTGAATAAACCCGCTAATGCCTGTTAATGGATTGCGAATTTCATGAGCTGTACTTGCCGCAAGTGTTCCAATGAGTTCAAGCTTTTGTGCTTCATTTTGGTGGCGTTCCTGCTGGGTTTGTCGTCTTAAAATGATATATTGGACGAGTGTGAATAAGATATTTAAGAGAATAAATGCACTGGATAAAGGAAACAGCATCACAGACAGTACTTCACTTGTTGTCGCACGCTGCGGAAAAACCTCCAGCTTCCAGCTGTTTTCATCTAAATATGTAGACACGGTGCTATCACTTTCAGATGCTGGCTGTGGACCACTTGTAAACACAACGTCTCCATTTTGATTCAGCATCTTAAAATGAAGCTCTGGGTTTAATACATTCATAATATTTCTTAAATAATCAATTTGAATCGCAGCGACTAGCACATCCGTGACTTCGTCGTTTTCATTCAAAACAGGGACACAAATGGAGAGAATCCGCTGCTTAGTAATGCGGCTTACATAGTTATCTGTGATGACGGTCTGTTTTGTAACTTGAATACGTTTAAAGTAATCTCTAAATGACAGGTTGATTTTTTCCTTTAATGGTGTGGTGCTGGCTGTGACATTTCCTTTTTGGTCTAGGAGATACAGGCCTGAAAAACGAGGTTCTTGTTTATAGATTTTCTCTAGGATGTTTTGTACTCTTTTCGTTTCAAGCGGCTGGTCAAATCCCATGGCAAGGGAAGTTAATCTTGCTTCTGTTTCACTGATTAAATAATTCATTTGGTTTTTGTGAATATTTAACATAAGTGTAGCGGTTTGTTTGTTTTTTACATCAATTTTCTCAGTTTCTTTTTCGTAGATAAAATAACTAATGATGAGGGTTGGAATCACGACCAAAATAAGGTAAAGCTTGATCTTCTTCCAAAACCCTTTCAGTATACTCATGATTCATCGCTCCAACGTATTACCTAATAGACTTATTATAGCATTGAACCTATCTTTATTACGATGACTTGTGAGATTTTTAAAAAATTAGGTGATTCGTTCTGGTCTCTTTTTCATGCTAAAAATGGTTCAACATGTTGACATTTTACTTATTGTTTATTAATGTCACATTAGTGGGTTGCATTTCATAAAGGATGATAAAAAATGGAAAATCATAATGTTGAGAAATCTTTGAAATTATTTATTGTACTATCACGTGCCTATCGCTCCATTAATCACCACATGAACAAACATATTGTGAAGCACGGTCTGAATCCAACTGAATTTGCTGTATTAGAATTGCTGTATCATAAAGGTGATCAGCCGCTTCAGCAAATAGGTGATAAGATCTTACTCGCAAGCGGAAGCATCACGTATGTGGTTGATAAATTGGAGAAAAAAGAACTCCTTAGCCGGAAAGCTTGTGCAGAAGACCGCAGGGTGACATTTGCACATATTACGGAGCAGGGAAGAGCTTTGCTTGATGACATCTTCCCAGATCATGCAAAAGAGATTCACGAGATGATCAGTGTGCTTAGTGAAGAGGAGAAGGATGCCTGCATCGATATGCTCAAACATGTAGGACTGCGTGCCAAGCATTTATATGATCATAAAGAATAAACACATAAAAAAGGAAGCCGCTGGCTTCCTTTTTAGTATGTAGACTAATCCTCGCATATGGTGTCAGTCCTGCGCACCGATAAACGACAAGCGCTTTCAGTCGCGCTCATAAGAAAGACAAAGGGCTAAAATAAACATTATTTTAGCCCTTTGTCATGATCTGAAAGGAAGCTGCTGGCTTCCTATTTATTTTGCTTTTTTCTCAATTGGCAAAATAAGAACTTCGACGCGTCTGTTTTTACTTCTGCCTTCTGCGGTATCGTTAGAGGCAATCGGTTTAAATTCACCGTAACCTTTTGTGCTAAAGTTCTCTTGGTCTAGGTTGCTGTTTTCAAGGAGAATATTTAAAAAGTTGACCGCACGAATGGCGCTTAAATACCAGTTGGATTCAAATTCAGAATTCCGAATCGGAACGTTATCTGTATGTCCGCTAATGACGATATCACGAGCAGGGTTAATGACGAGCAGCTTTGATATTTCCTTGGCTAACGGAACATCCTGCGAGCGGATCACCGCTCGCCCAGAATCAAAGAAGATGCTGTCTTCAATTGTAATAAGCAGACCTTCATCCGTCAGCTTTGTTTCAAGCTTCGAACCAAGTTTTTTATCCGCAATGAATGAATCTACTTGCTTTTTAACCTTTGTTAATACCGCTTGGTCACGAGCTTTCGCTTTTGCTTCTTCTTCATCTTCTGCTGATTTTTTGGTTTGATTACTGTTTTCTGTTTCTTCGGTGCTCTGCATGCTTGATTGGTCCATTACGCCAGTGCCGCCAGTAAAGACAACATTAAACGATTTAGCCATCTGTTCATATTTTGCCGCATCAATGGAGCTAGATGCAAACAGCACAATGAAGAGGGCGAGAAGAAGCGTAAGAAGATCGGCGTAAGGGATCAGCCAAGACTCATCTACATGGTCTTCATGATCATGTTTTTTACGTTTCCTAGCCATTCTGTTTTTCTCCTTCTTCAATGACAAGATTTGCACGTTCTTTTGCTGGTAAGTACATCAGAAGTTTTTGCTCAATGACCTTTGGAGACTGGCCTTCAAGGACAGAAAGAATCCCTTCAATCATAATGAGACGAAGCTTTACTTCTTCCTTTGATTTACGCTTCAGCTTGTTGGCAAATGGATGCCACAACACATACCCTGTAAAAATCCCAAGCAGTGTGGCGACGAAGGCAGCACTGATCGCATGTCCAAGTGCTTCAATGTCTCCCATGTTTGCAAGTGCGGCAATAAGTCCGACAACGGCACCAAGTACCCCTAGAGTCGGAGCGTATGTACCAGCTTGTGTAAAGATTAATGCGCCTGACTGATGTCTCTCCGACATGGCATCGACTTCTTCTGTTAAGACGTCGCGAATAAATTCAGCACTTTGACCGTCAACTGCCATGCTTAAGCCGTTCTTTAGAAAATCGTCATCGACTTCCTCAAGATTTGCCTCTAATGCCAAAAGACCTTCACGACGAGCAATTTGTGCCCAGTTTGAAAATAGAGGAATCATCTCTTGTATCGTTGGAAGCTTGCTATCTTTGAAAATTTTGCCGAATAATTTTGGTGTTTTCTTAATTTCACTAGATGGGAAGGCAATGACAACAGCTGAAATTGTCCCAACCACAATGATCAATATAGCCGCCGGGTTGATAAGAGCGGTTAGACTCACACCTTTCAAAACCATACCGACACTCAGTGCAATAAATGCTAAAATAATACCAATTAACGATGTTTTGTCCATTATCTCACCAAATCCTTTAACTATCTTTTTCTATAGTTAATATCGGTGTCTTCTAGAAGGGTTTTAGTCAGAATATAAAATTAAGACAGTTTATGTGAAGAAATTTTGACGAAAGCGCTTTCTGTGAGCCTTAAAAAAAGAAACTCCCTCATATAAAAGGGAGTTTTCAGCGTGTAGACAAACCCTGCATTCTTTGTCAGTCCTGCGTGCTGGTGCTCACGAATGTGACATTCGATCCGCGCCAGTACTCGTCCTACCTAGACTGCAAAGGTTTTCTATCACGCTGAAAAGAAGACACAGGGCTAAAATCAAGTTCATTTTAGCCCTGTGTCAACAATCTGGAAACTTCATCTTTTTTGAGCTGTTTCATCTAAGAGCAATTCTTTTAATTTTTCTTCATGTATGATTTTGATCAAATCGTAGTTCCAATTGATCATGTGATCCATGTGATCCACCTCTTTTTCTTTTATCGTAAAGGAAAAGAGGCGGGGGAGCATCGGCGCTCAGATGGAATTTAGACACTGCCACATGATGGAGCTGAAGATCCTCCTTAGGATGTACTTAGCTCTTTTTCACAACAATTTCGTCATGTTCAACATCGACTGTAAATCCAGTAAGTTGTTCTTCTTCAAGCAAGATGTCCGTCATTTGATCCTCAACATGCTCTTGAATCGTTCTTCGTAACGGACGAGCCCCAAATGCTGGATGATAACCAAGTTCAGCGATTTTTTCTTTCGCTTCGTTTGTGATGTGAACAGTTAGATTTTGTTCTTTTAACTGCTCTGACAAATCTTTGAGCAGAAGATCCACAATTTTGACTAAATCGTCTTTATCTAATGAATCAAACTGAATGATGCTGTCAAAACGGTTCAAGAATTCCGGTTTGAAATAAGCGTTCAGTGAATCAATCAATGATTGTTCTTCGATGGCTTCTTCTTGTTCAGACTGGAATCCGACTTTGACTGCTTTTTTATCTGTGCTGCCAGCGTTACTTGTCATAATGATGACTGTGTCTTTAAAGCTGACGGTTCTGCCTTGGCTGTCTGTTAGACGGCCATCTTCCATGATTTGAAGGAACATATGCTGGACATCAGGGTGCGCTTTTTCGATTTCATCGAGCAAAATGATGCTGTATGGTTTTCTGCGAACCTTTTCCGTGAGCTGGCCGGCTTCATCATGTCCAACGTAACCAGGAGGAGAACCGATGATTTTGGACACGGAGTGTTTCTCCATGTACTCACTCATATCTAAACGAATGATCGCTTCTTTTGAGCCAAATAATTCTTCCGCTAATGTTTTAGACAATTCGGTTTTCCCGACGCCTGTTGGTCCAACGAAAAGGAAGGAGCCAGTTGGTCTGTGTTTTGATTTTAAGCCGGCTCTGCTTCTTTTTACGGCTTTCGCCACTTTTTCAACCGCATGTTCCTGACCAATGACGCGGGCTTTTAAGCGGACATCAATTTCTTTCATTTTTGTTTGTTCGTCTGCTTGCAGTTTGCCGACAGGGATACCTGTTTTTTGTTCTACAATCGACTGAATGTCCTCAGCTGTGACGACATGTTCTTTGTCATTTGTTTTGTTTTGCAATCTCGCTTCAATCGCTTCTTCTTCGTCTCGAAGCTTCGCTGCTTTTTCATATCGTTCTTCATTTAAAGCAGCTTGTTTTTCAGCGGCAATTTGCGCAAGACGGTTTGTTAATTCATCTTCACTTGCTGCATCAATGGAGAGATTCGCTTTTGAACCTGCTTCATCCATTAAATCAATGGCTTTATCTGGCAAGTGGCGGTCTTGAATATACCGCGAAGATAATTGAACACACGCTTTAATGGCTTCGTCAGAATAGGTGACACCATGATAGGCTTCATACTTATCTTGAATGCCTTTTAATATCTCGAATGCTTCATCCTGTGTTGGCTCATCAACCATGACAGGCTGGAACCTGCGTTCAAGGGCAGCATCTTTTTCAATTTGACGATACTCTTTTAATGTTGTCGCACCTACTAGCTGCAGTTCCCCTCGAGCTAGAGCTGGTTTCAAAATGTTTCCGGCATCCATTGACCCTTCGGCAGAGCCTGCGCCTACAAGAAGATGAATTTCATCAACGAATAAGATGATATTTTTACGGCTTTGCAATTCTTTGATTAATTGCTTCATCCGTTCCTCAAATTGACCACGTACACCTGTGTTTGCCACAAGTGAAGAGACATCTAATAAATAAACTTGTTTGTTCTTTAATTTATTTGGTACATCTCCATTTGCAATTTTTAGTGCTAGTCCTTCGGCTATGGCCGTTTTACCAACACCAGGTTCACCAATGAGGACAGGATTGTTTTTATTTCTTCTATTTAAAATCTCAATGACTCTTGTGACTTCTTCATCACGGCCAATGACAGGATCGATTAAACCAGCATGTGCGCCATCCGTTAAGTTCCGGCCAAGCTCGTCTAGCAAGCCTTTTTGTTTAGGCCGCTCTTGGCTCGTCGCATGTCCTGCTTGCTCAGAGAAGAATGAACCGCCTCCGAACAGGTTAGGACCCATTTTCATTTTTGACTGTTCCATCAAAGAGGTATAGCAGTCTTCACATAAAACCATTTGGCTACGGGACGAATTTACTTGCATATTCAGGCGAATAGTTGCTTCATTCACTTGACAATGTTGACAACGCATGAGCCATGACCTCCTTAAAATAAAGTTTGACTTTATTTGACCAATGAATGTTAAATAAAATGGTCTGTTGTTTGACCATCTTTGACTATAGTATACTCTGACCTATTTTGACTTTCAACTGTTTTGCTCATCGCTGAATGAAAAAGCCTTTTTTGCATTTAATCATGGTTTGTCCTTCTTTTCAAGGAACTTGTCTCATAGGATAAAAAAGAGACAATCGAAAGTGATGGGTGCGGAGGGGTCATATGAAACGTTCAAATGAATCCGCTTTTCAGCTTGCCTTTGTATATGTAGGAACAGTGGTTGGAGCTGGGTTTGCGACAGGAAAAGAAATCGTAGAATTTTTTGTTCGTTTTGGCTGGATTGGATTGATCGGGATTTTGATTAGCGGTGTTATTTTTACCGGCCTTGGCGCAAAAATGATGCTGATTTCCAAACGAATTGAAGCGGAGTCTTATCAAGATATGAATCGGTTTTTATTTGGAGCTGCTGCGAGTCGATATATTAACATCGTCATGTTTTTTATATTACTAGGTGTGACGTCAGTGATGATTTCTGGAGCAGGCGCTATTTTTGAAGAACAACTTGGCATCTCAAAAGAATATGGTATTTTTTTAACGATTATTTTAAGTGTCATTGTCCTTTTTAAAGGGTCAAAAGGGTTATTTGGTGTCAATGTACTTGTCGTTCCAATGCTGATTTTCTTTTCGCTGATTGTGTTTCTAGACTCATTTGTGTTTAGTAGCGGTGAAAGCCACGTTCTGGGGCTGCAAATGGGAGAGGGCGAATGGATGTTGTCTGCGATTTCATATGGTGCATTTAATTTAGCGCTGTCTCAAGCCGTATTAGTGCCGGTCGCAAACGAAATGACATCCGAAGCCGTTATAAAAAAGGGAGCGGTGCTTGGAGGTCTGATGTTGACACTCATTCTGCTCGCCTGCTTTTTATCCCTTTCTTCATTAGAAATGCTGGAGGCGTATGATATCCCGATGGCTCAAGTGGTGTATCAAGTCGCAAACTCCATTCATCTCATCTATTTATTCGTGATCTTCGGTGAAGTCTTTACATCCGTTATAGGGAATTTATACGGTCTCGAAAGACAAGTGAGGGTGTATATCCGATTGAACAGTACGTATACGATATCCTTTATTCTTCTTTGCTGTTATGTGATCAGTAAAATTGGATACGGCACACTCATTTCAACGGTTTACCCTGTTTTTGGCTATGTCAGTATCTTTTTTATCCTCTTCCTTTGTCTGAAAAAAGTGCCTGCATCAGGTGATAAGTAAAGAAGGGATAGCTTGTACACCAATTATGTGGTACACTATCCTCTGTGAAAATTGAACAAAAATCCGTGAAAACGGGAGAGGTTCTAGCAAAACCCTCTATAAAAAACTAAGGACTTGCCGTATCCTTGGATGTGGCATTTTTTATTTTTTATGGCTGGGACACCTCATACACATGTAAAGGTGTCTTTTCTTTTGAGAAAATAGGGGTTTTCATGAACCTTTCAGATGCAGCTTTGTGCGGTGGTACGGGTCTGCAAAAGGAGGAAAAGGAAAAATGAAAAATGAAAAAGCGGTCGTTGTCTTTAGCGGGGGACAGGACAGTACGACATGTTTACTATGGGCACTTCAACAATTTAAAGAGGTTGAAACGGTAACCTTTCATTATAATCAGCGTCATCAAGAAGAAATTGATGTCGCCAAAAGAATTGCTGACAAGCTAGGTGTGAAAAATCATCTATTAGATATGTCTCTTTTAAATCAGCTTGCACCCAATGCCTTAACAAGAGATGACATTGATATTGAAGAAAAAGAAGGAGAACTGCCTTCCACATTTGTTCCGGGGAGAAACTTAGTTTTCTTATCCTTTGCATCCATTCTTGCGTATCAAATTGGAGCACGTCATATTATCACGGGTGTGTGCGAGACAGACTTTAGCGGCTACCCAGATTGCCGAGATGAGTTTGTGAAATCTTGTAACGTCACGGTGAATTTGGCAATGGAAAAACCATTTGTCATCCATACGCCGCTCATGTGGCTGAATAAAGCTGAAACGTGGAAGCTGGCTGATGAACTGAATGCGCTAGATTTTGTGAAAAATGAAACGCTCACTTGCTATAATGGCATCATTTCTGATGGCTGCGGGGAATGTCCTGCATGTAAGCTTCGGAAAAATGGCTATGACACTTATATGGACATGAAGGAGGCGAACTAAATGCTTTCTCAAATCTATCCACAGACGAATCATCCATTTTCGTTTGAATTAAATAAAGATATGCATGTATCGGCAGCCCATTTTATCCCGAGAGAAGATGCTGGCGCTTGTAGCCGCGTACATGGTCATACGTATACAATTAACATTACAATTGCAGGAGATCATCTAGATGATTCAGGTTTCCTTGTGAATTTTAGCACGCTAAAAAAACTCATTCATGGACAGTACGACCATACACTGCTCAATGACCATGAAGAATTCTCATCGAATGATCCATATGCGATGCCAACCACTGAGGTTGTCGCAAAGACTGTGTATGATAAAGTGGCCGCATATTTAACGACTTTAGCGAACAATCCAGTATGTGTTCAAGTTTTTGTCAGAGAGACACCAACAAGCTACTGCATTTACCGTCCGAAACGAGTTGAGCTCAATGACTAAAGCGATTCCTGTCTTAGAAATCTTTGGTCCAACCATTCAAGGAGAAGGAATGGTTATTGGCCAAAAAACCATGTTTGTCAGAACGGCTGGCTGTGACTACTCTTGCAGCTGGTGTGATTCATCTTTTACATGGGATGGATCAGCTAAGCATGATATTCAGTGGCTTCAGGCAGAGGACATTGTAAAAGAGCTGAAGAGAATAGGTGGAAAGGCTTTTTCTCATGTCACCATTTCAGGTGGGAATCCTGCGCTTTTAAAACAAATGGAATCACTTATTGATTTATTGCATGAAGAAGGAATTGATACGGCGCTTGAAACGCAGGGAACGATGTATCAAGATTGGTTTTTGAAGATAGATGATTTAACCATTTCTCCAAAACCACCAAGTTCAAATATGAAAACCGATTTTACGAAACTTACACGTATCATAGATGAATTGAAAAATGGAAACAGATTGCAACATGCAAGCCTGAAGGTCGTGATCTTTGATGATCTTGATCTAGCCTATGCAAAGGATGTTCATGCGAAATACCCAGAACTCCCCTTTTATTTGCAAGTTGGAAATGATGATACGACGACAGCTGATGATGCGTACTTATTAACGCACTTATTAAAGAAATACGAAATGCTTGTAGATCAAGTAGCGCAAGACCCTGATTTGAATCGTGTGAGAGTCTTACCACAACTGCACACGCTATTGTGGGGAAATAAACGAGGCGTATAGAAAGGAAGAGAGACAAAATGACGACAAGAAAACCAGAAGAATTAGAAGGTGTCACTTTACTAGGAAACCAGGGGACCAATTACTTGTTTGACTATGCACCACAAGTGCTTGAAACGTTCCCGAATAAACATACGAATAGAGATTATTTTGTGAAATTCAACTGCCCAGAATTCACATCACTTTGCCCGCAAACAGGGCAGCCAGATTTTGCGACCGTGTATATCAGCTACATCCCAAATGAAATCATGGTCGAAAGTAAATCATTAAAATTATATTTGTTCAGCTTCCGTAACCACGGTGACTTCCATGAGGATTGTATGAATATTATCATGAACGACCTCATTGAATTAATGGACCCAAGATATATCGAAGTATGGGGCAAATTTACACCAAGAGGCGGTATTTCAATTGATCCGTATACGAACTATGGAAAACCTGGCACGAAATATGAGGAAATGGCAGAATACCGTATGATGAACCATGATATGTATCCGGAGACGATTGATAATCGGTGATTATTCAGCTCTGTGAGACGGAGTGTGAAACGAATTGGTGTCACATTAAAGTGGAAAAAGTCACACCTGAAAATACTCATGGGAATTGTATTAAAAAGTGTGACCTGAGGTGCAACTTGAACTGTGACTTTTATGCAGTGAACAATTGATCTTACAGAGGCAGATTAAGGCGTACAATTTGTACGTCTTTTCTTTTTTATCCGAAAGAAAAAATGCCTATTTAGAGAACATAGGCATTAAATATTATTATCATATCTTCATTTATTGTTTGGTTAAGTTACTGAACCTTCTCTTTAACATTTGAAACAGCTCATTTTTGAATTTCACTAAAGTTCTCCTGAATGTAGTCCATGCCACTTCTGATTTGAACTTTTAGCATCTACTTCAGCAGCTACATCTATCCTAACTTTAGTTGTTCTGATTGTACAATTTCATATTCACCTTCCGCATACTCTTGCTCCGCATAGTGGCTCCCCCATTGACAGAGCTCCTGCAAGATAGGTTTAAGAGATTTTCCAAGTTCAGTGGATGAATATTCAACCTTCGGCGGTACTTGATTATACATTTTTCTGGTCACAAGTCCACTGGCTTCAAGCTCTCTAAGAGTTTGAATCAGCATTTTCTGAGTTATATTTGGGATAATACGCTTTAATTCACTCGTTCTCCTTGGTCCATTCATTAAAAAGTATAATACAAGTCCTTTCCATTTTCCGCCAATCACTTCCTTTGTCACTTCAAACCCACAACTAAATTTTTTCATGTCTAAAGCTCTCCATTCCATATTTATTACTTTTTAGTTACTATATCACAAAAAAGTGGGTACTTCCGATAATGTGCTTACTGAAGGATACTATAACTTGTAAGTTGTTCTTCAAGTACTTAATGGTACTAGATATAAAATCATTTCAATTCTAAAGGAGTGTTAAGTATGGGTAAATTTAAAGGTAAAATAGCGCTTGTAACGGGTGGTACAAGTGGGATTGGTCTTGCTACAGCACAAAAATTTGTAAATGAAGGTGCATATGTTTATATCACGGGGCGTAGACAAAACAAACTTGATAAAGCTGTTCGCCAAATTGGCAAGAACGTAACCGGTGTTCAAGGTGATATTTCTAAGCTTGAAGACTTAGACAAACTATATGACATGATAAAGCAGGAAAAAGGGAAGTTGGACATTCTTTTTGCTAATGCAGGCATCGGCAACTTCCTTCCATTAGGTGAAATTACTGAAGAGCAGGTTGATAGAACGTTCGACATTAACGTGAAAGGAACCATTTTTACTGTTCAAAAAGCGCTATCACTATTCCCAGACAAAGTAGGTTCTATTATTGTAACGGGCTCAACTGCTGGATCAATTGGCAACCCAGCATTTAGTGTATATGGAGCATCTAAAGCAGCATTAAGAGCACTAGTTCGCAACTGGGTTCTTGACCTAAAAGGTACTGAAATTCGTGTAAATGTGGTAAGTCCAGGAGTTATTCTTACACCTGCATACGATGAGCTTTTTAATGATTCACTTGAAGGAGCGATGGAAAATGCCAGAAATATGGTTCCGGCTGGAAAAGTTGGGACACCTGAAGAAGTAGCAAACGCTGTATCTTTCCTCGCATCAGACGAAAGCAGTTACTTGACGGGAGTTGAATTGTTCGTAGATGGCGGGCTTGCACAGGTATAATGTCACTGCGAAGGGATTACAAATCGTCCCAAAAAAAGTTAATGGGGATTTACTTGAGTCGTATAAAAAAGTCGTTTTGCTTATGTCCTGAGTAACCACAAATGCTGCAAACTAAGTTTGATGATGGATATGTAAAATTAGAAAAAAGGAAAAGACATGCCGGATGCATGTCTTTTTTGAGAATCAACCATAAAAAAAGAGAAGAGTCATGTCACTCTTCTCATACCAATAGGAATAGAACTTGCTAGGACGGCTGGGGGCTACCAGCTCGTATGTATAGTATACACGACAGAACGTATGTTTGTAAAGGTGTATCATACTTTTATTCTTCATATATTTACTTTAAGATAAAATTGAAACGAGCGAATGAAAATGGAGGCGTTTGTGTTGGCAAACAAAGAAGACAAAACAGAGAAGCTGCTAATGGAATTAAGGGAAGAGCTTCAGGTGCTTGAACATCAAAACAAAGAACGATATAAATGGAGTGCCTCCACATTACTTGGAGTGATCGCCCTTTTAATTGATAAAGGCGTGATAACACCTGAAGAAGTTGATATGTACAAAACAAAAGCGGAAATGCAAACCTTTCACGCGCAAAAAGACTGACGCCACTTTATATGGTTGTCAGCCTTTTTCATATGTGATGGTCAAAAGAGAACAGAGCTGTCACACGAGTCAGCTTTGCTGTGTATATCTTTATGTAACGGTAGTCTGAATTGAGGATTGCAAATTAATGTACGGAGTCTTTGATGATTTTATAGTTTTTATGATTAACGACTGTTAGTGAATCCAGTTCTAAATCTCTATAGTTGTCCATAATGGTGACATCCACAATAACAGAGTTTTCATTCACTTTTTCAACTACACCTGTTAAACCATTTCTAAATTCGATCACATTCCCAATTTTTGCAATCTTCAACCGATCCCTCTCCTTTAAAAACAGATTTCATTCCCTATTAAAAAGTATTTTGCAATATTTTCATACCAATGTAAAGGATAAAGACGTTTTTCTTTCGTTTTCGTTGTACGCTTTGAAAACGAATGGTATATTTAATATTTGATCAAGGCTGAAAAGGAGCGATTTTTTTGACTGAAGAACACATCAACACAATACTAGAATCATTACGGAATGGTACTGAAAAACAAGTGACCATTCAAAAGGATGATTTTTTAACATTTCGTTCTGTATTGGTCAATCAAGATGATTTTAAACATTTTCGCGGAATCGCCAAGCATGGTGGAGATGTTATTTTTGAATATCTTAAAGAAGCAAGAAGCTAAAGCTTTTTCTCATTCATGAGAAAAAGCTTTTTATTTTGGTTCTTTTGTCACACTTCAAACCAGCTTGATACATATGAAAAGAAAATGTAATAACCCATAATCAGGAGCATAAGGATGATTATAGGCTAAAAAGAGACTATATTAAACGCTTACATTACCAGTTCATGCGTATTTCAACTAGGACATGCCATTTAATGACGGAATTTGGACAGGCATGCAAATCTTTGTGCGTGAAAATAGAAGAAGCTCTTGTTAGAGTGGACAAGTATCTTACGGCCTACATTAATTAAGGGAGGAATGAGGCGAATGATCAAAATTCATACAGCTCTTTTTGCCATCCTTATGCTCATCTCAGCGATCAAGATGGACAATATACAAGAGCAAGAGGGCACATTAAGTCAGAAACTTGAACAAGCACCTGAAAAGCATCAGCTTTCATATATAGATCAAGATAATAAGCATACCGTGATTCCTGCGTTTTCAGAGGAGAAACATCAGCCGAAAGTGAAAATGCTAAGCACGTCAACAGAGGAGAAGGCATCTAAACCGAAGCCGAAGAAAAAGGAAACGGCAAAGCCAGCAAGCTCAAGAAATCAATCACACTATTCTAATGAAGAAATGGACTTGCTTTCTCGGTTGGTACATGCCGAAGCAAAAGGTGAATCTTACGCCGGGAAAAAAGCTGTAGCAAGCGTCGTCTTAAACCGCGTGGAACACCGCTCTTTTCCTGACAGTGTCAGAGGCGTGATTTATCAGCGAAATGCCTTCCAGCCCGTATCAAATGGAAGTATCAATGATAAGGCAGACCAGGATTCCGTAAAAGCTGTGAAGCAGGTTGTCAAAGAAGATGACAGAACAACAAAGGCGATTTATTTTTATAATCCAAAAACGGCGACAGATAACTGGATTCGTTCTCGTAAAATTGTAGAACGCATTGGCCGTCACGTGTTTGCAGTGTAAAGAAAAGCAGCGATCAATCAGTCGCTGTTTTTTTGTCTTCAATTATTAAAATATTTTCAGGACTTGTCTCATAGAATGTGAAAAGAATTTGCTTTTAGACAAGGGGAGGCTACATGAATCGATTTGTAAAAGGGGTCATTCTGCTATCTGTCGCAGCTTTCATTGCTGAGTGTATCGAGTTTTTAGTCAATATGATTTTAGCGAGAGAGCTTGGAGAACATGGAATGGGTTTATATATGAGCATCCTTCCCATCATCATGCTTGTGCTTGTGATCGCCAGCTTAGAGCTGCCAGTCTCCATTTCTAAATTCATTGCAGAATCGCATGAGCGGCTTCATAAAAGTATGCTTCGCCATGCATTTAAAATGACGCTTGTGGTGACATGCACAACAACGACAATAGCAGCCATTGTACTGCCTTTCATTCCTGTATTTCAATCGTATCATCCGCTGATGAAGGGCTTGGTTCTGTCACTCATTCCAATCATCGCATTTACGTCCATTGCACGCGGCTATTTTATGGGCAAGCAGCAAATGGGCAGAATTGCTCTAGCCAATATGCTGAAAAAAACGATCCAGCTTATCTGTTTGTTTTTGTTTTTTCATTGGTATTCGTTTGATATTGAAACAGCGGTGCTTATCGCGATTGGTGTGATTGTTGCAAGTGATCTCGTCGTCTTTATCTATTTATATTCCCAATACGTCATGGCGAAAAATGCTGTGAATGTCAGATCGGTTGAGTTAAGAGGAATTGACGTCAGAAAACGTTTGTTAGCAGTCTCCATTCCGACAACAGGTATGCGTATCTTTCATGCCATTGCCAATGCGATTGAACCGTTTTTAATCAAAGGAGCCCTCGTTGCAGCGGGCATTTCTGGTACGCTTGCTGTTGATCATTACGGAATGCTTGCTGGCGTAGCGATGTCGATTGGTTTTTTTCCGGCGTTTATCGCTCATTCCATTATGATTGTGATGATTCCGAATGTATCAGAAGCCTATGCCTTGGGGCAGTATGATCTCGTAAAAAAACGTGTCAGACAAGCGATTCTCATTACGTTTGGATATGGGGTGCCAGCCGTGATGATCATGTATTATTTCGCTTATCCGCTCACGCAGCTCTTTTTTGACTCACCTCAAGCAGCCGTCTACTTGCAGCTCCTCTGGCCTTATTTCTTATGCCACCTGTTCGTGATGCCGTTTCAAGCGTGCTTAATTGGTATGGGTCTCATTAAAGATGTGTTCCTACATAATATATGGGTGCACGTGGTGTCGTTCTCTATGGTGTATTTCCTAGGGTCCATTGAATCCTTAAATATGATGGGCGTTATCTTAGGAATGAACACGGGGATGCTGCTATTAACGGCTTTGCATTATGCGACGATTTGCAAGGAACTCGGCGTCTCCATGTTTCTTACATTGAAAAAAGCTTGAATGTCATGTGCAGCTAGCGGGCAAGCTATAGGAAAATCAGGAAGGAAGATGCTGATGAATCGTAAATATCTACCCGCCAGTCTTCTCATGATGACCCTTCTTTTATTTCTGATGAGCATAGAGGCTGAAGCAAAAGAGCCTGTAATGGCGCCGAGGATAGAAGCTCCTACATTAACAGGTGAAACGCAGGTGATCCCGGTGAAAGGGAAGCGGACTATTCTGCATTTTTGGACAACGTGGTGCCCGTCCTGCAAAATGGAGCTGCCAGCCTTTGAACAGATCGTGAAAGAAAATCAAAGTGATGTAGACATACTGACTGTGAATTTACTTGGTGCTGAGCAAAGCAAGCATGCAGTTGCCCAATTTGTGAAAGACAGAAAGTTCACATTTCCGATCGTTCTCGATGAACACGGAGAAATGATGAAGAAATACCAAATCATTACGATCCCGACGACCTTTTTCATCAATGAAAAGGGTGAAGTGGTCAAAAACCATGTAGGTCCGCTGACGAAAAAACAAATCAAAGAGTGGACAAATTCGTAGAACACAAGCTTTCTGTAAAGAACCAATGGTCGATCCGTTGGTTCTTTTTTGTGTTCAATTACCTTTTAGATGAATAAAATGTGCTCAGAAAGAGGAAGAAATGTTGGATACTAATAATGATAATTATTATCAAAAAGAAATTATAATAATTATTAATTGAAAATTGATCAGAACCTGTTATAATGAGTTACAGACCTATAAAAAGCTTGAAATAGCAGAAAATATAGATGATAAACGGAACGGGCAACGATTGATAATGTGAAAATCATTATCAATTAGAGAGGAGAAAGTAATCATGAATGAGAATACAGTACTTTATCAAACGACAGATCAAAAGGGATCCAACTCGCTCTTTCAAAAATGGGCACAGCACGGAGAATTAATCGCAGCAGGCATTTCGGGGATTCTCATCTTGATTGGATGGTTTCTAAAGGATGAAACGATGTGGAGTATTCCTCTTTTCATTCTTGCTTTTGTTATTGGTGGTTTTGCAAAGGCAAAGGAAGGAATTGAAGAAACCATTTCATCCAAGACATTAAATGTAGAACTTTTAATGATATTTGCTGCGATAGGCTCAGCGATCATTGGCTACTGGGCAGAGGGAGCCATTTTAATTTTTATTTTTTCGCTTAGCGGTGCGCTAGAAACGTATACGTCAAATAAAAGTAAAAAAGACTTAACGGCCTTAATGAGTATCGCTCCAGATGAAGCCACTTTAATTGAAGAAGATGGCACCACCATCCAAATCGCTGCTTCTTCACTTACGCCAGGCGACCGTATTTTAATCAAAGCGGGCGAACGAATTGCAGCAGATGGTGTGATCATGAGCGGAAGAACAAGTGTAGACGAATCTGCCTTAACGGGTGAATCGGTGCCTCAGGAAAAAGGGCAAGGGGAAGATGTGTTTGCAGGAACAGTGAATTTAAATGGTTCATTAACAGTAGAAGTAACAAAACATAATGAAGAAACACTTTTTCATAAAATCATTAAGCTGGTGGAATCTGCACAAGAAAGTGTATCGCCAAGCCAAGCATTTATTGAAAAATTTGAAGGTGCATATGTAAAAGGTGTGCTCATCACTGTAGCGATTTTAATGTTTCTGCCTCATTTTGTACTTGGCTGGAGCATGAGTGAAACGTTCTACCGTGCGATGGTGTTTATGGTAGTTGCCTCGCCTTGTGCACTTGTTGCCTCAATTATGCCAGCAGCTCTTTCACTCATCTCAAACGGTGCAAGAAACGGTATGCTTGTAAAAGGAAGTGTCTTTTTAGAAAAACTGGGCACAAGTACGATGATTGCATTTGATAAAACGGGTACGATTACAAGTGGAAAACCAGCTGTTGAAAAAGTGGTCTTGGCAAAAGGGCAAGATGAATCGACCTTTTATCAAGCGCTCTATCAAATTGAAAGTCAGTCAAACCATCCATTAGCTAAAGCCATTTCTGATATGGCAAAAGAGCATCATACAGAGCGGGCAGCCCACGTAACCATTGAAGAAACATCAGGTTTTGGTGTGGAAGCACAATTAAATGAGGACACATGGCGGATTGGGAAGAAAGATTTTGCCGGAAAAGCTTCAATGGATCGTGTCATTGAAGAGAATGGTGATGTTCTTTCATCCAAAGGATATACAGTTGTCTATGTTCAAAAAAATCAAGAAGTCGTCGGATGTCTCGGTTTGAAGGATCAAATCAGACCTGAAGCCAAAAAAATGATTCAGGAGCTGAATGATTTAGGCATCCAAACCGTTATGCTCACAGGGGATCAGCAAAAAACAGCTGAAGCGATTGCAGAGGAAGCAGGCATCCAAACCGTTGTCGCTGAATGTCTTCCAGATGAAAAGGTACACGAAGTCAATCAACTGAAAAAACAAGGTGATTCGATCATTATGGTCGGAGATGGAATCAATGATGCACCTGCACTCGCCACAGCGGATGTTGGCGTCGCAATGGGCGGAGGCACAGATGTTGCTTTAGAAACAGCAGATCTCATTTTAATGAAAAATAACTTAAACAATCTAACAAAGATGATCCGTCTTTCAAGAAAGATGAACCGAATCATTAAACAAAACATCATCTTTTCATTAACAGTTATTTGTCTCTTAATCTGTGCGAATTTCTTACAAGTTCTTGATTTACCTTTTGGTGTCATTGGGCATGAAGGCAGTACGATTTTGGTTATTTTAAACGGACTTCGTTTGCTTCGTGCTTCTTAAGCAAATCACAAAAGCGCACTGGCTTTAGGTCAGTGTGCTTTTGTGCGAAATACAGTGAAAACTGATACAATAGATCAGTAGTCAAACGTGTGAGGAGGATCACGATGAATCGAATGAAAAACTTGTCTTCTTGGCTTAAGAAAAAAGACATTCAAGGTGCATTTATACATACAAAGGAGAATGTATTCTATCTATCTGGATACTTCACAGAGCCGCATGAAAGAGTGATGGGGCTGTTTGTTTTTCAGGAAGCAGATCCATTTTTCATTTTGCCTAAGATGGAAGTTGAGCAAGCAAAAAATGCGGGATGGGCTGGAGATCTCATTGGATATGAAGACCATGAAAACCCCTTTGATTTCATACAAAAGGCACTAGAAAAACGAGGAGTAAAAGCGACTCGCCTAGCGATTGAAAAAGAATCCATTCCTTTGCAAAGAGCAGAGCAGCTTCAAGCTGTCACTGGGGCAGAAACATTCGTCCGGGCAGAAGATGTGCTCAATCAGCTAAGACTAATTAAAGACGAAGCTGAAATTGAAACATTGAAAAAAGCTGCTCAATTGGCAGACGAAGGCGTCAAAATTGGGGTTCATGCCCTAAAAGAAGGGGTGACGGAAACCGAAGTTCTTGCTGTCATCGAATATGAACTGAAGAAAAAAGGCATTCAGGGCATGTCCTTTTCAACCATGGTACTATTCGGAGAAAAATCAGGAGAACCTCATGGAAATCCGGGGCAGGCAGCCTTGAAAAAAGGTGATTTTGTTTTATTTGACCTTGGCGTGATTGTGGATGGCTATTGTTCAGATATTACAAGAACCTTCATCTATCAAGAAGCGTCTGAACAACAAAAGGATATTTACAACACCGTCTTGAAAGCCGAATTGGCAGCACTTGATATGAGCCAGCCGGGTGTGAGAATTGGTGACCTTGACTTAAAAGCAAGAGGGCTGATCGCAGAAGCAGGATATGGCGAATATTTCCCGCACCGTCTAGGGCATGGACTTGGGGTTTCTGTTCATGAGTTCCCTTCTATGAGTCAAGCAAATGATGACCTTCTAAAAGAAGGGATGGTCTATACGATCGAGCCGGGTATTTATGTACCAGGAGTCGGCGGGGTTAGAATTGAAGACGATGTTCTCATTACAAAAGATGGCCCAGTCACCTTAACCAATTATCCAAAAGAGTTGACGATCATCAAGTAATGAAAAAAATCACGATGAACGTCCAAGTATTGGGAGCGTCATCGTGATTTTTTTGTCACTCTTTGCGATCCTTATCAACAAAGAAATCATCAATTGATTGAAACGGCTTGATTTTATGTTCTTTTCCTAAAGGATGTAGTGCGAATCGAGCAGAAAACAAAATAGTCAAACATAATATGATCCATATGATAATACCCATCTTGAATTCCCCTTTCCACCCAGTGATTTGTTCAGCTCACATACATCTTAAAGTATGAAACGCTTACCATATCAAGAGAAAGTAGGAGAAAAAATGCCTAACATAAGGGATATTGCGAAAAGAGCGGGTGTATCGGTTACCACCGTTTCACGAGTGATGAATGATCATCCTTATGTCAAAGAAGAAAAGCGAGAGCGCGTACTTAGTGCGATGAAAGAGCTCAAATATACACGGAATATTCAGGCAGTGCATTTAGCAAAGGGCTATTCCAATATGCTTGGAATTGTGCTTCCGACAATTGATCACTCCTATTTCAGCGGAATTGTCACAGGGATTGCAGAGAAAGCACAGGAGCGCGGAATGCATTTTGCCTTGTTTCAAACAGGATATGACCCATTAAAGGAAAAAGAAGCATTAATGAGCTTAAAAGAGCAGCGTGTGGATGGTTTAATCTTTTGCTCAAATGCGTTAAGTGATCGAGACATTTTAAAGTGGCAGGAATCTGGTCCTATTATTTTTTGTCATCCTACTCCGCATGATACATGTTCATCGGTATCGATTGCGCATGATCAGGCTTTTAAGGAAGGGCTTGAACACTTAGCGGCATGCGGTCATGAGCGAATCGCAATCGTTCTTGCTAGAACAGAAGGGGAGAATAGCCAAGTTCGCATTCAGACTTATCAAGAAATGATGCGGTCGCTTGGGCAGGACATTGATGAGGAATGGATCATTGAAGGAAAACTGACCATTTTTGATGGCAAGCAATTATTTACAGAATGGAAAGAGATGAAAAATCGTCCGACAGCCTTACTGATTACAAACGATGATGTATCAGCAGGTTTTTTACTAGAAGCACAGCGTCACCAAATAAACGTTGGAGAATCACCAGCCATACTTGGCTTTCAAAACGATCAATTGAGTGAAGCATTGGGGATTTCTAGTATAGACATTCCTCTCAAACAAATGGGGCAGGAAGCATTTGATTTGTTCAATCGAGCGTTACAAGGAGAGGCACCAGAAAAAAGGGTGCTGTCATATCGACTCGTTGAGCGCACAACGACTATTTTAAAAAACAATCGTTGACGCACGTTTCATCTGTTTTGTACGATAAGAAGGATTGAATAAGAAGGAGGTGGGGATGTTCATGGAATCCTTCACCGTTGATAAAGCGTTAAATAATAATGTCATCATCGCAAAACACCCTTCTTTAGGCGAAGTGGTCCTGATTGATAAAGGGATCGGCTTTGGGAAAAAATCGGGTGACGTTCTCGATCAAGCGGCATTTGAGAAAATGTTTGTGTTAAAGAACACAAAAGAGCAAACAGAATACAAACAATTGCTGCACCACATTAATGAGGACATGATTGAGCTTGCCAATGACGTCATTTATCATATACGAGAAAAAATGGGGCATCGCTTAAATGAGCATATTCACATTGCTCTGACAGATCATATTGCCTTTAGTTTTAAGCGAGTTAAGCAAGGCTATGATATCACCAATCCTTTTATGCTTGAAACGAAATCCTTATACCCGAAAGAATACGAGGTCGCAAAGGAAGTCGTGGAACTGATAAATGCGCGGCCAGATGTTGAAACAAAGCTGCCCGAAGGAGAAATTGGGTTTATTGCGCTCCACATTCACTCTGCTTTAACGAACCGGCCTTTATCCGAGGTCAACCGTCATTCGCAGCTTATGACACAAATGGTCCAAGTCATAGAAGATGCATTTCATATGAAAGTAGATAGAGAAAGTATTCATTATTTACGCTTACTGCGCCATATTACGTTTTCGATTGAGCGTATTAAACGGGAAGAATCATTAGAGGAGCCAGAAAAGTTGCTTCATCTATTGAAAAATGAATATCCTTTATGCTACAATACTGCTTGGAAAATGATCAAAATTTTGCAACATGCATTGAAAAAGCCTGTACAAGATGCTGAAGCTGTCTATTTGACACTTCACCTGTACAGATTGACGAATAAAATTTCATAGTTTCCTTGAAACGTGTAACTGATTCGATCAGGCATGAGTGACTTAAGGTAAATACAGGATAAGATCCTGTTATTTGCGCAACCTTATATCACCATGCCTTTTTTGTGTTCTGAAAGTGAAATGTAAACGGTTAATTATGAAATGTACGTCAATATGTGATTGAAATGTATGTTGTAAGCGAAAACAAAAGGAGGTTCAACCAGTGTTTAAATCACTTTTTGGTGTGTTGCAAAAAATTGGACGAGCACTTATGCTTCCAGTTGCGATCCTTCCTGCTGCTGGTATTTTACTAGCACTTGGAAATGCGATGCAAAATCCGCAGCTGATTGATGTCGCTCAATTTTTAAGCAATGATACAATTCAGCTTGTTGCTAGTGTTATGGAGAATGCGGGGAATATTGTCTTCTCGAATCTTCCACTCCTATTTGCTGTAGGGGTTGCCATCGGTCTTGCCAATGGAGACGGTGTGGCAGGGATTGCCGCGATCATCGGTTACCTTGTCATGAACGTGACGATGAGTGCCGTATTAATGGCCAATGGTTCTATTCCATCCGATTCAGTCAAATTGGCTAAGTTCTTTAAGGAAAGTCATCCAGCATATGTGAATATGCTCGGCATACCGACCTTGTCTACCGGCGTTTTTGGCGGGATTATTGTCGGGGTATTAGCGGCTTATATGTTTAATAAATTTTACAAAATTGAGCTCCCGCAATATCTTGGCTTCTTTGCTGGTAAGCGTTTTGTTCCAATCGTTACGTCGATTTCAGCACTTATTTTAGGGCTTTTGATGCTCGTCATTTGGCCGCCAATCCAAGGTGCATTGAACTCATTTTCAACAGGACTGCTTGCAGCGAATGAGCCGCTGGCTGCTTTTGTATTCGGTGTCATTGAACGCTCATTAATTCCGTTTGGTCTGCACCACATATTCTACGCACCATTCTGGTATGAATTTTTTAGCTATAAGAGCTTATCAGGAGATATTATCCGTGGTGACCAGCGTATTTTCATGGCGCAAATCAAAGATGGTGTTCAGCTGACAGCTGGGACATTCATGACAGGGAAATATCCGTTCATGATGTTTGGACTTCCAGCAGCAGCACTTGCGATTTACCATGAAGCCAAACCTAAGAATAAAAAGCTTGTAGCAGGAATTATGGGATCAGCGGCCCTTACTTCTTTCCTAACAGGGATCACTGAACCGCTTGAATTCTCATTCTTGTTTGTTGCACCGATATTATTTGCGATTCACTGTGTATTTGCTGGATTGTCCTTTATGATAATGGATATTCTAAACGTGAAAATCGGGATGACCTTCTCAGGAGGGTTAATCGACTTCTTCCTATTTGGTATCCTGCCGAATAGAACCGCTTGGTGGCTTGTCATTCCAGTCGGTCTCGTACTGGCTGTCATTTACTACTTCGGATTCAGATTTGCGATTCGCAAGTTTAATCTGAAAACACCAGGACGCGAAGATGAAGCAGCTGACGGTGCAAGCAGCGCTCAATCTGGAAAAGGCGATGACTTACCTTATGAAATTCTTGAAGCAATGGGTGACCAAGAAAACATTAAACACCTAGATGCTTGTATTACGCGTTTACGTGTCACTGTAAATGATCAGAAAAAAGTGGATAAAGACCGCTTGAAAAAGCTTGGCGCTTCAGGTGTCCTTGAAGTAGGGAATAACATCCAGGCCATCTTTGGTCCACGCTCTGATAATTTAAAAACACAAATGCAGGACATTATTGCAGGGCGCACACCTCGACCAGCGAAAGACCCTTCTGCAAAAGAAGAAGTTAGCCAGCAGGTTGAAGAAGTCATTGCAAAACCGCTTCAAAACGAACAAGGGGAAGAAACGTTTGCTTCACCAATTACAGGGGAGCTGCATCCAATTACAGATGTGCCAGATCAAGTATTCTCAGGGAAAATGATGGGTGACGGTTTTGCTATCTTGCCAAAAGAGGGAACAGTGGTTTCACCAGTAAGAGGAAAAATCTTAAATGTGTTCCCAACAAAACACGCCATCGGCCTCCAGTCTGATGGTGGACTTGAAATCTTGATTCACTTCGGGATTGATACAGTCAGCCTCAAAGGAGAAGGATTTGAAGCATTTGTACAAGAGGGAGATCAAGTAGAAATCGGTCAAAAACTTTTAGAGGTTGATATTGATAAAATTAAGTCAGAAGTACCATCTTTAATGACACCAATTGTATTTACAAACTTAAGTGAAGGACAATTTATTGACCTTCAAGAATCCGGTGAAATCAAAGCTGGCCAAGAAAACATCATGAAAATTTCAAAATAATTTTCATAACTGCCGTTCTTGTTAGATGACAAGCTCGGCAGTATGATATAATATTGTGGATGTATGAAATGTATAAAAAGGAGATTGATAAAAATGGCTCAACAAACATTCAAAGTAACTGCAGATTCTGGAATTCACGCACGTCCTGCAACAGTTCTTGTACAAACTGCTAGTAAATATGATGCTGATATCAACTTAGAATATAATGGTAAAACAGTGAACCTGAAATCTATTATGGGTGTAATGTCTCTAGGAATTGCGAAAGGTGCTACAATCACAATCTCTGCTTCTGGTTCTGATGAAAATGATGCACTTGCTGCGCTAAAAGACACAATGAAAAGTGAAGGCCTAGGCGAGTAATGCAACAACTGAAAGGAATCGGTGCTTCAGCAGGCGTTGCGATTGCAAAAGCATATCGTCTAGAAGAACCAGATTTAACAGTTCACCAAAAAGACATCAATGATCCAGAGACAGAAGTGAAACGCTTTGAAGAAGCAATTCATGTTTCAAAGCAAGAACTTGAAGCAATTAAAGAGCATGCGCTAAAAGAACTTGGCCAAGATAAAGCGGATATTTTTTCTGCACACCTTCTTGTGTTAAGTGATCCAGAGCTGCTCAACCCAGTGAAGGATAAAATCACATCGGATAAAGTAAATGCTGAATTTGCTTTAAAAGAAACAGCAACAATGTTTGTTACAATGTTTGAAGCAATGGACAATGAATACATGAAGGAGCGTGCAGCGGATATTCGCGACGTTACAAAACGTGTCACTGGTCATTTGCTAGGCGTTGACATTCCAAACCCAAGTATGATTTCTGAAGAAGTCATTATCATTGCTGAAGATTTAACACCTTCTGATACAGCTCAGCTGAACAGACAATTCGTCAAAGGTTTTGCGACAGATATCGGTGGTCGTACTTCTCACTCAGCGATTATGGCAAGATCAATGGAAATTCCAGCAGTTGTTGGGACAAAAGAAGCAACAAAAACGGTGAAAAACAATGATCTGATTATTGTTGATGGTATTAGCGGAGACGTCATCATTCAGCCTTCTGAAGATGAAGTGAAAGCGTATCAAAAAAAGCATGAAGACTACTTAGCTCAAAAAGCGGAATGGGCGAAACTTGTTGACCAACCAACGGTCACAAAAGACGGCGTTCACGTAGAGTTAGCTGCGAATATTGGAACACCTGAAGATGTGAAAGGTGTACTTGAAAATGGCGGCGAAGCAGTTGGATTGTACCGTACAGAATTTTTATACATGGGCAGAGATCAGCTCCCAACAGAAGAAGAGCAGTTCGATGCGTATAAAACCGTTTTAGAGAAGATGGAAGGCAAAGCTGTGGTTGTCCGCACACTAGATATTGGTGGCGATAAAGAACTTCCTTACTTGCAGCTTCCAAAAGAAATGAATCCGTTCCTTGGCTATAGAGCGATCCGCCTTTGCCTTGAAGAGCAGGAGATTTTCAGAACACAGTTACGCGCGTTACTTCGTGCAAGTACATACGGAAACTTGAAAATCATGTTCCCTATGATCGCGACGTTATCAGAATTTAGAGAAGCAAAAGCTATTTTACTTGAAGAAAAAGAAGCATTGGTTGCTGCTGGTACAGAAGTATCTGATTCCATTGAAATCGGAATGATGGTAGAAATTCCATCAACAGCTGTTATCGCAGATCAATTTGCAAAAGAAGTAGATTTCTTCAGTATTGGAACAAATGATTTGATTCAATACACAATGGCTGCTGATCGAATGAACGAACGAGTGTCTTATCTTTACCAGCCATACAATCCAGCTATTTTACGCCTCATAACGCTTGTGATTGAAGCAGCGCATAAAGAAGGTAAATGGGTTGGCATGTGCGGTGAGATGGCAGGAGATGAAATCGCAATCCCGCTCCTACTTGGATTAGGATTAGATGAATTTTCAATGAGCGCAACATCAATTCTTCCAGCAAGAACGCAGTTAAGCAAGCTTTCTAAGGAAGAAGCTGCATCATTTAAAGAGCATATCTTATCACTGAGCACAACTGAAGAAGTGGTTGATTTCGTGAAAAATACGTTTCAACATAACTAGGTGATGTAAACCAGACAGGTCAAACTGTCTGGTTTTTTTGTCGAATTTTATCATAATCAGTCATATCGCTTGCAGAGAAGGGCATCCTAAAATAAAAAATGGAGGTGACCAGTTTGTCTTTCTCTAACTATAAGCCAGGTGATCAAGTATATGTCATTTATCGAAATCCACATGCAGCCAATGTCGCACAAATTAAAGAAGCGGAAATCGTTTCACATCCTTACAATGAGCAAGAGCTTGCGCTATTTCTACTTGAAACATATCACCCATTAGCCCCTGATGATGCCGTATTTCCAACATACGAAGAAGCAGAAGCCCTTTATCAAGATCTGTTTGAATAAGGGAGATTTTAGAAAGGATAGAAGCCATCCTGAGAGGTTAAAGTAACGGTATGAACCTATAAGGTAAGGATGTGCTAAATATGATCAAACCGTTCGTTCCTCAGCTTGTGTATATTGAACCTCGGGCGCTAGAGTACCCATTAGGACAAGAGCTGAAAGAAAAGTTTGAAGGTATGGGAATTGAAATTAGAGAAACAACGTCACACAACCAAGTGAGAAATATTCCGGGGAAAAATGATTTGCAAAAGTACCGTAATGCAAAATCGACGCTCGTTATCGGCGTGAGAAAAACCTTAAAATTTGATACATCTAAACCATCTGCAGAGTATGCCATTCCGTTTGCGACAGGATGCATGGGGCATTGCCATTATTGCTACCTGCAAACGACGATGGGGAGTAAGCCGTACATTCGCACATATGTCAATGTAGAAGAGATATTAGATCAGGCTGAACAGTACATGAACGAGCGTGCACCTGATATCACGCGATTTGAAGCTTCATGTACATCCGATATCGTAGGAATTGACCATTTGACTCACACACTCAAACGAGCGATTGAATACTTTGGTCAAACCGATCTTGGCAAACTGCGCTTTGTTACGAAATTTCATCATGTAGACCATTTGTTAGATGCAAAACACAATGGGCGAACAAGATTCCGCTTTAGTATCAATGCCGATTATGTCATTAAATATTTCGAACCTGGAACATCACCACTCGATCAGCGGATTGAAGCGGCTGTAAAGGTAGCAAAAGCAGGCTATCCACTTGGCTTTATTATTGCCCCTATTTACATTCATGAAGGGTGGCAAGAGGGCTATAAAGTCCTATTTGAAAAACTCGATGCAGCTCTCCCTGAAGAAGTGAGACAAGATATCACCTTTGAAATGATTCAGCACCGTTTTACAAAACCGGCGAAGCGTGTCATCCAAAAAAACTATCCGAAAACAAAACTAGAACTAGATGAAGAAAAGAGAAGATATAAGTGGGGTAGATATGGAATTGGAAAATATATCTATCAAAAAGATGAAGAACAAGAACTTAGACAGACATTAGAATCATATATCGAACAGTACTTTCCGTCTGCAAAAATTGAATATTTTACTTAAAACAAGTCATTATGGCTTGTTTTTTCTATTTAAATTTTCTTACAACTATTGAATGCGGTACCAATTTTGCCGATATACACATTAAGATGCGAAAGTAGGATGTAGGGGTGATGAGATGTTTAAGAAACTTCAAGTGAGAATAGCTGTTTTCATCTCAGTTATTTTAATTTTAACCGTTGTCGCAGTTCAAGTGGGTTCCAATTTAGTATTAAGACCATTGATTGAACGAGATGCGAAAACAACGACAGCAGCAACGGCAGAAAGCATGAGAGACATCATAGCACTAAAGCTTGAGAATTACGGTGATACGATTAACAAATTGGCAACAAGTACACTTACTGAAGATTTTGCACAGAAACAAACAAAGCAGACATTGGCATTTGAAAACGATGAATTAAAAGGATTGCAGGAGCAGGATGAACTCATCTCGCTTGCCTATATAGGAACAAGTGATGGTAAAATGTTCGCTTTCCCGGAGTCCGATTTTGGTGAAGGGTATGATCCGTCTAAACGAGACTGGTATATTCAAGCAGCTGAAAAGCCTGACGAAGTCCTATGGACAGATCCGTACATTGATAAAGCAACAAATGAAATGGTCGTTTCAGCCACGAAGGCGATCGTACGAAACGGGAAAGTAGTCGGTGTCGCTGGACTTGACTTGAAACTGGCTTCCATTCAGTCTTATATAAAAGAACAAAAGATTCCTTATATGGGAACGGCTTTCTTAGTTGACGGCACAGGGACCATTTTGGCACACCCAACAGAGCAAGGAAAAAATATCTCAAAAGTCGCTTCTGTGAAAAAAGCGATCGACAACTCGGGTATTGATGATGACAAACAACTGACCGTCATCTCAAAAATTAAAGAGGCAAACTGGACGATCGGTGTGAGCTTCGAGAAAAAGAAACTTCTTTGGATCACTGAACAAATGAATCAGACAAGTATCATTATTTCTGTCATTGCCATTATACTTGCCATGATTCTAAGCTACTTATTGGCTAGAAGCATTACAACACCAATTAAACGCCTCATCGAGCATGTTCGTAAAGTGTCTGAAGGCGATTTAACCAGCTCGCTTGAGTCGAAGTCTCAGGATGAGATAGGTTTCCTCACGAAAAGCTTTAATCAAATGACTGAAGGCATCAGGGATTTAATTGAAAAAGTGAAAGAGTCTTCAGATCAGGTTGTGAAATCAACGGATGAAGTGACACAAATTTCAAACGAGACCTTGCTATCTAGTGAACAGATTGCAACGGCTATTCAAGAGGTTGCTGTAGGAGCGACGAAACAAGCATCAGAAGCGGAAACCATTAATGAAAAATCAGAGCATTTGTATGAAAAAGTTCGTCATATGGGTGAGCTTGCCACGCAAATGCAAACCAACTCAAAATCATCGGAAGATGCAAGCTATAGAGGACTTGATGCTCTTGGTCTGCTCGTCCAAAAATCAACACAAGCGAATGAAGAATCGAAGAAGGTAGAGCAAATGCTGCTTGACCTTGAGCATAAAACGAAAAATATTGAAAACGTCGTAACAGCGATCTCTGAAATCTCAGATCAAACGAATTTACTCGCACTGAATGCAAGTATTGAAGCAGCGAGAGCAGGAGAAAGCGGAAGAGGATTTGCTGTTGTTGCAGAAGAAGTCAGAAAGCTGGCTGAACAATCTGCAGAATCAACGAAACATATTAGTGAAACCGTAAAACTCATTCAAGATGAATCGAAAAAGGCAGCTGAAGCGATGACAGCAGCAAGCAAAATGAATGAAGAACAAGGTGATGCCATCAATTCAACAGGAGAGGCACTCAGCAGTATCACAATGGAAATGCAGGCACTTGTCGGCTCCATTGACAGCATTCATACACAAATCAATGAAATGACTGAAGAACAACAGAAAATGAATGATTCCATTCAAAGTATAGCGGCCATTTCACAAGAATCCGCCGCTTCAGCTGAGGAAGTACATGCTTCGACAGACGAACAAGTACAAGCTTTAGAAAGAACGAAAACATCAACAGAAATGTTGAACGAATCAAGTCAGGCACTGCGTCAGGCAGTCAATCGGTTTAAACTATAATCTTGTAGAAAAGAACCTTGCCATGTGAGCAAGGTTCTTTTTGTATGATAAAATATGAACAGAGGAGGGTGCCAACATGCATGTTAATCTATCTGGAAAAAAAGCATTGGTCGCTGCAAGCAGTCAAGGTATCGGTAAAGCCATTGCCTTTCATCTTGCAAAAGAGGGAGCAGATGTGATGCTCTCGGGAAGACATGAGCAAACGCTGCAAGAAGCGGTCAAAGAATTATCCCCGCTTGTAAAAGGGAAGCTGACGTATCAAGTATGTGATGTATCTGACGCCGAGCAAATTAAAGCGCTTGTCGTCGCAGCAGCAGGTGATGAAAAACGTCTTGATATACTCGTGAACAATACAGGCGGTCCTCAAACAGGAACACTTGAAACCTTAACAGATGAAGATTGGATGGAATCATTTCAGCTTCATTTACTCAGCTATATTCGGTTATTAAAAGAAGCCTTGCCGTATTTAAAAAAACAAGGTGCACGCGTGTTAAATATTGCATCTATGTCGGTCAAAGAACCGATCCCAGGCTTGATGCTGTCGAATACATTTAGACCGGCCATTACCGGCTGGACAAAAACAGCTGCTCAGGAGCTTGCCAAAGATGGCATTTTGATCAATACCTTAGCCCCTGGGAAAATTGAAACAGAGCGCGTGAAACAGTTAGACAAACACCGTGCACAAGAGGAGCAACAATCGGTTGAAGAGATCAAAGCACAAGCTGAACGTATGATTCCGCTGGGCCGTTACGGGCAGCCAGAGGAATTTGCAGCATATGCGGCTTTTCTTTTATCTGAAGCCAATACATATATGACAGGTCAAACCCTCATCATTGATGGTGGATTGACAAAGTCTCTATAAGGAGGAATTCTTGATGGCACAAATCAAAACAGTTGGTTTTATTGGAATCGGTGTAATGGGGCGTAGTATGGCAGGGCATTTAATGAATGCTGGCTACGAAGTTCTCGTTTATACAAGAACAAAAGCAAAGGCAGACACATTGATTCAAAAAGGTGCTCTTTGGAAATCGACCGTAAAGGAGATCGCAAAGGAGGCAGATGCCGTCATCACAATGGTCGGGTATCCATCAGATGTAGAAGAAGTCTATTTAGGAGAAGATGGACTCGTGGCACATGCTGCGCCTGGTACACACCTCATTGATATGACCACATCGAAACCTCAGCTGGCAAAAGAAATTGAAGCGAAAGCGAAGGAAAAAGGACTATTTGCATTAGATGCGCCGGTCTCTGGCGGAGACGTTGGAGCCCAAAATGGCACGCTGGCCATTATGATTGGTGGAGAAAAAGCAGCCTATGAAGCGTGCCTGCCGCTATTTCAGCAAATGGGAGAAAATATACAATATCAAGGACCTGCAGGAAGTGGTCAGCATACAAAAATGTGTAACCAAATCGCTATCGCAGCAGGGATGGTAGGTGTGGCAGAGGCAATGGCTTATGCGGAAAAATCAGGACTTGATCCAGAGCAGGTACTTAAAAGCATCACAACAGGAGCAGCTGGCAGTTGGTCTTTGTCAAACCTTGCACCAAGAATGCTGAAAGGTGATTTCGAGCCAGGATTTTATGTGAAGCATTTTATTAAGGATATGGGCATTGCACTTGAAGAAGCAGAGCTGATGGGAGAAGAGATGCCAGGCCTTTCACTAGCGAAGTCATTATATGAAAAGCTCAGCGAACAGGGCGAAGAAAACAGCGGAACACAAAGCATCTATAAATTATGGGTGAAATAAAAAAACTGCCCCGCCTAGGTGGAACAGTTTGTAGCGTGTAAACAAGCCCTCACATGGCTGAAAAAAGAAAACAAACTAAAAACCTGTCCCGAAAAGAGACAGGTTTTTTTGATCTTATTTTCCGATGAATTGCTGCGTCCAGTAGTTACCAGATTTTACATAACCTACACCGATATGTGTATAGTTTTTGTTTAAAATGTTCGCTCTGTGACCTTCACTGTTCATCCAAGCTGTTACTACTTCTTGAGGTGATCTTTGACCTTGCGCAATGTTTTCACCTGCTGTTTTGTACGTGATACCAAATTGCTTCATTTGATCAAATGGAGATCCGTAAGTTGGGCTTGTATGAGAGAAATAGTTTTTATCTTTCATATCTTGTGATTTAGCGCGAGCAGATTTGCTTAATTTAGAATCAACAGAAAGAGCTTTTAAGCCTTGTTTTGCACGCTCTTTATTTGTCAGCTCAACCACTTCTTGTTCAAATGCATTTAAGCTGCTGTCTGCTTTTGTTGCAGTTGTGTCTTTTTGATCAGATTTTGAGCTGTTGTTCGTTGTGTTTTCTTTTGCTGGTGTGCTTGGTTTAGAAGTAGCTGGTTTTTTCACTGATTCTTGTTTTTGCTCATTTTTTGCTTTGTTTACTTCTTTCACCACTTTTGTACCAGTAACAGGTTGACCACTTTTGATCAGCTTGTTTAATAGAGCTTCGATCTCTTTTTGATTTGAAGTGCTTAGCTTGTTTACATCTGAAGAGATATGTAATTTTGCAGCTAATGTATGAAGATCAATGGCTTGATGCTGTACGTTTATGACTTGTTTCAGGTTAAGCTCTTTCGCATCAGCTGAATGCCCTCCAGTGAACGTGATCAATGCAGCAGCTGTCAGCGCTGAAAAAATGAATGATTTCTTTTTCATTTTGTAACTCCTCCTAAAATCTTTGTTTTGTTTTCTCACAGAAAATCATAACATGGACTTTTTGTTATAAACGTACCAGCATCCTCCATTGACAACGCCCATTTGTCATTTTTGTTAAAGTCATAGAAAGAATCTCCTCATATCAATGAATGGAGAATCTTTCTATTTAAAGAAAACGACATAAACATACCAATATTTTAAAGTGTTAGTATATTTTTTTGCAGAATAGGGATTGACAGCTTTTTTTCACTTGTTTCGCTGTAACAACTATTACAAAAGTGTTACAATAAAGAGTGGTAATTGTAAAAGATTGAAAGGATGAGAGGAGCTACATAAGTGGGAGAGAAACAGCATCAAGGTGCTGCCGAGCAGAAAAAAATGAAGCGCCGGAACGCCTGGAGAATTAATCTCTTTTTCTTCGCTGTATTTAGTTTATTTGCTGGACTTGTCATCAAGCTCGGTGTGCTGCAAATCGTCAATGGTGAGGATTATAAAAAGCAAGCCAACCGAACTGAGGTCAAAACAGCATCATACCCGTCTCCAAGAGGAAAAATGTATGACGCGAGAGGAAGAGTCGTTGTTGATAACGAAAGTGTTCCTGCCATCGTTTATACATCAGAAAGCGGTGTGAAAGCGGAGGATAAGATTAAAGTAGCAAGAAAACTTGCGACTTATATAAAAATGGATACAGATTTTTTGAGAGAGCGTGACATTCGAGATTTTTGGCTGGCCAGCCATCCGAAAGAAGCGGATAAGCTCATTTCAAAAGCAGAGCAAAAGAATCTTAAATCAAAAGATGTCTATCCTCTTCAAGTAGAGCGTGTGCCTAAGAAAGAAATCAAGGCGATCGAAAAAGATGCAGAGGAAAAAGCAGTTGCAGCGATCTATCGCAGGTTTACAGGCGGATATGCCTTTGAACCTCAAATCGTGAAAGCGATGGACCCGAACGAAGAGAAAAAAGGGGACGAAAAAGTTGCGCTGCTTGATGAAACTAAAGAATCAAAACAGACATCATCCGTAAGTTTGACATACGAAGAGATCTCACTTGTATCAGAGCATCTTGATGAACTGCCTGGTGTAAATGTCATCAATGACTGGACAAGGAAATATCCGTATGAAAAAACCCTCTATAATGTCCTTGGCGGTGTCACCACCCCAGAGCAAGGCATTATAAAAGAGCGTGAAGATTACTATATGGCAAGAGGTTACTCGCGAAATGACCGAGTAGGAAAAAGTTATTTAGAATATCAATATGAGGATTTTCTCAATCCAGAAAAAGCAACTGTTCAATATACACAGGTCGGCGGAAAACTGCTTGATGAAATCAAGCGGACAGAAGGACGAAGAGGACTTGACCTTGCACTCACATTTGATATGGAGCTGCAAAAGGAAGTCGACAAAATCGTTGAATCAGAGCTAAGATCCGCTAGTGCAAGAAACTATATGATGGACCGTGCCTTTGTTGTGATGATGGACCCTAACACAGGTGATGTTCTCGCAATGTCAGGGAAGAAAATGGACGGAAGAGACGTCACAGATTATGCGATCGGAACATTTACGACACAGTATGAAATGGGCTCTGTTGTCAAAGGAGCTACTGTCCTCTCTGGTTATCAAGATGGCATGTCACACAACCAATCCTATTTGGATACTGGGCTCTATTTTGCAGGAACTGGAGGGAAACCGAAAAAGTCTTACAAAGACCTTGGATGGGTCAACGACCTTCAGGCTCTTCAAAAGAGTTCCAACGTATACATGTTCCAAGTAGCGATGAGAATGGCAGGAATCACCTACCAAAAGAATGGCCCGTTACCGGCAAGACCTGAACACTTACAAAAAATGAGAAACTACTATGCGCAATTCGGTCTTGGCGTGAAAACAGGCATCGATTTGCCGCAGGAATCAAGCGGAATGCAGACGCATCCTAAGACAGTCGGCGGACTCTTGCTTGATGAAGCGATTGGTCAGTATGACACGTATACACCACTTCAAGTCGCACAATACATGTCGACCATCGCAAATGGAGGTAACCGTATTCAGCCAAGAGTGGTGAAAAGTGTTCACTTTCCAACGAATAAGGAAGAAGTAGGCCCTGTTGTGAAGAAATATGAGCCGAAGGTGCTGAACACCATTAACAACTCGAAAGCAGATATCGACCGTGTCAAAATGGGACTAAAAATGGTCACATCAACAGGCGGGACTGCCGCTGGCCGGTTCGGTCAGCATGATGTTGCAGGGAAAACGGGTACAGCCCAAACCTTCTACTATGGTGCCAACCGGAGCTGGTGGGGGAATGCCACGTACAATTTAACCTTTGGAGGATATTATCCTTCTTCCAATCCGAAAGTGGCATTTAGTGTCGTCACACCGTATGTATCAGATAAAGATCCTGTCATTAAAACCATTCCAAGTAAAATTGTTGATAAGTACGTTGAATTACAAAAGAAATATGAAAAGCAATAAACAGCAGGGAGCACAGCAAGAGAAAGTGCTCCCTTTTTGCTGAAAATATGGACGTTTCACACGAGATTGGGAGGAAAATACGGTTTTTCTAGCGAATCCTTTTTATACATCAAACTAAGGACAACCCTAAAAAAATTAAAGGAGGGTCGGACGACGATGGAACAAAAAATGAAAGATTCGAATCAGCTGTACTCGAATATTGATTTACATGCCGTTCTTTCTTCTAATGGCCGCTTTCTCTACATTTCTTCCAATTGTAAGCAGCTTTTGCTCTATGAACAAAAGGATTTACTAGGGTGTTTTTTGAAAGACTTTGTTCATACCGAAGATCAATTTCTCGTCGAAAGTTATTTCTATAATCAGCACATGCTAGAGATTTGCCACTTTAGACTGCTTAGAAGTGATCTTACAGCTGTATGGGTAGAAGCAAGCATTGATTTTGTAGCTTGTGATGGGTTAGACAACGATTTAAGTAGAGAAATGATCCTGAAAATGAGGGTAATGAATACAGAGCCTCAAAAAGCAGCATTTCAACCAACAGAAATGTCAGAACAGTCGTTAGGCAGTCTACCGGCTTTCCAAGATGTCAGTGAAGCTGAAAATCTGATTGCCATGCTGCCAAATCCGTTATGTATTACGGCGCTTGGGAAAATTGTGTATGCCAACGATGCGATGCTGCAATTAATGGGTGTATGTACAAAAGATGAAATGATCGGCAAGTCTGCGTTTGATTTTATTGCCGAGGAGTATCATGACATTGTGAGAAGCCGAATCAAAAGACTGCAGCAAGGCCTTCCAGTCGGAATGATTGAACAAATATGGAAAAGGAAAGACGGGAGCATGATTCATATTGAAGTGAAGTCATCTCCGGCAATTTATCAAAATCAACGGGCAGAACTTTTACTATTAGTGGACATCTCTTCCCGTAAGAAATTTCAAACCGTTCTTCAGAAAAGCAGAGAGCGGTATCAGCTGCTTATCCAAAATTCTATTGATACCATTGCCGTCATCCACGATCATAAATGGGTATTTATGAATGAATCAGGTATTAAATTATTTGAAGCCGAACATTACGATAAATTAATCGGAAAAGATATCTTTCATCAAATCCATTCATGTGATCAGCAAAAAGTCAAAAAGAGCATATCACGTATTATCGAAAGAGCATCAGATTCTGAGATTGTGACGATGAGCTGCCATACGTTTAAACACCGGTTGATTTATACAGAAATGGTTTGTATCCCTACCACATTTTTTGGTGAAACAGCCGTTCAAATTATTTTAAGAGATATATCTGAACGAAAACAGACAGAAGAACTCATGCTGCGCTCTGAAAAATTATCAATCGCAGGTCAATTGGCAGCAGGCATTGCACATGAAATAAGGAATCCACTGACGGCGATTAAGGGCTTTTTACAGCTCATTAAACCAAAAACAAAAGACCGTGATCAATATTTTGAAATTGTCTTCTCTGAGCTGAGCCGGATTGAAATCATCTTAAGTGAGCTACTAATGCTTGCAAAGCCGCAGCAAACGGCATCCATGCAGACGCTTGATTTGAAAAAAATCATTAGCGAAGTCACCGCTCTGCTAGAAACACAGGCCAACTTAAATGGAATTTTGATGAACACAAGTGATATTGAGGAGGATCTCCTGATGAATGGGGATCAAAACCAGCTGAAGCAGGTGTTTATCAATTTAATCAAAAATGCCGTCGAATCCATGCCAGACGGAGGGAAGGTAGACATTACCGCCAAAGCCGAAAAAGAAGGGATACTTGTCACGATTAGAGATGAAGGAATTGGTATTCCTGAATCGGTCATGAAGCGGATCGGTGAACCTTTTTTAACGACAAAAGAAAAGGGAACAGGGCTTGGGCTCATGGTGACATTTAATATTTTAGAAAATCACAACGGAACCATCCGGGTAGATAGCCACCCAGAGAAAGGGACTGTGTTTCACATCATGTTTCCCGCAAAATAAAAACAACGGCAAGAGAGCCGTTGTTTCATCCGTCTGTTGATTGTATGGAACGCTTTTCAAGAACAAATTGTTCGAGACGGTCAAGTCCTTCTTTTAACGTTTCAAGTGAATATGCATAGGAAAGGCGCACATATCCTTCTCCGAGTGAAGAGAAAGCAGAACCAGGTACGACCGCAAGTTTTGTACTTTCTAACAACTCCATGCAAAAATCAAATGAACTCATCCCAAACGATTCAATGGAAGGGAAAATATAAAAAGCGCCGGAAGGCTTAATGACCGGAAGCCCCATAGAAATGAGGCGATCATATACATAGTCGAGTCTTTTCTTATATTGCTCTCTCATGATCAGTGCATCATCCACACCATTTGTCACTGCTTCAAGTGCCGCCTTTTGTGAGATAGCCGAGGCACAAGACACGTTATATTGATGTACTTTTAATACATGTTTAGCAATAGGAGCGGAAGCAAATAAAAAGCCGATTCTCCATCCGGTCATGCTATGAGATTTTGACAGTCCATTGATGACAATCGTCTGTTCCTTTAAGAAAGAAGCAATGGAATGATGTGGACGATCAAATGTCAGCTCACTATAAATTTCATCAGATAGAATAAAAATATCCTTTCCTTCAAGAAGCTGTGCAATTTCTTTCAATTCTTCTTCTAATAGCGTGACCCCAGTTGGATTTGAAGGGTATGGAAGGACAACACACTTTGTCTTTTCCGTTAATGCATCTTCAATCAGCTTGGCATTTAATTTAAAACCGGCATTTGTTGTGTCAATATGCACGGGCACCGCACCGCACATCCGAATGATCGGTTCATAGCCAGGGTACACAGGGCCGGGCAGGATGACCTCATCGCCTTCAGTCAAAATGGTTCGAAACGCAGCATCAATTGCTTGACTCGCACCTGTTGTCACAATGATTTCTGTCTCTGCATCATAATCAAGATGGACTTTCTTTTTGATGTATTGCTGGATCGCTTGTCTTAGCTCTAAAAACCCAGCGTTATGAGTATACGAGGTGAAATTCTCGTCAATGGCTGTTTTGGCAGCTGTTTTGACATGATGCGGCGTATAAAAATCGGGCTGACCTATGGTCAATGAAACGACATCCTCATATGAAGATACGAGATTTGAAAATGTTCGAATGCCTGAAATTTCAATATCCTTTACTCTTGGATTCAGCAAATGCTCCATTTCTCATCACCTTAAAAATTTATGTTTTTATCCTATTTTACCATTCACTGCATAAATGTCACCTGCGGAAAGGCTTCGGATATCGTTATATGTAGTCTATTCTCCTATCCATCACAGCATGAGTGATATATGAAGAAAGAGCAACATTTATTATAGCGTAACCTGCTCGGAAAATACAGCTCTGCTTAAGATGATTAGAATAAGGCAAAACGGTATAAACTGAAAGAACGAGAGAATCAAGTCATGGGAATTGCTTTCACAGGCATACGATCTCCTGAAGGAGGACGATAATAGATGGATCAATCAGCAAAGACATCGAAAATAGCCTTTTTATCAGTCATGAGTAATACGTTTGTTGTGGTCCTTAAAATCATTGTAGGGGTGTTAACTGGATCTGTTGCGGTTTTATCAGAAGCCATTCACTCTTTTCTCGATTTAATGGCCTCTTTTATTGCATTTATCTCTGTTCGTATTTCAAGAAAGCCGGCAGATTCAAAACATCCTTATGGACATGGGAAAGTTGAGAATATTTCTGGAACGATTGAAACTTTGTTGATTTTTGTTGCTGGGATTTGGATCATTTATGAATGTGTTCATAAATTAATGCATCCTGAGCCTGTTAAACTGCCGGTACTTGGTATTGTGGTCATGCTGATCGGCGCACTTATCAATTTTGTTGTGTCAAGAGTTGTGAACAAAGAGGCAGAGCGAGTACATTCTGTTGCCATGAAATCGAATGCACTGCATCTTTTAACAGATGTGTTTACGTCACTAGGGGTTGCCATTAGTTTATTGCTTGTTGCATTAACGGACTGGTATTTCCTCGATCCGATTATTGGAATGGTGCTAGCGCTCTATATTATGCGTGAAGCATTTAAACTCATGAAGGAAGCCTTCCCGCCGCTTGTCGACGCCCGGTTAACCCCGGAAGAAGAACAAGCGATAGAGGCCATCATTCAAACATTCAGCCAAGAATTCATTGAATATCATGACTTTCGAACAAGACGATCCGGTGCTGAAGAATATATTGATTTTCATTTGATTGTTCATGGAAAAACAACCATTGAAGATGTTCACCAATTATGTGATCGAATTGAAGAGAACATTCAGCAGGCGTTTCCGCATGCACAAATCTTTATTCATGTAGAACCTGAAAGTGAAAGAAGCACACAAACGTAAAAAGGCGATACCACCTCTTTGAAGGTTGTATCGCCTTTTTTTACGCTTCATCTATGAAATGAAATCAATATCCATAAGCAGTATCGTAATCTTCATACCAAGAGATATAAGCAGCATCTTCATTAGATAAACCATGTTTCATATCTAAAAAATCAGCTTCGCAAATATCTTCAATCACAGTCATTTCGTTGTTCTTTAATAGTACGACAGTTCCCATCATGAACACCTTTCTTTAAAAAATCCTTGACTATTGTACCATGTGAAACGTGATTGTCAACAGAAGAATCGAAATGAGAGGAAAATATCACAAAATGTTAAAAAATCAGGCGTTGAAAGAACTAGATGTGCCATAATTTTCGTGAATTTTCAGTATTTATTCACATAAATCATCATTTAAAAATGATCTAAAATTCATGTAAAAATGTAAAGCTCCATTGATCTTGCGATATTCATAAGATATAATAACGAATGATTATAAGAAATTTATAGAAAACATACATAATAAAGGAGAAATAGGATGGAAACAAACATGTCAGAAGCACCTATTCAAGAAGAAAAACATCCTGAACTAGCTGGAGTAGGTTATCGTTTTCTTGCTCATCTTTTAGACGGTGTCATTATTAGTGTACCATTTTCAATCATTGTATTTATTCTCGCAACACTCTTTTTTGTCTCAAGCCCTGAGGCGGCATTTTTAATGTATGATGATAGCTATTACTATTCTTCAACGGTGATCACGGATGAAGAATGGGCAGTCATTGTGGGCCTTCTCTTTTTCTATGGCGTAACGACCTTAATCGGTATCGCGGTGACTTGGCTTTATTATGCGATCATGGAATCATCAAAGTTGCAAGGAACTCTTGGCAAGATGGCTCTTGGCATCAAAGTGACAAAAGTAACGGGTGGAAAAATAACATTCGGGCGCGCGACAGGCCGCTTTTTTGCAAAAGGCTTTTTGTCTCCAATCTTATTCATTGGCTACATCATTGCGTTTTTCACAGAAAAAAAACAAGCACTTCACGACTTGATTGCAAGTACCATTGTCGTAAAGAAATAATGAAGAGAAGCACCTCTGCTAAATAGTAAGGGGTGCTTTTTGTATAGATTGCTTGTATGGAAGAGGGAAACGTCACATAAAGTAGAATGATAGTGAAAATAAAAGCAGAGAAGGGAGTCAATCTATTGAAAAGAGGGAAAATGACTGTTCAGAAAAAAGGGGCAAGCTTCGGGCTCTTTTTCACAGCACCTGTTTTGGCCTGGGCATTGTATGATTTTGCAAATACGATATTTTCATCGAATATGATCACCATTTTCTTCCCATTTTATTTGCAGGAGACGATAGGCGACAGTGCGAGGATGGATCAAATCGCCAGTACATTTATTTCTTATGCGAACGCACTTGCAAGCTTTTTCCTCGTTATTTTTACGCCTTTATATGGTGTGCTGATTGATCGTACAGGGAAAAAGAAGCGGTATATCACGGTGTTTACCTTGATTTGTATTGCCTGTACCTTTATGATGGGGATCTTTGCTGGGGTTGATTTCTCAAGCGAATGGTTTGGTCTTCCTGTCTCCTTATTGGTGGTGGTTACCTTGTTCGTCATCGCCAAATTTTTCTATCACTCTAGTCTTGTTTTTTATGACACCATTTTGCCCGATCTTGGGACAAAGGATGAAATCCCCCTCATTTCTGGATTCGGTATTGCTGTCGGCTATTTAGGTACACTTGTCGGCCTTTCTGTTTATTTACTTGTAGGAAATGACCAGTTTCATGAAGCATTTATTCCGACAGCCTTTTTATTCTTTCTCTTTTTTCTTCCCTTTCTCTTTATTATAAAAGATCCTCAACCTCTCCCGCAGCAAGAGAAAAAGTCGTCTTTTTTCAGCGGGTATAAAGAGATTATTCGTACGTTTAAAGAGATGAAGCAGTACAAACCGGCCTTTATTTTTATGATCGCTTTCTTTTTTATGAATGATGCGTTGCAGACAGCGATTGCGATGATGGCGGTTTATGCAAAAATTATCATTGGCTTTACGGCAGGTCAATTTATTTTGCTGTATCTTGTGTCCACGATTTCAAGTATCATTGGCTCGTTTCTATTCGGATATGTCACAAAGGCCATCGGGGCAAAGCGCTCGATTACAGTCGTGTATGTCATTTTAATTGTGGCGCTCATTCTAGCTGTGACAGCGACAACTGAATGGGTCTTCTGGGTAGCAGGCAGTCTATTCGGCATTTCACTTGGCGCAAGCTGGGGATCATCACGAATCCTCATTATTGAGCTGACGCCTAAAGAAAAACGAGGGCAATTTTTTGGTCTCTTTGCGTTTTCGGGAAAGGTGTCTTCAATTGTTGGTCCCATCATTTATGGCTCCGTCACACTGCTATTTGCAGCACATGGGAATCTCGCAAGCCGTCTTGCATTAGGGTCTTTGCTCATCCTTGCAGCCATAGGACTTGTGATTCATCAATTCGTGCGAGAGAAAGCGTAAAGAAACGTCAACTTTTTACCCATGCTGTCGATATAAAAAGTACAATCTTATATTGAAGAATAGAGGGATTTCCGTGGCTTTAAACAAACAAGAAATTTTACTTGACTCTGGTACTAATGAATTGGAAATTGTGAAGTTTGAAATTGGTTCAAATCAATTCGGCATTAACGTCATGAAAGTAAGAGAAATTATTCAGCCAGTTGAGGTGACAGTTGTACCGCACTCTCACCAAGATGTAGAAGGGATGATTAGTTTACGAGGCGAGATTTTACCAGTCATCAATCTATTTTCCTTTTTTAATGTCGAGTCAGATCAGTCAGAACAAGAGAAATACATTGTGACTGAATTCAACCAACGGAAATTTGTGTTCCATACAGGAACGGTATCACAAATTCACCGCGTCAGTTGGGAAGAGATTGAAAAACCAACTGCACTCAATCAAGGAATGGATCGTCATTTAACAGGGATCATCAAGCTTGACGAGAAAATGATTTTCCTTCCAGATTACGAAAAAATCATCTATGATATTGAATCCGCATCTGGCGTAGACACATATCATATGTTTGACGGTGAGAAAGACGAGAGAAGAACAGGGAAGAAGCTGTATGTTGTTGAAGATTCTCCGCTTCTCATGCGCTTATTAACAAATGAATTAACCGAGGCAGGCTATAAAAACATTGTAACCTTTGAAGATGGGAAACAAGCATATGACCATGTCATGGATCTTGTCAGTAAAGGCATTAGTGTGACAGAAGAAATTGATATGATTATTACAGATATAGAAATGCCAAAAATGGATGGACATCGATTAACAAAACTGCTGAAGGACAACCCTTTAACACAGTCCATTCCAATTCTCATTTTCTCTTCATTAATTACGGACGATCTGCGTCATAAAGGGGAAACCATCGGTGCAGATGATCAAATTAGTAAACCAGAAATTCATCAGCTGATTGAAAAAGTAGATCATTTTATTATCTAAAGAAAAAAACCACTCGCTTTGAGTGGTTTTTTCTGTTTAAAAATAACTTTCCCCGAGCCGTTTGAAGACGGGTTTTGTATAATGTGATTTTTGTTTTGTGGCGGCAGGTTTTTCTTTTAAACCGACATACGTTTGAAGTATTTGTTTTGCTCGATTTAATGACATATTCGCTTTCGGATTGCGATATGATTGATTTAAATTTCCTAAGTGTGGCAAAAATTCGAAGTCTTCTTTAGTTGGTGGCAGATGAAAATAATAATCTCCGATTTCAATCAGCACGTCGGACTGTTGTTGACTATATCTGGGATTGTTAGAGAAATGTAGGCCCACTTTTCTTCCTTTACCTTCTTGCAATAGTTTTTGCAGCGCACGTTTTTTCAAAAGATAAAGAAACTTGGGATTTGGTGCGGTTTTAGCATGGCGGTTAACAGTATAAATGGCTTTTGCGATGTTTTCTGCTGTAGGTTCTATGTCTTTAGTATGAGCATAATCGTCCATTTTTTCTCTCCTTTGTCTTTCGTCTTCCTGTGCTTAGTATAAATTATACGTTTTTATTAGTAAATTGCAAATAGACTTATTGTAAAAAGCAATAAGATTACATGGTTATTATTTAAAATAGCCAAAAATCATGATGTTGAAACTTTGCTGAAATTTGAAGGGGTCGACACATCTTTCTATCACTTTTATGATGAATGTCTCGCTGTTTTAGATGAAAAGCATACCATTATGTTAAATATTCAAGTGGTATGAATTGGCTGAGCATTGGTAGAAGATGCAGTAGGGGTGCATAAGTTAAAAGATCGTTTGTTTTCGATCATTAGAGGATGTAGTGAAATGTATACGAAGTGAACTATCATAACAAGATAACTACCTATTTGAATCAATGGGTAGTTTATCAATGTATAGATGGTTCATCGTGTAAAATCTACCATATGCAAGACAATCAAAGTCAAACATATGGCTTAAAAACATGGACTATTTCGTATGGCTAGAATAAGCACAGTAAAAACAGCCGTTAAAATCAGTTTCACTCGTCATTTTTTTGGCTTCATCCATGGCGCTTTCACTGTTCATGTGTAGACCAATCAACGTACGGCTTGCTGCATCACCTAAAAATGCGCAGTCTTCTGTATGTACAACGTATTGTCCTTGATCATTTTTTGTATGAATAAAATAATAGCTTTTTAGCATACCCCTCACCTCCAACCTGACTATCCTACTATAAAACTTCCAATAATGTAAAGGTTTTTTATTAAAATTGTTGCAATTTTATGCACATTCCTTTTATTTCATAAAAAGGGAAATGTGTTATAAAATATGAAGATCAAAGTCAATGAGAACAGAAAGGACGGTTTAGATTGAAAGATATTTTAACGCCTTTATTGGTCGCTTTTGTCGTTGGAGGCATTGTGTACGTGATAGATGATCGACCGATTCATCCTCTTCTTCTTTTTCTCATCTTATTTATTAGCATTTATACAGTCGATAGAATCGTTCATTTTGCTTCAATTCATTTCGATGAGCAGAAAAAATAAGCGTCGTTTGTGTTACTGCCATGAAAAAAGGACTTTCTATAGAAGAAAGTCCTTTTAGCCTCATCTATTGTACTCCCTGACCTTTTAATTCACGCTGTACATCTAAGTCAGCAGCTTCTCTGCTGAACTTTGGCAGTGTAATGAAGTAAAAAAGAAAGACGAGTAAAATAATAATACCCATTCCGTAATAAATGTAAGAAACATTGGTGATGAGCTTTGGAAATAACACGGCAATTAAACCTAGCGTCATTGATTGTGCAAACATGGTGAGCGGATCAACCCACCCTGATACGCGTCCCATCAGACGAGGGTGAACAATTCTTGGGAGCCAGCCTCCAATGACAATGTTGACTGGACCAATACATGTACCAATGACAAATGATGTGACATAAAATAACCATAATGTATGGGTAGAACCAAGGACAAAAATTAAAATACCTGCAACTAGAATTGGAATCGACATGAGATATTGCATCTTTACCTTTTTCGCAAGAATAGAGCCAAGTAAGCTTCCAACTAGAAGTCCGGCACCGATCGCGATCGTAAAAAAGGATGTATGCAGTTCAAAATGGTCCGGTGAAAGACCGTATTTCATTGTAAACATCGGAAGAACGGCAAATGCGCCATTCACAAGACCAAAAACAAAAAAGCCAAAAATTAAAGAAGCCAATAATTTATTTTTTAAAATATAGAGAATGCCTTCTTTAAAATCTTTTAGAGATGTTTTAACGGTCATGCCTTTCCAGCCTGCTTGTCCATTTGGCTGACGTGCTTCAATTGGAATATTGCATGATCGAATGAGAATACCGGAAATAATAAAACTGACCAAATCAATGGTAATGGCACCGTGAAGTCCAATCGTTTTATACATAATGGCACCAATTCCAACACCAAATACCATAAACAAACTAAACAGCATCTGATTTAAACCAGCAGCTTTTGCATATTGATCTTTATTTAAAATGGCCTGAACGAGAGAGGCTTCAGCTGGATAGAAGAACTTCGTAATGGCACTTCGTATAAACAAGATCAAGAAAATAAGCGGCAGTGAATTAAAATAAATGACGATAAATAAAACGATCGTCAGCCCAGCTCGTATCCAATCACAATTCTCTGCGACTTTTTTACGATCAAAACGGTCTGCGACCACACCGACCATAAAAAAGACAAAGATCGTAGGCAGTGAATACATTAGCTCTGCTAAAGTGGCGTAAGCGGGCTGATGACTAAAATGATCGAGCAAATAAAAGGCAAACGCCATATTGCCTACTGTTGTCCCCATTTGCGAGGCAAGTGCTGCAAAAAAGAGACGAACAAAATTTCTGTTTTTAAAAATATCCATAAATACGCTCCTTAACCTGAAGATCCCACTTTCTATCATATAAAATTTTAACCATTCGTACAATTGATTTCTCCTACTGGCTAATGGTCACAGGTGTTCCATTTGGAACAATTGAAGCAAGTTCGATGACATTCTGATTGTACATGCGAATGCACCCTCTAGACACAGCTTTACCAATTGAAGACGGGTTATTCGTTCCATGGATGCCGTAATGAACTTTTGAAAGGCTCAGCCAATAGGCGCCAAAGGGACCTCCTGGGTTTGGCTGTCTGTTGACAATATAATAAGAACCTGTTGGTGTCATGTTTAATATTCTGCCGGTTGCAATCGGGTATGAGCGCAAGAGCTGTGATCCAGAAAACAGCACGAGACGTTTCGCTGAAATTGACACAGATATGCGGTAAGGGATCGTGTTAGGATCCGGTAACCCAGGGATGATGATGACTTCATTTTGTTCTGGCTCGCGGGCTTGAAGTGACGGATTTGCAGCCTTTAAAGCATCTGTCGTTGTTCGAAAATCAAGTGCTATAGAAGCAAGTGTTTCTCCACTTTTTACCGTGTATCGCAGCACGAAAGCACACTCCTTTTACTCAAATAAAAGAAGCCATGATCCCCGCCTCACATATACTATATGGACGGGATCAGGCCCAGTAAGGTTTCTCCTAACATTTGTCATGAGAATGATCTTTGTTTATACATATGCAGGAAAAGGTGATTTGGCTTCTCTTTACACGTGAGATGTTAAGGTGAAAAAAGTGATTTCAGGTTTGGCTAAAAACCGAAGCGGCAGTCTAGTTGTCCCAAGCCCGCGGTTGACATAGATACGGTGCTGATAGCTACCGTATAAGCCTTCGACATATGTACGCCCAAAAGGTGCTGTGAGAATCGGTCCATAGAAAGGAAGCTGTATTTGACCGCCGTGCGTATGCCCAGAAAGCTGCAAGTTAATAGGTGTTGTTTCAAGCTCTAGTGCGGCATCAGGCTCATGCACAAGCAATAACGTAAAGAGATCAGAAGAGACTTCTCGTTTGATGAAATGGTAATCAGGCATACTCATCATGAGATCATCCAGTGTAGCGATCTGTATGCGTCCGCCTTCTTTTTCTAAGTGAAACACTTCATTTTTACATAATGTAAAACCGCAAGCTTTCATCGTTTCTTCATATACATCAATGCCAAAGGGTCCGTAGTCATGATTTCCGCATATGGCAAACTTTCCAAACGGAGCATCAAGCTTAGACAAAGAGGTTTTGGCTTTTTCATGTTCTTCAATCGATGCTTCAAAATCAACAAGGTCACCTGTAAACACAATGAGATCTGGAGATGCAGCGTTGATCTTTTGGACAACAGTCTCTAAATCTTTTGCCGAAAATGTATCACTTAAATGAACATCACTAAATTGCGCAATTTTAAATTGGTCAAAAGAAGCCGGTAGCTGAGCATCATGAATGGTGAGTGATACGGTGTCGATCATGCGCGGCTCAATGTACCGAGCATAGCCATAACCGGATGTGGTCGCCAAAAGTCCGAGAATACTCGCACCAGCTGCTCCTTTTAAAAACTGCCTACGGGAAAGTTGCTTCATATAAGACTCCTTTAAAAATAAAATTAAGTATAGCATGATTTTTGATGAATCTCCTATATGGTGCATGGAGGGGGAATCATGATATGATAGACGAATAATGAATGAATAGTCATTCAAAACACACAAAGGGGGAGAACAAATGACGAAGCAAACAGTGATTGTCACAGGAGGATCAAGCGGAATGGGAAAGGCGATGGCGACTCATTTGGCACTCGGGGGCTGGAATGTTGTGATTACTGGAAGAACAGAAGAGACCCTTGAAACAACGGCAAATGAAATCAAACAGAAAGGTGGTTCGATCGCTTATTTTCAAATGGACGTGCGACATCCAGAAGATGCTGATCAAATGGTGAAGTTTGCGGTAGATACATTTGGTGATGTGGATGCACTTATTAATAACGCAGCAGGGAACTTTTTAGTTCCAGCAGAAAAACTGTCTCCTAACGGCTGGAAAGCGGTCATTGATATTGTGCTAAATGGCACCTTTTTTTGCAGCCATGCAGTGGGCAACTATTGGATTCGTCAAAAGAAAAGTGGAAGTATGATCAACATGGTCGCCACATATGCATGGGGGGCTGGTGTTGGTGTAGCGCATTCAGCAGCCGCAAAAGCAGGCGTACTGTCGCTTACCCGAACGCTTGCAGTCGAATGGGGAAAGCAATATCGAATTCGCGTAAATGCCATTGCGCCGGGGCCCATTGAAAGAACAGGTGGTGCAGATAAACTGTGGGAATCAGAAGAGGCTGCCCAAAGAACATTAGATAGTGTTCCGCTCGGTAGACTTGGCACACCAGAAGAAATTGCAGAACTTGCGAGTTTCTTATTATCTGAGCATGCATCTTATATTAATGGAGATTGTATCACGATGGATGGGGGGCAATGGCTCAACCAATCACCATTTTGAATGACCGTGTAAGACCTGCTTTTGATATGGTATAATCACACAAAGAGAGAAGCAGGTGATGAAAATGGTCGATCCATTGGATATTTTAACGAATATTGAAGATGTTTTCCCGCACTATCAAGCGATCTTCAGTGCGGAGGAACAAAAAGTGATAGGCTATGAGATTCTTGGAAGAATGAAGCTTGAGTCGGGAACAGTTAGTCTAGGCTCCTTCTTTACGGATTCATCTATTCCTGACGAATATAAATTGGAAGTAGATCACAAAGTATTAAGTCAAGCGCTTGATCTCTTCACAACCGCAGATGAAGATTTGCTCATCTTTATTAATCATGATGCGAACGTCCTCATGCTTGATCATGGCGAAAGTTTTTTAGAACTTTTAAAAGAATATGAAGCAAAGGGTATTCGGCTTAGCCGGTTTGTCATTGAAATTACTGAACATACGTTTAGCGGCGACATTGAACAGCTTTACCATACGTTAACGTATTATCGTACATATGGGATCAAAATCGCCGTATCTAATATAGGAAAAGAAAGCAGCAATCTTGACCGGATTGCTCTGCTTTCACCTGATCTATTAAAAATAGATCTACAGGCTTTAAGAGCTTCGTCTCCATCTCCTTCCTATGAATATGTGTTATACAGCATTTCACTTCTTGCAAGAAAAATAGGAGCGGCTTTAATCTATGAAGATATTGAAGCGAATTTTCAGCTGCAATATGCATGGAGAAATGGCGGAAGATATTTTCAAGGCTTCTACCTTCACGAGCCTGCGGCACAATTAATTGACCGGAACAAACGAAAAGAACAGCTTAAAGAAGAATTTCAGCAATTCATTGCCCATGAGAAAAAGAAACTCCAAGCTGTCTATGAACATTCTGAAACCTTTTATAAGCGAATACATCAAGCCGTCAGTACGTTAAAAAAATCATGCAGCACAAATGATGAACTTATACAAAAACTGGCACATGAACTAACCGATTGCAGCTTTCGCATTTATATGTGTAATGAAGAAGGGTTTCAAATCACTGGGAATGTGTTTAAGAAAGAGAAAGAATGGCTGTTTCAGCCAGAGTATATAGAGAAAAACTGGAGCTGGCGCCCTTATTTTCTAGCGAATATTCTTCAAATGAGAATTAGCGGAAAAGGATTTTTCAGCGATATCTACAGTGATTTAGAAACTGGAGAACGAATACGTACGTTTTCTTATCCGTTAGAGGGAGACGTGTATTTGTTTGTAGATCTTCCGTATGCTTATCTATATGAGCAGGAAGGATTAATTTAAAAGCAGCCGTCATGGCTGTTTTTTTATTAGAAAAAAGATAGAAAAAATGGTTGACAATGAAACTGATAATCATTATCATTTAGTTATAGAGAGAAGCTACTCTCTGTTCCCCAACCCCTCTATCAGATCAAGATCCAAAAAACTTGGCGCTACCCCCGCCAAGTTTTTTTTGTGCGCCAATCATTCCCTTCATGCATAGGACATCCCAATTCATCCATACACCTTAAATGATGATAGTTAGACAGTAGGAGGGAAAAGTCATGATCAAACGTGACAAGCGGCTGCTGATTGATTTACCAATGCCTGATCACCCAGATGCAAATGGTGCAGCGGCTGTGCAAGAATTACTCGGCGGAAAATTTGGTGAAATGTCCACATTAAACAACTACATGTTTCAATCGTTTAACTTTAGAGGGAAACGAAAGCTCAAACCATTTTATGATCTTGTATCAAGTATTACAGCTGAAGAATTCGGTCATGTAGAGCTTGTGACAACTGCAGTCAATCTCATGATTACGGGAACCACTCATGGAGGCGATCCAGATACGACCCCGATGAAAGCGGCTGTTGATAAACGAAATACGCAGCATTTTATCCAAACGGCACAAACAGGCTATCCGTTTGACTCCATGGCAAAGCCGTGGACAGGTGAGAATGTGTTCTCAAGTGGTAATTTGATTCTGGATCTTCTTCATAACTTCTTCCTAGAGTGCGGAGCTCGTACGCATAAAATGCGCGTATATGAAATGACGGATCACCCTACGGCAAGAGAAATGATCGGTTATTTACTTGTCAGAGGCGGCGTACATGTTGTGGCGTATGCAAAAGCCCTTGAGGTAGCGACAGGGGTAGATGTTGGGAAGATGCTGCCGATTCCAAATCTCGACAATAAATACTTTGATTCTGCAAGAAAGTTTGAAGATCAAAATGTTCATACAAAACTGTATACATTTAGTGACACGGATTATAAGGATATCAATCAAATTTGGAAAGGAAACCATCCGATTGATGGAAAGCCGCTGACAGTTATTGAGGGTACGCCAAAAGGTGCACCCGTGCCAGATTATAGAGATTTGCCGGAAGAGTTTGCTCCAGGTATTTCAAAAGAAGATTTTGACGAAATTGCAAAACGCCTGATGAGATCGGCCGGTTTATAAAAAACAAGATGCATGAGATAAGAAAAAAGACTCAAAATAAAAAAACAGATTCTTTTTCTTTTTTTGAATTCAAGAGGAAAAATATCATCTGAGAACACTTTATGGTATGATGCTTTGTAGGACTTGTGTATAATCAATACGGGTTCATCTTGAGTTGTTTTTTTGAAAGGAGTCTTTTTTTAGAATGTCACAATTAATGGGTATCATTACAAGGCTGCAAAGTCTTCAAGAGACAGCAGAAGCTGCAAACGAGCCGGCACAGCGTTATTTCGAAGTGAACGGTGAGAAAATCTGTAGTGTTAAGTATTTCGAAAAGAATCAAACGTTTGAATTGACTGTTTTTCAACAAGGGGATAAGCCAAACACTTTCCCATTTGACAACATTGATATGATTTCGATTGAGATTTTTGAGCTTCTACAATCCTAAGCTGAATCGTATGAAATGTTTTTTCTAAGAATTCCTTCGTTGATTGCGGAAGCATACACTTCATAAGTGATGAACAAATGGAAGATGATCATTCAGTGCAATATTCGGATAAGAGACCATTAAAAAGGAGTTCCTTTCTGTGAGTGATTCTTTTTTCTTTAATCTTTCTGAAGAGCATTTAGCGTTTTCTGATGTTGTCATGAGAATGAAAGACTTTATTCAAAAAGACCCGAGATCTGTTTATGTACTATCAATTGGTACGGACTCTCAGGTCAATCAGAATGTCACAACATTTATGACTGCAATTCATCTTCACCGGATCGGCAAAGGAGCTTGGGGCTGTCTCACGCAGCAAGTGTTGAATCGGCCTGTACAAAGTCTTAGAGAAAAAATTTCATTAGAGACAGCGTTTAGCCAAAAGGTATGTGCAGACATCCTTGAGGGACCTTTAACAGAACTGATGGATTTGCTTCTTCCGTTTGCTGAGGAAGGGGCAGACCTTCGTTTTGAAGTCCATCTAGATATTGGCAAAAAGGGAAGTACAAAAGAGCTGATCCAGGAAATGACCGGAATGATCACAGCCATGGGAATTGAAGCAAAAATAAAACCTGACTCATACGCAGCATTTTGCTACGCCAATCGATACACAAAATAAATTCCGTCATTTTTCTCCAAACGTTGTCGAAACGTGCGGTTGACGATTCGATTCTAGTTCCTTATTCTAGCTGTATAGAGAGGAAGCAGACATTCAAACGCCTGCTAATCAATATAAAAGCATATATGAAACAGGGGGCCTGATGTTGAATGAGCGTCATCGAAAATCGTTTTAATGAAGAAGAGAAAAAGCTATTATTAAACGTATTACTGAATCAGGAATATGCTGTCGAATTACTAAGCAGTGAGATCAATGATATAGAATGTGGAACAAAAAATGTCGACGACAATACGTATAAGAAATTGATCACATTGTATGACAGAGTAAGGTTTGAGAATTAATATCGATTGAACATTCTATTAGATACTCTACGCTGAGTATCTTTTTTATGCAGAAAAAAATCTTTCGACAAAATTCGTTTTAGTTTATGCTTAATGTTAAAGGGGAATGTATGATTGATGATTGAGAGAAAAGGGGTCGAAGAAACATGATAGAGATAGAACCGGCTCAATTACTTGAGTCAACAGTAGCTGAGCATATGATTGATGCAGATAAAGTGGCACACGTTCAAATTGGAAATAATCTTGAGCACGCCCTATTGGTCCTGACAAAAACAGGATATACAGCCATACCTGTTCTGGATGCTTCTTATCACCTTCATGGGTTAATTGGAACAAATATGATCATGGATAAAATCTTTGGCTTAGAACGAATTGAATTTGAAAAGCTCGACCAATTGAAGGTAGAAGAGGTCATGCTATCAGATATTCCAAGACTGAAAACGACGGATCCTGTTTTAAAAGGTGTTCACGCTGTAACGAATAATGGATTTGTTTGTGTGGAAAATGAAGAGCAAGTATTCGAAGGAATTTTCACTCGGCGTGTTGTATTAAAGCGCTTAAATGAGGTCATTCATTCCGCAAAAAAATGAGCTGCAGCCCAGCTTATTTTTTTTGCCTTCATAAGCTATTATTTATATAATGACTATATAAAATAAGAAAAACTTATCAAGAGAAGGAGGGCGTTCATGCAGCTTCAAGAGTTACATATGCTTGTTGTACTTAGTGAGGAATTGAATATGAGAAAGGCTTCAGAGCGGCTCTTTGTCTCTCAGCCTGCCTTATCTCAAAGACTGCAAACGATTGAAAAAGAGTGGGGAACCAAAATCTTTTTTCGTTCACAAAAAGGCTTGACAGTCACTTCAGCTGGCGAACAGATTATTCAATTCGCCAAAGAGGTCACGACTGAGCAGGATCGAGTGCGAGAGAGAATTGACGAGCTTGAAGGAGACATTCACGGTACACTCAAGCTTGCAGTTGCGTCCATTATTGGTCAGCACTGGCTGCCAAAGGTGCTGAAGCGGTATGTCGAGAAATACCCAAATGCCAAAGTATCTCTTGTGACAGGCTGGAGCAGTGAGATGCTTAAAAGTCTGTATGAAGACCATGTCCACATCGGCATCATTCGCGGGAATCCTGATTGGAAGGGCACTAAGGAATACTTAATGACCGATCATTTATATTTAGTCGATTCTGTCATCAAGGACGTGGATGAGTTAATTGAGACAGAACGCCCGTTTATTCAATTTAAAAGTGATAGCACCTATTATCAAGAAATTCAGCACTGGTGGCATCAAAAGTTTAAAGTGTCGCCAAAACAGACGATTCTTGTGGACCAGATTGAGACATGTAAACAAATGGCCTATCACGGTATCGGCTACGCCATTTTGCCTTCGGTCACCTTATATGATCATGAGAAAAGTGTACACAAAACTCCGCTCGTAGACGCAAATGGAGAGCAAATCGGACGTGACACTTGGCTGTTAGGATATGAAGCCTCTTTTCAGTTAAAACAGGTTCAAGCATTTGTTGGTGTGGTAAAAGAAATGCTTGAAAGTGAGGCAGTGTAAGTACTTCTGGAAGAGGAGGTGCTTTTTTAGGATAAGTGGTTTGATTAGGTTTCTAATAGATTTACCTGTTTCATACTGAAAAAACAGAAAGCTGGAAGAAATGATGAGAAATCAACGAAAAAAGAAGACGGATATACCGAAGTGGGGAACTTATTTACGCGAGAGATGGCGTGGACGTTTTGCAAGTCATCTTTCTTTAGAAGAACAAAAAGAGATTGGGATGGATGGTTTCCTATGGCACTTATGTAGCTGGGGAAAAGTTGAATGCCTTGAAAAAGAGGCAGCGATAAACGCCTTTCATCAGCAATCAAAGCATACATGTACTCTTTTTTATCAATTTACTCAAGAAGCGTATCTGTTTGAAAACGCCGCTGACCTGTCAGTGAAGGAATTGCCATATACAGACGGACACATGGACTATAGCGATCTGTATGTCATGGATTGGGAAGAAAATTGGACATTTGTGATGACGCACGAAACCGATTGCGGTCCATATTTTATTCAGAAATAAAAAAAGAGTACATCACAAAGAGATAGAGTGATGATCAATTAAAGCCGCCTTCCAATTGGAATGAGCGGTTTTTTGATGTACGTCATGTGTATTTTGAACAGCACCTTTTCATAAAACATTTGACAATGAAAATCATTATCATTTAAAGTGTACATATAATAATTGAAAATGATTATCATTTAGATGAGGTGACCAATAGATGAAAGCACTAATTGCATTTGCGAGTATGTCTGGCAATACGGAAGATATGGCAGCGATCTTAAAACAAACGCTTGAAGGAAAAGGGATAGAGACAGAGATGATGGAATTTGACGACACAAGTGCAGAAGATCTTTCTTCATACGATTATGTCATGATCGGCTCTTATACATGGGGTGACGGTGATTTACCTTATGAAGCTGAAGATTTTTATGACGAGGTCTCAGCACTTGAACTTAGTCACATCAAAGCGGCGGTATTTGGATCAGGCGATTACAGTTATCCGAAGTTTTGCGAGGCTGTTCATACCTTTCATGACATGCTGAAATCGACAGGTGCATCCGTATTTCCTGAAACATTGAAAATGGAACTTGCGCCAGATACAGATGAAGATGTGGCGTGCTGTGAGGAGTTTGCAACGAGCTTTTTAACGTGGGCATCATTGTCTGAGAAAAGAGTTGAAAATCATGTTTCATAAAGGTGCGACAGCTGTTGCTGCGTCTAAAAGTGGCGGCTACTTTGTTGCTGTCAAACGAGAAGGTATTTTTCATTACAGTGTGGAGGGCGGATGGCAGCAGCTTTTTAAGCTTAAGCATAAAATCCACGCTATCAGTTATATTGGTCCGTATTTGTTCGGTGTTGGTGAAAATGGAACTGTCATACGATCAGGAGATGAGGGCCACACATGGGCGCTATCATCTTTTCCGACAAATGCAGTTGTTTGGTCTATTACAGGACGCAAAGATGGGTTTGTATGCGCACATGGAAAGCATAGTATTTATGTGTCAACCGATTTCGGAATTTCCTGGGAAATTATGAAGCCATTTGCTCATGTAAATCAGCCCCCTGTGATTCGCTCATTATGTGTAGCCGGTGATTATCTTTATATTGGAACACAGATTCATGAGGTGCATGGAGGAATATGGGTGTATGACTTGCAAAGTGAACAGATTTTTCTCCTAAACAGAGAAGAGCACCGAATGACTGCTTCTATGTTGCTTTGCGGGGAACACCTCCTTGTCTGTGCGTTGGGCTCTAAAAAAGGGAAAAGAGGATCTGTTCAAATTTTAGACTTACATACAAATATGCTGCATGATATTCAATCACAAGCTTTTGCGCGAGAGGAATCATTTTTGGATGTGTCAGAGGATAACGGCATTGTGTACGTGACCACCTCACAGGACGAGCATGGATTTTCTAAGGTGTATCAGCTTGATATAGAGCAAAAAGAGCTCAAGTGGTTTGATACGATCAAAGGGCACGGTTTTCGTGTCGCCAATCAAAAGGAGAATTTTTTCTGTGCGGGTTTATATGAAAGTAAGTTTGTCAGGCCTTATGAGGAACCTGCACTGATTCATTAATAAGGAGGAAGAAAAAGTGACGAAAAAAGTTTTATTGGTGTATGCCACAATGTCAGGAAATACAGAAGCAATGGCTGATTTAATCGAAAAAGGATTAAAGGAAGCTGGGGCTAGCGTGGACCGGCATGAAGCGATGGATATTGATGCTGAACTTCTTCATGATTACTCGCACATTCTGTTAGGTGCATATACTTGGGGAGATGGTGATCTTCCAGATGATTTTATTGATCTATATGAAGAAATGGAAGAGCTTGATTTGACGGGTAAAGCATTTGCTGTATTCGGTTCTGGAGATACATCTTATGAACATTTTTGTGGAGCTGTGGATTTAATTGAAGAAAAAGTGAAGGAGCTGGGCGGTGATATCGTTCTACCATCCATCAAAATAGAGCTGAATCCAGAAGGAAACGAGGAAGAGGAATTGATTTCTTTTGGGAGACAATTTGTTCATCTTCACCAGCAAGAAGCGGGATAAAGAGGCCCGCTTGTTTTATTTGCCAAGGCGCAGACAATTCTTTCACTTGTCATTAAAACTCTCCTTTGGTACAGTAATGAAGTATAAATTAAGAGGAGGACATACATACATGAAACAAATGGACGCTAATGAAATTATTTCATTTATTCAAAATAGTACAAAATCAACACCTGTGAAAGTCTACATTAAAGGGGACTTAGAAGGTATTGAATTTGGTGAACATGCAAAAACATTTATCACAGGTAACACTGGTGTTGTCTTCGGTGAGTGGAGCGAAATTCAAGAAGCTCTAGCATCAAACAAAGACAAAATTGAAGATGTTGTCGTGGAAAATGACCGTCGTAACTCTGCGATTCCTATGTTGGATTTGAAAAACATTAAAGCACGTATTGAGCCAGGTGCAATCATTCGTGATCAAGTGGAAATTGGCGATAATGCAGTCATCATGATGGGTGCTTCTATTAATATCGGTTCAGTCATCGGTGAAGGTACGATGATTGATATGAACGTTGTTCTTGGCGGCCGTGCGACAGTAGGTAAGAACTGTCATATCGGTGCGGGATCTGTTCTTGCAGGTGTTATTGAGCCGCCTTCTGCTAAGCCAGTTGTAGTAGAAGATGATGTTGTCATCGGTGCAAACGCTGTTGTTTTAGAAGGTGTGACAATTGGAAAAGGTGCAGTTGTAGCAGCTGGAGCGATCGTTGTGAACGATGTCGAGCCTTACACGGTTGTAGCAGGTACACCTGCAAAGAAAATCAAAGACATTGATGAAAAAACAAAAGGTAAAACTGAAATCAAACAAGAACTGCGTCAGCTTTAATTGACACAATTCGCAGCTGAAGACATAGACGTGGATGATATATCCACGTCTTATTCGTATAGAGGAAAGGAAGCGAGTTCACTTGTTAAATCGTGAGCAATTAATATCCATTCGAAGAGATTTGCACCAAATTCCTGAGCTTGGTTTTAAGGAATTTAAAACACAAGCTTACCTCATCAAGCATCTCGAATCGTACCCAACAGATCGAATCGAGATGGAAACATGGCGGACTGGACTTTTTGTGAAAGTAAAAGGGACAAATCCTGCGCGCGTCTTTGCGTATCGTGCAGATATGGACGGATTATCTATCCCTGAAGAAACGGGCTACCCATTTCAATCGGTACATGAGGGCAACATGCATGCATGTGGACATGATCTTCATATGACCATTGCTCTTGGTATCATTGATCATTTCGTGCATCAGCCAATCAAAGAAGATCTGCTATTTATTTTCCAACCGGCAGAAGAAGGGCCAGGCGGAGCTGAACCAATGCTTACAAGTGATGTTCTAAAAAAGTGGACGCCAGACTTTATTACAGCGCTGCATATTGCACCTGAATATCCAGTCGGCACGATTGCAACAAAGCCGGGCCTATTATTTGCTAATACGAGTGAGCTTGTGATCGATCTTGAAGGAAAAGGCGGGCATGCCGCATACCCTCATTTAGCAAATGATATGGTGGTGGCTGCAAGTGCACTAGTAGGGCAGCTGCAATCGGTGATTTCACGAAATGTGGACCCTCTTGATAGTGCCGTCATTACAGTTGGCACGATTACAGGTGGCACTGCTCAAAATATCATTGCGCAGCACGCAAAGCTGGATGGAACCATTCGCACGCTCTCGCCAGAGTCTATGGAAAAGGTGAGAAAACGAATTGAAGCACTGGCAAAGGGAATTGAAATTGGCTACGAATGCAAGGCGACAGTTCGATACCCTTCAGCTTATTACGAAGTGGACAATTCAAAGGATTTGACAGAGGAATTTATGTCATATGTAGCCGAAGAAGGGCTTGCGAATGTCATTGAATGCAGAGAAGCGATGACAGGAGAAGATTTCGGCTACATGCTGAAAAAATACCCTGGGTTCATGTTTTGGCTAGGGGTAGATTCAGAATATGGTCTGCACCATGCAAAACTCACGCCTGACGAAAATGCGATTGAAACAGCTGTGAACGTCATGACGGCTTATTTTAAAAAGCAAGCAGGTGAATGAATAATCAAATGACCTCCTGTACACCTTATGTACAGGAGGTGTTCTTGATTATGACAAGAATTGGTGTAGAACAATCTTTATCCGATGTAGAAGAGCTTTTGAAGCAAAAAGGGTATGATGTCGTACGTATTCAAAATGAACAGCAAATGGATCAGTGTGACTGCTATGTGGTCACAGGACTAGATTCAAATGTTCTTGGCATTTCAGACACAACGACAAAGGCATCTGTCATTACAGCGTCAGGTATGACGGCTGATGAAATTTGTCAAGAAGTAGAACAGCGTGTTCAATAAAACAAACAAAAGAACCAGGATTTTATGATCCTGGTTCTTTTTGCTCTTTTTCTAGATCAAGTGCTTCTTTCATTTTTTTGCGCAGAATTCGTTCGACACGCCACTGCTCCATCGTTTCAGTTTTTGCAATGATCCGAAGGACGAGGGATGAGGAGCCAAATGATTCCACCCCAACGACTTGAGGACCTTCGATGATTTGCGGCATGCTCTCACGAACTTCATCACAGGCTGCTTGCAAAGTGGTGATCATCTGATCCACATTTTCATCTGGGGATAATTTGATATCAACGAGTGCCTGCATCGTCCCTCGTGAATGATTGCTTACATTAAGTATACTTCGGTTCGGAATGAAATGAAGAGTGCCGTCAAAGCTTCTAAGCTGTGTTGTTCTCAGTCCAATTTGTTCAACGATCCCATCGAAACCAGCAACCGTTATATACTCGCCGACATCAAATTGTTTTTCCAGCAGTATGAAGAAGCCTGTCACAATATCACTCACTAATCCCTGAGCGCCAAATCCAATGGCAAGTCCTACAACACCTGCCCCAGCCAGCAAGGCGGTTGGGTTATAATGAAATAAGTCGAGGATCATCACAACTAGAATAAAAATCAGCAAGTAGGCGAAAATATTTAAGGTAAGACTTTGCAGCGTCTGAGCTCGTGATAAAGAGACATCATGCTTTTCAGAGAATGCTGAATAAGCACGCTTAATCATCTTATTTCCAATCGCTCTGATGATAAAATAAATCACAAAAATAGCAATAAGTTTTAGCAAAATCATACTGATATTCATGATGATGGAAACCCAATCTACTTGTTCAAGTGCTTTCATGATCTTCAAAACCTTTCTATGTATGTGCGAAATGAGAAGCTAATCATTTGTTCCCTTATGCAAGTCATGTTAAACTTTTAATAGTTGGAGCGAGAGATTGTGACAAATCGTTAATTAAATTTATTATTAATTAATATTGACTAAAAATCGCTTAAGTATTATAATTATATTTGTGAAGTTATTAACTAAATGAGAATTTAACCTATTGATTCTCATTTTATATACAGCTAAGAAGTCTGTATAAAGATATTATTTTTGGAGGGATTTACATATGGCAGAGCGTTTTGTAGGAAAACAAGCTCCACGTTTTGAAATGGAAGCAGTACTTGCTAATAAGGAATTTGGTAAAGTGAGTTTAGAGGAAAACATCAAGAATGACAAATGGACAGTTCTTTTCTTCTATCCAATGGATTTCACTTTTGTTTGTCCAACTGAAATTACAGCAATGAGCGATCGTTATGATGAGTTTGAAGATTTAGATGCTGAAATCATTGGTGTATCTACTGATACAATCCATACGCATCTTGCTTGGATCAACACAGATCGTAAAGACAATGGTCTTGGAGAATTAAAATATCCACTAGCTGCTGACACAAACCACACAGTATCTAGAGAATACGGTGTTTTAATTGAAGAAGAAGGAATTGCACTTCGTGGTCTATTCATCATTAACCCAGAAGGCGAACTTCAATATCAAACAGTATTCCACAACAATATCGGTCGTGATGTAGATGAGACACTACGTGTTCTTCAAGCATTACAAACTGGTGGACTTTGCCCAGCGAACTGGAAGCCTGGTCAAAAAACACTTTAATTGATAGTTGAAGAAGCAGTCTAACGGATGTTAGACCTTCAGATTGTTGACAAAGGGCTAAAATGTTGTTTATTTTAGCCCTTTGTCTTCTTTTCAGCGTGATAGAAAACCTTTGCAGCCCTAGGAAGGACGAGTACTGGCGCGAAGCGAATGTGACATTCGTGAGCACCAGCACGCAGGACTGACAAAGAATGCGAGGGTTTGTCTACATGCTGGGGTCTAACTGATGTTAGACCTTTTTGTTTCGAGACATACAATGGATGGAGGCGCTTCAAAATGAAATTACGTCAACCAATGCCAGAACTAACTGGTGCAAAAGAATGGTTAAATGGAGAAGTAACAAGAGAAGAATTAATTGGTGATAAACCAACATTGATCCACTTCTGGTCAGTTAGCTGTCACCTTTGTAAAGAGGCGATGCCGCAAGTGAACCAATTCCGTGATGAATACAAGGATCAACTAAACGTGATCGCAGTTCACATGCCACGTTCAGAGGATGACCTAGATCTAGAAAAAATCAAAGAGGTTGCAAATGAGCATGAAATCACACAGCCAATCTTTGTAGACAGCGACCATAAATTAACAGAAGCATTTGAGAACGAATATGTACCAGCTTACTATGTATTCGATAAAACAGGTGCTTTACGCCACTTCCAAGCTGGCGGAAGCGGTATGAAAATGCTTGAAAAACGTGTCAATCGTGTTCTTTCTGAGTCTGAAAAGGCTGCAGAATAGGCTTTCCCCCATGAATGGGGGTTTTTTCATGGGGAAAAATAGGAGACATATTGCACTGGATGAATATGATTGTAGGTGGAATGCCTAAGAAAAGAGAAAATGAGGGATTTCATTAAAAAAATTTCCTGAAACAAAAAGGTATTATGGCCTATTTACATTTTTATTTTGAAATGAAAATGTAAAGATTTTAACTTTTTACTATTCAGAACGTTTTTGCACAAAAGAAATTTCAGTTTGGTAAATAACTATATAAATCAAGTAGTATAAGCATTTATTCAAAATTTTTACAATATTTTAAAGGTGGTCAAAAGCCTATAGTGGCAATGAAATGGGTGCCGATTTTTCTTCTTTGGCAAAATTTTAGTTGGAAATACCTATCTGATAGCAAACTGTAAAATGATAAAAAAATAGTTGATAAAATTAGTTTTCTAATCTAATATTTACTATAGAATATTTTTTATATGATGAGGGGGAAATCCATTGTTTAATGAGAGGGAAGCGTTACGTTTACGATTGGAACAATTAAATGAAGCAGAAGTAAAGGTCATCCGTGAATATCAAATTGAACGAGATGCGATTTACGCAAAACTAAGAGAATTAGACCGTCAAGGTACAGGTCTCGTCACAGATACAAAAAAAGAAGTACGTACAGAGAGAAAAACAGATTCACTGCCTGTATTAGCTGAGCTGGCTGCACAAGAAATGAGAAGCTACAATCAGCCTGCGCAAACGCAGTCAAACGTTACATCATCTTTAGGAACAGGTCAGCTAAATGGTGCACCTGTAGGTATTCCTGAAGGATCTACAAGACGCAGAAGAGGCACAGCTAGACCTGGATCAAAGGCAGCTAAGCTTCGTGAAGCTGCAATCAAAACATTAAAGCGTCATAATGCGGCGATTAAAAGCTCTGAACTTCAAAAAGAGATTGAAAAAGAGAGCGGTCTTGAAATTCCAAATATGACAACGTTTATGCAAAGCTTAATTAAAATGTACCCAGAAGTGAAGAAACCTTATCGCGGACAGTATATTTTAGAAGGCGACATTCAAACAGAAGACGAATAAATAAAAAAGAAACTGCTGGGCGTAAATGCCAGCAGTTTTTTCTTGCGTACGTGATGAACTGATCACTTTTTTTGATCAACTGTATAGACAATCTTTCGTTCTTTGGGCATGTTGTCGCGCTGTTTTTTAAATCCATCGATCTTCACTGTCATGACCTCTCCACTCCGCTGCACCGCATCAACTTTTGCCTGGAGCGTTTCTACTTGTTCGTTTAGTTTCTTCAAAATCGGTCCTATTTCTTCGGTCGTTTGCAAAATAGGGTCTTGTGAGAACGGCTCGGCATTTGTTTGGGCTGACTGGTCGATATCAGCAAAATGAGAAGCGATCCATTCCTCGCTTTCGGCTAACTGTTTTTGGTAGCTCGTGAGCGTTTCATAAAAAATGGCTTCTTTTGCTTTTTCGATTTGCAGTAATTTTTCTTGTGTTTCATAAAAACGCTCCTGTAGATGCCGCACGCCTTCTTGTAATAAATGAAGCTCTGCGTTTTTATCGCTTAGAGTTTGTTGCAGTTTTTCAATCACAGCGGATAAAGTATTTCCTTTTTTCTCCTCTTTTGCAAGCTGTTTATCTTGGTCTAGTAATCGCTCCTGTAGTTGCTGAGACATTTCCTTATATTTTACAACCTTCAAATGCAATCGGTGCTTTTCCTCTGTTTCTTTTCGTCTATGATAGGTTTCCTTTTGCAGCATTTCATGAAGAAGGACGATTTTATGTAATAATTCGGATTTGCTATAAGAGAGATCCTGTATTTTAGATGATGCTTCGTCTTGGTCAATGGTCATTTCATCCAATTGTTGTTTTAATTGAGTGAAATCCTTTTTCATCTCATGATATTCTTGAGATAGCTTCTTGTTTTTAGCATAGGTATACGTGGACTGTAAATCTGAAATCATCTGTTGATATTTGGCCGTTTCAGCTTTTAAAAATAGATTTTCTTGAGACAGATCATGGAATAGGGGAGAAGCATGGCGCCGGTTCATAGGTAGACCTCCTTATTCATGTTATCAATAAAGTATGCGAAATGAGTGTGATTAGAACAACCATATCAAAGGGGATGAGATGATGAGAATAGTGAATGTGATACTAGCCGGAGGTGCTTCTAGGCGTTTTGGAGGGCCAAAGGCAAGTCATGTCTATCAGGGGAAACCACTATATGAACATGTGAAAGAGAAACTTTTGAAAGGGGAAACCGTCATCATCAGTCACCCGAAGCTTCTGCCTTTTTTCAAAGCAAGAGGGGAACAAGCTGTTTGGTTAGATGATGAACAGGTGCGTGGGTATGGCCCGCTTGCAGGCATATATACCGCTATGCAAAAGCAAGAAGCAGAGTGGTACTTAGTGACGGCATGTGATATGCCATTCATACGAAAAGAGACAGCCGTCGCTTTATCTTCTTATTGCCATGAGCATGTAGATGCTGTGGTCCCGATGGTGCAGGAAAGATTACAGCCGTTATTTGCGCTTTATCACCGCCGCAGTCTTCCGTTTATTTCTGCGTGCTTAAAAGAGAATCAATTAGCTATCAAAGACTTATTACAAAAACTTCACGTCCAGGTTGTTCCAGCCGACGAACTGAACGTGGCACCAAATGAATTTCACAATATCAATAAAAGAAGCGATTTACCTGAAAACGGTATGATATGATACATAAAAACGAGAAGGAGAGAACAATATTGAACGAGCGATATTCAAGGCAAATCTTGTTCCCTCCGGTAGGTGAAAAAGGGCAGTCTGAGCTTGCCGAAAGTCATGTCCTGATTGTTGGAGCTGGTGCACTTGGAACAGCGTCTGCTGAAGGGCTTGTCCGTTCAGGAATTGGTACTTTGACGATTGTAGATCGTGATTATGTGGAATTCTCAAATTTACAGCGGCAGCAGCTGTACACTGAACACGATGCAAAGATGCATGTGCCAAAAGCGGCAGCAGCTAAAAAACGTCTCCAAGAGATCAACCATGAAGTGACCATACACGCTCTTATTGAAGATGCAGGAGTAGAGCTGTTAAGACCTTTATTCCGAAAAGCAAATATCGTCATTGATGCGACTGATAATTTTGAGACAAGAATGGTGATGAATGACTTATCATTAGAAACAAATACGCCTTGGATTTACGGTGCCTGTGTGAGCAGTCAGGGAATGTATATGACCATTTTGCCAGGCAAAACACCTTGCTTATCATGTGTATTTACCTCAGTGCCTGTTGGGGGTTTGACATGTGATACAGCTGGTATTATTTCTCCGGCTGTCCAAATGGTGTCGGCTTATCAGCAAACAGAGGCATTAAAATATTTAACAGGGCATGAAGAGCAAATGGAGCGAAAGTTTGTCACGTTTGATTTGTGGCAGTCGTCTTCGTTTAAAATGGATGTATCTCGTACGAAGCAGGAGAGCTGTCCATCTTGCGGCATAAATAGAACGTATCCATATTTAGATGAACAGCGAAAAAAAACAGCGATTCTTTGCGGGCGTGACACCATTCAGATCATATCGAAGGATTTAGAAAACCTTTCATTTCAGCATGTAAAAGAGCGTCTGTCCTCTATTTGTGAGGTGGAAGTGAACGATTTTTTAATTCATATACGCTATGAAAGACACCGTATCGTTTGTTTTAAAGGAGGACGTGTATTAATCCATGGGACAAATGATGAAAGAGTAGCCAATTCATTACTAGCAAGACTGCTAGGCATATAGGAGTGAGAAGTGATGGAAAGACGACAGCCAATTCCAGTAGAAGAGGCAGTAAAGAAAGTCCACCAATTTCAAAAACATGGACAAGTCGAATGGGTTCCTTTAAAGAACAGCCTTGGAAGATGGATTGCAGAGGATATTTTAGCAGATCACGATGTTCCTGCCTTTGATCGTTCTCCGTATGATGGTTTTGCACTTCGAGCAGAAGATACAAAGGAAGCATCGAGCGAGCATCCGATTGAATTTGAGGTCATTGATCATATAGGGGCAGGTATTGTTTCTGCAAAAACGATCGGTCCTTTTCAAGCGATTCGCATCATGACAGGAGCGAAGATTCCAAAAGGAGCAAATGTTGTGATCATGCTCGAATTGACGAAAACGTTTGAAAAAGATGGTAAATCAATGATGTCACTTAAAAGACCTCTGAAAAAGGGTAACAATATTTCTCGGCAAGGAGAAGAGACCCTCAAAGGGAACGTCATGATCAAAAAAGGCTCAAAAGTTACCCCAGGCGTGACGGCGATATTGGCAACGTTCGGATATGCGGTTGTGCCAGTCGTCAAAAAACCGGTGATCGGTATCATCTCAACAGGTACCGAGCTCCTACAAGTAAGTGATGCCATGGTGGACGGTAAAATTAGAAATAGTAACCTAAGTATGGTGTACGCTCAGGTTCTTGAAGCTGGAGGAGAACCGCTTGATTTAGGCGGTGTATCCGATGATTTTGATCAAAGCTATGAAGCCGTAAAAGCAGCCTTAAGCAAAGTTGATATGCTCATCACAACAGGTGGTGTATCGGTAGGTGATTTTGACTTTTTACCTGCTATTTATGAAAAACTAGGTGCAGAGGTGTTGTTTAATAAAGTGGCGATGAGACCTGGAAGTGTGACGACCGTTGCTGCGTTGCCAAATGGTCAATTGCTTTATGGACTGTCAGGAAATCCGGCTGCCTGTTTTGTTGGCTTTGAACTATTTGTCAAACCGATCATTTATAAATGGTGTTTGAAAGAAAATCCATTTCCCGTTTTTGCTGAGGCGAAGCTGACACATGATTTTCCAAAAGCCAATCCATTCACACGATTTGTTAGAGCATCACTTGATTTCGCTGGCAGCCAGCTGAGTGTGACGCCAACAGGTCTTGATAAATCTAGTGCGGTGACATCTATTGCTCATGCTGATTGTTTCATTGTTTTGCCCGGAGGAACAAGAGGGTTTAGTGCAGGTGACCAGGTCAGCGTTCTGCTATTTCACCACGAAGGCGGTGCTCCATGTTGGATGACAAATTAAACATTCTACAAGTCGTGGGCTATCAAAATAGTGGTAAAACGACGCTGATCGAAAAATTATGTCAGCTGGCGGATGAAGAAGAAATGCAGCTAGGCTGCTTCAAACATCACGGACATGGTGGAAAGCCAGACCGTCTGTTCAAACAAAAAGATACGGATCGATATGTTCAAGCGGGTGCATTTGCCGCAGGTGTGGAGGGAGAAGGTGAATGTCACTTTTTCATACGGCACATGACATTCACACAACTAATCAACATGTGTCAGCATCTTCCTTTAGATGCCGTCTTGATCGAAGGATACAAACAAGCGCCTTACCGCAAAATCCTGTGTGTCAAAGACGAACAGGAACTCATTGATCTTTCGACACTTTCTCATATACAAGCAGCCATTTATTTCGATAAAGAAATACAGTTCACCGAGAAATACCCGTTTCCTGTGTTTTCAGCATTTGACAAGCGCGGGATCACATTTGCTTTTAATTTATTGAAGGGGGAAGCCTCGTATGAATGAACTTTTTAACATCACAAAAGAGCCAATTGATGTGAATGAATTGATTCAGCATGTCACAAGACGCAAAGCGGGAGCCATTACGACATTCATAGGCACGGTAAGAGAATGGACAAATGGCAAAAAAACGCTGCGTTTAACATATGAAGCATACATACCAATGGCGGAAAATATGTTGAGTCAAATTGGACAAGAAATTAAAAAACGCTGGCCTGATACAGAAGCTGCCATTGTGCATCGTATTGGCACTCTTGAGATATGTGACATTGCAGTGGCAATAGCTGTTTCATCACCTCATCGGAAAGCTGCATACGAAGCCAATGAATATGCGATTGAACGAATAAAGGAAATAGTTCCTATTTGGAAAAAGGAATACTGGGAAGATGGAGAGGCTTGGATAGGTGATCAGCTTGAAACCGTTTCATACCCGGAAGGAAAACCTAGTACTCTCCAACTTAACGAGAAAGAAGGGAAGCGGCATGATTAGCGTATTATTGTTCGCCGGCCTTGCTGAGAAGGCCGGTAAACAACAAATCATCATTCAAAAAGATCAAACAACGGTTGATGAGATTAAAATAGAATTACAGGAGGTATATGGAGTTGATACTGCACAAAACGTGATGGTTGCAGTCAACGAAATATATACGAGGGGAAATGCTGAAGTGCGTAGCGGGGACACTGTTGCACTCATTCCTCCTGTAAGTGGTGGATAATAGATATTAGAGGATTTGGTTATGGCCAGCGGCTGTAACCAATTTTTTTATGTGTGAAAAGATTGTAGAGGTACTTGGGTATGATCTTCGTAAATAAAACATCCCCGGCGTGCTTTAGAAATGTGAGGATCGAGCTGTTGAATGAGATCATACAATTCGCTGATTCGTCTCACATTGAAATCTGTTTGAGCTTGAAGCTGTTCTTTTAGTTCTTTTGTGCTCACGATGCTTCCCTTTTTTTCTTTAATAATATCTACACACCTTGCTGCGTAGTATATTTTGTCATTAGAAGGTCTGCTCTCTTTCATATCAAGTAATTTGAGCTCATGATAAATCAGTTCTCTTTCCTTTCTAAAGTATTGCCATGCTTCTTGTTCCTTTTCATAAAGTAAAATCAATTGCATTTTCAATTTTTCTCTTAACATTCACTTGACTCCATTTCCACTATCATTTAACCTACCTCTATTTTACATTATATGAAAAAATAACATTTGATCAAGTAAAATCCTTTTATTTTTATTTTTTTAATATGAAAGTATTGATACTAAAGGCTCATCTGTTCTATAAAAGGCGCTAAACATAGTCCTATAAAGCCGGGATTCATTGAAATTACTAGGAATATTTTAACAAAAAATTGTTGTGTCTAACTGAGACCATCTGAATCCAAAGGAAAAGGATATTTATTCCGAAAGACATGTTGTTTACTTCATAAACTGTTTTTCAGTCAGTAAAATCATAATTTTTTCATATGAATATGGTCGGATCAAGGTATCATTTGAAGGATGTCGTTCATGAAAATAGAATAATAGATTCAATCCTATCACTATGAAAATAAGAAAATCAAATGATCTATCACTTATTGGCAATCTTTTGATAAAATAGAAACAACAAGAGTATGAAAAAACGATTCCATACTTACAGCACATGGAGAGGATGACATTTGATGAAAGAAACAACGCAAAAACCCACAATAATAGGCGTAAGCACAAGACCATCAGAGTATTTAAAAAGAGTGTGGGAGCAGCCATTCGTTTGGTGGCCTTTATCATGTGTGCTTGTATTAACAGTTGTTGTCACTTATTTGTCTCAGCTAGTGAATGAAGGATTGTGGGCAGATTTAATTTTACCAATCCCTTTCGTTTATGTGATCACGCTCATTGGTCTGGTCATTGGGATTGTCATTAATACTGCCGTATACAAGTTCATCGTCTTTTTAGCAAAAGGTGATGCAACGTTTCAGCAGCTATTTTCAGGTGTACTTTATATCACACCTATTACGATCATTGGTACGATTATTTCTCATTTGGCGATCATTTTTTTTCATGTGCCAAAAGATATCACGGTTACCTCATTAAACGCATTCATTCGAATGTCTGGTCCATGGCATGCCGTGTTAGCCAATATCGATCTTTTTGTGATCTGGAATCTTGTTTTAACAGGCTTTTTATTGATCAAAGTCGGCCGCATTTCGCCAAGAATATCTTGGATTATTGTGAGTGTCTTTTATGTATTATCTTTAATTTTTCAATATGTAGGAACCACAATCACCATCAACATGCAGTAAGCTGGGGGTAGAATGTTTTTATGAGAAAGAAAATCATTATCGGATCCATTATCATTATTGTGATTGGTCTATTCATTGGATTTAATATTGCAAAAAACCAATCAAAGCCTGCCTCTACGGCATCATTTAAAACAGTCCAACTTGCATCAAAAGAAATAACTTCTACGGTGATGACGCCTGGAACACTTTCATTCTCGGAGGAGCAATTCATTTATACAGAAGAAGAGAAGGGAAGCCTGAATCATATCGCTGTGAAAGAAGGAGAAAAGGTGAAAGTTGGAACACCGCTCCTTACATATGAAAATAAGGAACTGGAGCTTGAAGAACAGCAGCAAGCACTTGCGGCTGAATCAAGTACACTAAAGCTTGAACAATTACAAAATAGACTCAATTCATTAGATGAAAATCAGGGAAAAAAGGTGGGCGCTGATTCGAAAAACGAGCGAGATCAGCTTGAACTCGAACTCAAAGCTGCTGAATTAGAGCAAAAACAAGCGGAGCTTAACCAAGAAAAAGTAAAGGCACAAATAGAAGATTTGACGATACATAGCAAAATTGAAGGAACAGTCATCTCCATCGAGCAAGATGCTGGCGCAGGGAAGCTAGAAGAGAGACAGCCGGTAATCCATATTGGCAATGAGAAAAAAATGATTGTACGAGGCTTAATCAGTGAGTATGATGCTATGAAAGTCAAAAAGAAACAAAAAGTAAAGGTAACGTCTGATGTCATTCGCGGAAAGAGTTGGCAAGGAGTAGTGAAAAAAGTGGGCGCTGTGCCTGCCCAGTCAACAGCAGAAACAGCTGCTAGTGATCAAACCGTACAATATCCAGTCGAAATTGAAATGAAAGGGAAAAAGCCGGATGCAAAACCAGGCTTTAAAATGATCATGGAAATTGAAACGGACAAGCGTCAAGTGCTCACAATTCCTGAAACAGCCGTGAAAAAAGAGAAAGATGGTTCATACGTTTATGTTGTTGAAAAGAATGCACTGAAGAAAGTAAAAGTGACATTAGGTGAAACGTCAGGTCAAGATCTTGAAGTGACGAAAGGTTTAACAAAAGAAGATCAAATCATTGCAGAGCCATCAGATGATATGTATGACGGAATGGAAGTGAATGCTGAATGATTCAGCTTTCAAACGTGACAAAAAGCTACGAAGTCGCTGAGGAGACATTTGATGTATTAAGTGATGTGAACCTCGTCATTGGTAAAGGCGAGTATATGTCCATTATGGGCCCGTCCGGTTCTGGAAAATCAACGTTAATGAATATCATTGGCTGTTTGGACCACCCGACCTCCGGACAGTACCATTTTCAAGGTATGGAGCTGTCGGCAGCAAAGGATCAAGAACTCGCAGTGATTCGAAATCGATCCATTGGTTTTGTTTTTCAACAATTTTATTTACTGCCTAGATTAAATGCGAGGCGAAATGTTGAACTTCCGATGATTTACGCTGGTATCAGTCAAAAGGAAAGAAAAGAACGTGCGGAAATGGCACTTGAAAAGGTTGGTTTGGCAGATCGAATGAAGCATATGCCAAACGAGTTGTCAGGGGGGCAAAAACAAAGAGTAGCCATCGCACGTGCGATTGTCAATGAGCCGGAGCTCATCTTGGCAGATGAACCAACAGGCGCTCTTGATTCAAAAACGAGCGGCTCGATTATGGAACAGTTTACAAAGCTCAATGAGGAAGGAACAACGGTTGTGCTCGTTACTCATGAAGAAGAAATAGCTGCGTATACAAACCGGATAGTCGTTGTAAGAGATGGACGCCTCGTTCAAGATAGATTGATACAAGGAGACGCAATGAATGAAACTCTTTGAAAATATCAAAATAGCGCTGAATTCTGTCCTAGCTCATAAATTGCGGTCTATTTTAACGATGCTTGGCATTATTATTGGGGTTGGATCAGTGATTGCAGTCGTTGCCATCGGTCAAGGCGGAGAGCAAATGCTGAAAGAATCAATTTCAGGGCCAAACAATACCATTGATATGACCTATACACCCTCTGATGAGGAGTTAAATGCGAATCCTAATGCGTTATTTGAAGCCACATTTACTGAAGAAGACATTCAAAGTGTTCAAGCATTGAATGGGGTTAAACAGGTTGCCTCCTCCACTGCACAAGGCATGCAATTAAGATTCCAAGATACAACAATAGATGCAACGGTCAATGGGATTAATGAAGGCTACACGAATGTACATTCTTTACATATAGCAGAAGGACAGGACTTACGTGAAATCGATTTTAGGAGCGGAAGAAGGGCAGCTGTTATTTCAGAAGGGATACAAAAAGAATTGTTTAATGGAGAGAAGGCAGTAGGCGAGTTGATTTGGATGAATGGACAGCCGGTTGAGGTGATCGGAGTTTTAGCAAAACAGGAAGGGCTGTTTTCATTTGATATGAATGAAATATATGTCCCTTTTGCAATGCTGACAACTGCATTTGGTGTGAAAGAATATGATAAGTTGTCTATTCAAGTCGCACATGCTGATCAAATGAAAGAAGTGGGAAAGAGTGCGGCTGCACGCTTAAATGAAAATCACCATACAGACGATGCTTACGAAATGATCAATCTGGAAGAGATTGCAGCAGGCATTGGTCAAATTACGTCTGTCATGACAACAATCATTGGCTCAATTGCTGGAATCTCATTACTTGTTGGCGGCATTGGTGTCATGAATATTATGCTCGTATCTGTCACAGAAAGAACAAGAGAAATCGGAATTCGAAAGGCACTTGGGGCAACTAGGGCTCAAATACTCGTTCAGTTTTTAATTGAGTCTGTCGTCCTTACACTGATCGGTGGGTTACTTGGAATTGCGCTTGGCTTCGGAGGTGCTTCACTTGTGTCACTGTTTGCAGGGTGGCCTTCTCTTGTATCGTGGCAAATCGTATGTGGAGGCGTCCTATTTAGTATGCTCATTGGTATTATTTTTGGACTGATTCCTGCCAATAAAGCAGCGAGGCTCGATCCGATTGAATCACTTAGATATGAATAATCCTAAAGTTAACTTTCAAAGTGCTGACAAGAAGGTAGAACGAGATATATTGCCTGCTGCTCCACACCTGAAGCTTTTATGCAAAACGCATAAAGGCTTTTTTTCGTTCAATTGAATGAAATGAAAAATGATAGAAATGCTAATATCATGACTTTCTTCTCAATGTCACATATTTTTCAGTTTACAAATGGTACATATAAAGGTAAGATGACCATTGTGAAAGATTTTGATAGTTATTGAATGTATTTGATTGTTTTGTATTGATAATGTTGAAAAAAGCGATTACAATAAAGGTGCGCGCAAAATGAATACGTTTTCAAAAGGGGGTGTTTTCAATGCTCACACCAGAAAGACATCAACTCATTATCGACTATTTAGAAGAAAACGATGTCATCAAAATACAGGACTTAACGATTATGACGGATGCGTCTGAATCTACAATTAGAAGAGATTTATCAGCCCTCGAAGAAAAAGGCTTTCTTAAAAGAGTTCACGGAGGAGCTGCTAAAATATCTAGTATTCGTCTTGAACCAGATGTGTTTGAGAAATCTGCCAAAAACCTTCATGAAAAGTCATTGATTGCAGAGGCAGCTGCATCACTTTTAAAACAAGGCGATTGTATTTACTTAGATGCTGGTACGACAACACAGCAAATGATTGACTTTATCGATCCAGATCAAGATATCGTGGTGGTGACAAATGGTGTCATGCACATTGAAGCACTCATGAGAAAAGGCATTTCTTTTTACCTGATAGGCGGATCAGTGAAACATCGAACAGGAGCCATGGTGGGAGCCGCAGCTTTGACAGCTATGGAAAATTACCGTTTTGACAAAAGCTTTGTTGGGACGAACGGCATTCATCCCGAGGCAGGGTTTACAACACCTGATCCAGAAGAAGCACTCATTAAAAAAAGAGCCATGAAGCAGGCGAAAAAAACCTACATCTTAACAGATGCCTCAAAGTTTGGCGAAATATCGTTTTCAGCCTTTGCTAGTTTACAGGAAGCCACCATTATCACAAACGACGCAAAAGAGGATTCATTCGATAATTACCATGAAAAAACGGTTATAAAGGTAGTGAAAACATGATTTATACAGTTACTTTAAACCCATCAGTTGATTACATCGTACACGTGGAGGATTTTGCGGTCGGCGGTTTAAATCGTTCAACCTATGACAAAAAATATCCAGGTGGTAAAGGAATCAATGTCTCAAGGCTTTTAAAACGGCACGGTGTTGAATCAAAAGCACTTGGATTCATTGGCGGTTTTACAGGCAAATATATTCAAGACTTTTTACAAAACGAACAATTACAAACAGCCTTTCATGAGGTGTCAGAAGATACACGTATCAATGTGAAACTAAAAACAGGCGAAGAAACAGAAATCAACGGGCTCGGTCCAAGTATTACTGAAGCACAGTTCGATTCGTTTTTATCCCAATTCACTTCATTAACAGAAGGCGATGTCGTTGTATTAGCGGGTAGCATTCCTTCTTCACTGCCTCATAACACATATGAGCGCATTGCTGAGGTATGTGCGAAGCAAGGGGTAAGAGTAGTACTTGATATTTCTGGAGAAGCCTTAAAAAAAGCAGCAGATCTGAAACCATTCTTAATGAAACCAAACCATCATGAGTTAGGTGAAATGTTTGAAACCAGTATTTCATCTGCAGAAGAAGCCATTCCTTATGGGAAAAAGCTGTTGGAACAAGGTGCTGAACATGTCATTGTATCTATGGCTGGAGACGGCGCTCTCTTATTCAGTAAGGAAGGGATCTTTCAATCTAATGTTCCAAAAGGCAAGCTGATCAACTCAGTTGGTGCAGGGGATTCAGTCGTTGCAGGATTCTTAGCTGGCGTTTCTAAAGGCCTTTCCATAGAAGAATCATTTAAGCTTGGCGTCACATCAGGAAGTGCTACAGCATTTTCTGAGGAACTTGGAACAAAAGAGCTTGTCGATACATTATTGCCACAAGTAAAAGTCACACGCATTTAAAGGAGGAGTCATCATGAAAATTACAGAACTACTCACGAAGCATACGATTAAGCTTCAATTAGACAGCCAGCAAAAAGAAGCCGTTATTGAAGAACTGGTCACTGTATTAGATACAGCTGGTAAATTAAATGATAAAGAAGGCTACAAAGCAGCTGTTGTTAATCGTGAAAAACAAAGCTCTACGGGAATTGGAGAAGGAATTGCGATTCCTCATGCGAAAACAGCAAGTGTGAAAGAACCTGCCATTGCATTTGGTCGTTCAACAGCTGGTGTAGATTATGAATCATTAGACGGACAGCCAAGTCATCTTGTCTTTATGATTGCAGCAACTGAAGGCGCAAACAACACGCATTTAGAAGCACTTTCTCGTTTATCCACACTTCTCATGCGTGAAGAGATCCGAAAGCAGCTTCTTGAAGCGGCTACTGAAGATGAAATCATTGAAATTATCAATACACATGATAAAGACGATGAAGAAGAAGAGGAAGTCAAAGAGGAACCGGCTGCACCGGGAAAACCTGCTAAAATTTTAGCGGTGACAGCTTGTCCAACAGGCATCGCGCATACATTTATGGCCGCAGATGCTTTGAAAGAAAAAGCAAAAGAAATGGGCGTTGACATTAAAGTTGAGACAAACGGCTCTAGTGGAATTAAACATGCCCTGACAGCAAAAGAAATTGAAGAAGCGCCAGCTATTATTGTGGCAGCTGATAAACAAGTGGAAATGGAACGCTTTAAAGGCAAACATGTCATTGAAGTACCTGTGACAGCTGGAATTCGCCGTCCGCAAGAATTGATCGAAAAAGCCATCAATCAAGATGCGCCGATTTATAAAGGTTCAGGCGGCAGTTCTTCAAAAGATGAAAATGAATCGTCAGGTAAGGGAAGAAGTGGATTCTATAAGCACTTAATGAGCGGTGTAAGCAACATGCTTCCGTTTGTTGTTGGGGGCGGTATCCTCGTTGCGATTTCATTCTTCTGGGGAATTAACTCAGCTGACCCTAAAGATCCTTCTTTCAATTCATTTGCAGCTGTATTAAAAGGAATTGGTGGAGATAATGCACTTGCCTTAATCGTTGCTGTATTAGCTGGATTTATCGCAATGAGTATTGCAGATCGTCCAGGTTTCGCACCAGGTATGGTTGGCGGATTCATGGCCTCAGCAGCAGGTGCTGGATTCTTAGGCGGATTGATTGCTGGTTTCCTTGCTGGTTACATCGTGGTGCTGCTCAAAAAAGTATTCACTTTTGTACCACAGTCGCTCGATGGTATTAAACCAGTTCTGCTCTATCCATTGTTCGGTATTTTCTTTACAGGGATTATCATGCATTACATCGTCAACACACCTGTTAAAATGGTCATGGACGGATTAACACACTGGCTTGAATCACTTGGTACTGGAAACCTTGTATTAATGGGGATTATTTTAGCTGGTATGATGGCCATTGATATGGGTGGTCCGATTAACAAAGCGGCCTACACATTTGGTCTTGCGATGATTGCTGCTGGCAACTATGCACCGCATGCTGCGATTATGGCAGGTGGAATGGTGCCGCCTCTAGGAATTGCCCTAGCGACAACGATCTTTAGAAACAAATTCTCTAAACGTGACCGTGAAGCAGGTATTACATGTTACTTCATGGGAGCTGCGTTCATTACGGAAGGGGCGATCCCGTTTGCAGCGGCAGATCCTCTGCGCGTTATTCCTTCAGCTGTGATTGGTGCAGCAGTTGCAGGTGGATTAACAGAATTCTTTAGAGTGACGCTTCCTGCACCGCACGGCGGACTATTCGTTTTCTGGGTAACAAACCATCCAGTTCTTTACATCATCAGCATCTTAATCGGTGCCATTGTTACAGCGCTACTTCTCGGAATTCTAAAAAAACCAGTCCGACAAGAAGCTTAATTTGAAAAGAAGCATCGTGAAGAGCGGTGCTTCTTTTTGTTTAATCATCAGCAAATTAGGAAAAAATATCTAATTGAATGGTTGTCTTGTGAATTTTTAAATAACATGTGATAAAGTAAAGTTATTCAATTCGCGTTTCAAGTCTTTTAGCAGAAAGTCTTAGGAGGAAGCAGTATTTTGAACGAAGAAAACAAACAAAACGAAAATGACATTCAATCTGATGGGAAACAAGCCAAAAAAGAGAAGAAAAGTTCTCTGTTTGAATGGATCAAAGCCATTTTAATTGCACTTGCCCTCGTCCTCATCATCCGTACGTTTATTTTTGAGCCGTATGTGGTGGAAGGAGAGTCAATGGAACCAACCCTTCATGATGGAGAAAAGCTGTTTGTTAACAAAACCATCAACTATCTCGGTGGAGTCAAACGTGGTGACATCGTGATTATTAATGGAAAAGACGGTCAGAAAATTCATTATGTCAAACGATTGATCGGCCTTCCAGGCGACACGATTGAAATGAAGGATGATACGCTTTACATTAATGGTAAAAAAGTAGATGAGCCTTATTTAAAAGAGAACAAGGCGCATGCCAAAGAGTATGAGGTCCATTTAACAGGAGATTTTGGTCCAGTGAAAGTACCGAAAAACGATTACTTTGTTATGGGTGACAACAGACTGAATTCTATGGACAGTCGAAATGGACTCGGACTCATTGAAAAGGATCGGATTGTCGGCACATCAGAATTTGTTTTCTTCCCATTTGGCGATATTCGACAAACACAATAAATACACCTTTCTCAATGCGTAAGAAAGGTGCTTAAATGGACGACCCTTCATGTAGGGTCGTTTTTAATTTGGTGTGAGCATCGTGACAATGATGACAATGGCCAAAACAGAAGCGAAAACGGACCCAGTAATCGCCACAACAGAACGGAATAATCCAATTTTCACATTGTCTTTTCCGCGCTTTTGTAAAAACCGTTTTGAAAAGATATGGACCAGTGTGTAAATGAGGACAAGCCCAATATAAAGGCCAAAGTCTCTTGCATTAAAGCCAGTCGCCGATAAATAAATGCCCATAAAGAAAATCAATAAACAGTATTCCATGAGTGTGAGTAATCTCAAATCGCCCGAACTCCTTCAACAAAAACATTCCCACTTATTATACCATATTGGACAAAAAGCCTTTGTTCTTAGCGAGAGACGTTTCTATCAATCGTTATTCATGTTATACTTCATATTGATGAATGAGTGATGGAGGATTAATAAATGATTGCAGTGAATAATGTTAGTTTGCGATTTGCTGATCGTAAATTATTTGAAGAAGTAAATATTAAGTTCACTCCTGGCAACTGCTACGGACTAATTGGTGCCAATGGAGCTGGTAAATCAACGTTCTTAAAGATTCTTTCTGGAGAAATTGAAGCTCAAACGGGCGATGTTCATATGAGTCCTGGTGAACGTTTAGCGATTTTAAAACAGAACCACTTTGAATACGAAGAGTTTGAAGTGTTAAAAGTCGTCATCATGGGTCACAAACGTCTATATGATGTGATGCAGGAAAAAGATGCGATTTATATGAAACCTGATTTCTCAGATGAAGACGGGATTCGTGCAGCAGAGCTTGAAGGTGAGTTTGCTGAGTTAAACGGATGGGAAGCGGAAAGTGAAGCTGCGATCCTATTAAAAGGTCTTGGCATTCCAGAGAGCTTGCAATCGAAGAAAATGTCTGAGCTTGGCGGATCTGAAAAGGTTAAAGTATTGTTAGCACAAGCTTTATTCGGTAAACCTGACGTTCTCCTTCTCGATGAGCCAACGAACCACTTGGACTTACAAGCGATCCAGTGGCTAGAAGAGTTCCTCATTAACTTTGAGAATACCGTCATCGTCGTCTCGCATGACCGTCATTTCTTAAACAAAGTATGTACGCATATTGCAGACCTTGACTTTGGAAAAATTCAAGTGTATGTCGGAAACTATGATTTCTGGTATGAATCAAGCCAGCTGGCATTAAAACTCAGCCAGGATGCCAACAAGAAAAAAGAAGAACAAATTAAGCAGCTTCAAGAATTCGTTGCTCGGTTCAGTGCGAACGCATCTAAATCGAAGCAAGCGACATCAAGAAAGAAATTGCTTGATAAGATTTCGCTAGATGACATTAAACCATCTTCTCGTAAATATCCTTATGTTCATTTTGCGCCAGAGCGTGAAATCGGAAATGATGTCCTTCAAGTAGAAGGTCTATCAAAAACGATTGACGGTGTAAAAGTACTGGATAACGTCAGCTTTATTATGAATCGTGAGGATAAAATTGCGTTCTTAAGTCGTAATGAACTTGCTGTCTCTACTTTATTTAAAATCCTTGCTGGTGAAATGGAGCCAGACAGCGGGACGTTTAAATGGGGCGTGACAACATCTCAAGCCTTTTTCCCTAAAGACAATAGCGAATATTTTGAAGGAAGCGATTTAGATCTTGTTGATTGGCTTCGTCAATATTCTCCTAATGATCAAAGTGAAAGCTTCCTGCGTGGTTTCTTAGGCCGTATGCTTTTCTCTGGGGAAGAAGTGAAGAAAAAAGCAAGCGTCTTATCAGGTGGAGAAAAGGTTCGTTGTATGTTATCAAAAATGATGCTGTCTGGAGCGAATATTTTGCTGTTAGACGAGCCGACGAACCATTTAGACCTAGAGTCCATCACAGCGCTAAATAACGGTCTAATGAGCTTTAAAGGGGCTATGCTCTTCTCATCTCATGACCATCAGTTTGTTGAAACAGTTGCAAACCGTATTATCGAAGTGACGCCAAATGGCATCGTTGATAAACAAACAACTTATGATGAGTTCTTATCAGATCAAGAGATTCAAAAAAGACTACAAGAGCTGTATGCATAAACATAAAGAAAAGACATCCACATGAGGATGTCTTTTTTCTTTAAAAAGCCCAATTTCCATTTCGGAAAATCGGTTCACGTTTACCATCTTTTGTGATCCCATCAATATTCATTTCCTTTGAACCAATCATGAAATCGACGTGTGTAATACTGCTGTTCACACCAGCTGCATCTAATTCCTCTCGTTTCATCTCTTTACCGCCTTCGATATTAAATGCATAACCGCTGCCGATGGCAAGGTGATTGGATGCATTTTCATCGTAAAGTGTATTGTAATAGAGGATATTTGAGTTAGAAATTGGTGAATCATCTGGTACAAGGGCAACCTCACCTAGATAATGTGAGCCTTCATCTGTTTCAACGAGAGAGGTTAAAATGTCTTCGCCCTCTTTTGCTTTCACATCTACAATACGCCCATTTTCAAAGGTTAACGTAAATTCATCGATAATGTTTCCTGCATAACTAAGTGGCTTAGTGCTAGAGACAGTTCCGTTTACACCATCTTTTTTAGGTACGGTAAAGACCTCTTCTGTCGGCATATTGGCCATGAATGATACGCCGCGTTCACTCACGCTGCCAGCACCTACCCAAATATGCTGCTCTGGAAGTTCAATCGTTAAATCTGTACCAGGTGCTTCATAGTGCAGCTTGTGGTAGTGACGTTCATTTAATACTTTTACTTTTTCATTTAGTGATTCATCATGCTTTTTCCACGCTTCAACAGGATCTGGCTGATCAGCGCGGGCGACTTTAAAGATTTGGTCCCATAATAATGCAACAGCTTCTTCATCTGCATGCTCAGGGAAAATCTTTTTCGCCCAATCTTTTGATGCAGCACCGACGACTGTCCATGCAACTTTGTCAGATTGAACGTATTGACGATATGTATGAAGTGCTGAACCTGCAGCTTTTTGCTGTGAAGCAATTTTTTTCGAGTCAATGCCACTTAGAAGATCAGGGCTTTCTGACAAGATCGTAATAAAAGCACCGCCACGTTTTGCGATGGTTTCCATCATCTGTGCTTCCCATTCTGGAAATTGCTCAAACACATCTTGTGGGGCATGTTCATATTTTAAACGGGTCAGAACACCATCACTCCAGCGGATATGTACGTTTTTCGCTCCGCGCTCATATGCGTGTTTTGCCACAAGGCGGACAAGGTCTACAGATTCAGTGAACGCAGATACGACCACTTCTTGACCACTTTGAACATTTACACCTACTTCAACGATGGTTTTTGCATATTGATCTAGTTGTTTTTCGAATGAACTCATAAAAAACCCTCCTTTAGTCATGTTCATCATATCAGATTTAAGACCGAAAAGGAAAATAGGGAGCCGTCCCGAAGCAAAATAAAAAAGCCGCTTTCGTGCGGCTTTTTTAGCGGTTCAGTTGTTTCACAGGCTGTGCATTAGAAGGGGGCATATGTGAAAACGACAGGCTCATTCCTCCTAAAATAATACCGGTTAAAATGACTGTGACAACGACCCGTTTACCTAAATCAAGCAACATGTTCTTCCTCCTTCACGTTTATCCATTCATCACGATATGATCGAAATGATGAAAAAAGAAGTAGAACATGAAGATTATTTTAATGTTTTTTGCAATTTGTCGATGACTTCTAATGAACGACCTGTTCCAATTGCGACAGATTCAAGAGGATTTGCTGCGATATGAACTGGGACGACAATTTCTTGAGAGAGCCATTCTTGAATGCCGTTTAATAGTGCACCACCGCCAGTTAGAATGACGCCTCGATCTACGATATCACCACTCAGTTCTGGAGGGCTGTCTTCTAATGTAGCCCGAATCGCCTCTAAAATATGAAGAAGTGATTCTCGCATAGCACCTTGAATTTCTGTTGATTCAAGTGTAATTGTTTTTGGAAGACCTGTGACAAGGTCGCGTCCACGTACTTCTAATGACTCAGGTTCGTGTTCAATGAGACCATAACCAATTTCCATTTTTACCTGTTCAGCTGTCCGTTCACCGATCAGTAAATTGTATTTCTTTCTCACAAAAGTAATGATATCTTCATCCAGTTGATCTCCGCCAATTCGGATCGAGTGGCAAGAGACAACTCCGCCAAATGAAATGATCGCTACCTCTGTTGTTCCTCCGCCAATATCTACAACGACGTTGGCAACAGGCTCGTCCACCGGGAGATCAGCACCGATTGCAGCTGCGACGGGTTCTTCAATTAAATGCACATGCTTTGCCCCGCAATTTTTGACAGCATCGCTAATCGCGCGGCGTTCGACAGCTGTTGAACCTGATGGTGTACAAACAACCACAGTCGGCTTTCTAAAGGTAAACCCAATATTTTTTCCTGCTTTTTTCATAATTTGTTTAAGTAAATCGGTTGTCATATCATAATCAGCGATGACACCATCTTTCATCGGACGGATCGCTACAATTTTTCCAGGTGTTTTCCCAATCATCTCTTTTGCTTCTGACCCCACTGCAAGGACAGTTTTTGTTTCCGTATCTACTGCCACAACGGATGGTTCATTGAGAATAATTCCTTTATTTTTACTGTAAACCAATATGTTAGCTGTTCCTAAATCAATTCCAATTTCGGCATTTTGAAACATGTTTTCACCCAATCTCTATTTTTGCTGTTTTAAACAATTTTACATTTAAAAGTTCAGAGGGTTGAGGTCATTTGTGGGGGTGTGTGATCACCTTGAAATGAATCTGTAAAATTCAAGTCTCATTTTGACATTCACAATAAATTTTCCCTTTGGTTTTTCGATTTTGAAAAAAATTTTTATGCAGGAGAAACCTTTTAAGAATCTCTTACGTCTACGATATATCAATTGGTGAAAAACAGATTGATCTTGAGCTAATGAAAGAAAGAGGGAACGAAATTGAAATCTATCGGAGTTGTAAGAAAAGTAGATGAACTAGGGCGTATTGTGATGCCAATCGAATTGAGAAGAGCACTTGATATCGCTATTAAAGACAGTATGGAATTTTTTATAGATGGAGATAAAATCGTCTTGAAAAAATATCAGCCAGAGGGCGTCTGCCTGATGACTGGTGAGATTACTTCTGAGAACCACGAGTATGGAAATGGTCAAATTACATTAAGCGCTGAAGGCGCAGAACTACTGCTAAAAGAGCTTCAAGAAGCCCTTCAGCAGTAAATAAAAATAGCCTGTTCTCTCCCATTGTGCTGAGAGCAGGCTATTTTTTCTAAAAAAGTTCCTTAAAAATGCCGCATCTCCCTCAAAAAATAAGTGGAAAATGGTACAATTGACAAAGAATCTCAGGGCGGCAGGTGGAATTATTTGAACAAAACATATCAAGTACGGATCCTGTTATCCGTTCTTGCATTTATATTAATTTTGAGCTGGGATTTCTTTTATTATCTTAGCGGCTATCACATTAATTGGCCGCTCGATCTAGCCTTTACAGTCGTTGTTTTGGCCGGTATTTGGAGCATCTCAGGCTATGTGGACCGGTTGAATTTGCTTGTATCAGATTTGAATAAACGAGAAAAAGAAGCACACGAACTGACAGAGCGGCTGAATCGAATCACAGATAACTTGCAAGAAATCGTTTTTGAAACCAATGAAAAAGGTGAAATCATTTTTTTAAATCAAGCATGGAAACAAATGACGGGTTACGACATAGAGGAGTGTCTAGGTACGATGTACAATCAGTACTTTGATCAAGAAGAGCATGTCGTTCAGCATTTGTTGTCTGTGATCAAAGAGCATAAGGATGAGGGGCGGGTGGAGCTGCAGCTTCTCCATAAAGAAGGAAAAAAGGTATGGGGAGATGTGCATTATAAGCTTTATTTCGATGAACAGCACCAGTTTACTGGAGGTATTGGAACGGTTGCAGATATCACGAAACAAAAGCAGGCAAAGCTTGAACTTGAAAGATCAAATCAGCAACTGCAAATGCAGGCACAAAAGCTGGCTGTTGCAGGACAAATAGCTGCTGGTATTGCCCATGAAGTCAGAAATCCGCTCACCTCAGTCAATGGATTTTTGCAGCTGATGAAAACGCAATATCCTGAAAGAACCGATTATTTTGATATCATCTTTTCTGAAATTAAACGCATTGATTTTGTTTTAAGTGAACTGCTTGTCTTAGCAAAACCTCAATCGGTTCAATTTCAAGAAGTACAGCTCCATGATTTGCTAGAGCAGGTGATTACCTTATTAAAGACAAATGCCGTTCTTTCAAATATTGATCTCAAACAGCCATTTAAAAAGCAGGATGCTGGCACAATATTAGCAGATGCCAATCAAATGAAGCAGCTGTTCATTAACTTAATCAAAAATGCGATCGAGGCGATGCCTGAAGGCGGCAATATATACATATCAACAGAAAAAGTGATGAATGAATGGAAAATCACGATTCAAGATGAAGGAAAAGGAATGTCCGAAGAGGACATTCTGAAAATATATGATCCTTTCTTTTCGACTAAAAAAGAAGGTACAGGACTTGGTTTAACGATCTGTGCGACAATCTTAAAAGATCACCATGGAAGAATGGATGTAAAGAGCGAGCTCAGCAAAGGGACGGCTTTTGATATTTACTTACCTGTGTATCAAAAAAGCAGATAGTAGCAAGGTGAGAGGATGTGATGTGTGATGACGAAGGAGACAAAGACGTTATTTGTGTATGGGACACTTTTAAAGCACGAAAAGTATCACGAGACATTGATGAAAGAAAGCAGTCCATTAGCAGCATCTGCTTGGATAAAAGGGAGACTGTACGATACAGGTGAGGGTTACCCTGTGTGTGTTGTCTCGGAACAAAACACAGTATACGGAGAATTGTATGAGGTCAGTGATGAAACGTTGCATAAGATAGATGAGCTAGAGGAAGGGTATGACCAGCAGGAAATAGAGGTTATGACAGACCAGGGACCAAGGTCAGCCGTTGCTTATACAATATGTAAGCAGAAGGCTTCGAGCCTAAAGGAGATTGAAAGCGGCTGCTGGAAGTCATATCAACTATGGGAGCGCAAACCGTCTTCCTTCTATTATTTTGCCTATGGGTCCTGCATGGATGATGCAAGGTTTAAGCTTGCGAAAGTGGATCATTATTTCAAACAAATCATCGGCGGCGGCACACTTGATCGTTTTACCACAAGGTTTACATTGGTGCGTCCTGATGGATCAAGAGCAGATATGGTAGAAGACGGCGGAGAAACAGAGGGTGTTCTATATGAAGTGCCTTTTGATGCCATTCGTTATTTGTACAAACGAGAAGGTGTAAATGAAGGGACTTATCGTCCAGCATTTGTCGATGTCACAGTAGGTGATCAAGTGTATGAGGACTGCTTAACGTTTCTCGTTTTAAAAAAGAGCGAAGAAATTGCGCCTCCTGGTCATTATCGCAGTGAAATCGAAAAAGGAGCAGACCTTTACTTAAGTGAAGCGTTCCGTAAAAAAATACGGTCACATATGGATTCATTAATGAAACCGTAGTAAAATGCATGGTAAGTGATATAAAAGGAGTCTGAACATGAAAAAGGAATATGCAGTCATTGGTCTTGGACGCTTCGGCGGAAGTATCTGCAAGGCGCTAAGCGAAGAAGGACTTGAAGTCATGGCCATGGATATGAATGAAGATCGTGTGAACGAATATGCTAAAATTGCATCACATGCCGTGATTGGTGATTCGACGGACGAATCTGTTTTAAAGAACCTAGGCATTCGCAATTTTGATCATGTGATCGTTGCGATAGGTGAAAACATTCAGGCGAGTATTTTAACAACGATTATGCTGAAAGAACTTGGTGTCAAAATGGTCACAGTGAAAGCTCAAAATGACTACCATGAAAAGGTTTTGAATAAAATTGGTGCGGACCGTATTGTCCATCCTGAACGAGACATGGGCAGACGGATTGCACATAAAATTATTTCTAACAACGTGCTTGATTATTTAGAGCTGTCAGATGAGTACAGCCTCATTGAAATCGTCGCCAACAGCAGACTCGCTGGGCACTCTTTGTTAGATCTCGACATTCGTGCAAGGTACGGGATCAATATCGTGGCAATTAAGCGCGGGAAAGAAGTGATCGTTTCACCGCTCGCAGATGAAATGATTCAAAAAGAAGATATCCTCATTGTCATTGGGGCAGTGGCAGATATCGGGCGCTTTGAAAAACGGGAAATGCAGAACGACTATTAAACACTCCGAGAAGGGGTGTTTTTTGCTTTAGAAGTGTACATATGGGGCGGACATTGAGGAAGAGAAATAAGTGGAAATGAGCCGTTTACTTTCTAAAAGAACAGCAAAATAGACCATGGTTATTTTTCAGCCAATTATCACTATTCAGAAATAAAAATCAATCTTTTGATATGGTTGATTTTCTCTAAATGTCATTGACTGGACAAACAGATTCGTTTACGATAAGAAACATTATATTGTTTACTCGGAGGAGGCAGTGTCGTTGGATAAGGAGCTTTTCAGACATCAAATTGAGGTAGCTGCAAAGAGAAAAAAAGCAGCCCTAGTGATTAAACATGCGAAGGTTATGGACGTGTTTAACCAGGAATGGATAGACGCTGATGTCGCTGTTGAAAATGGAAAAATAGTAGGAATTGGGGAGTATGAGGGAGAACAGGAGCTGGATGCAACAGGTCAAATGCTTGTTCCCGGTTTCATTGACGGCCACGTTCATATCGAATCCTCGATGGTGACTCCTGCTGAATTTTCCAAAGCTGTCGTTCCTCACGGTGTGACAACTGTTGTAACAGACCCGCATGAAATTGCCAATGTATCCGGTGTTGCAGGTATCCGTTTTATGCTCGAAGAAGCGAGAAAAGCTGCTTTAAATATATATTTCATGCTGCCATCCTGTGTACCGGCAGTCAGCTTTGAACGATCAGGTGCTACACTAAAAGCAAAAGATTTAAAGCCTCTTTATCAGGAGAAAGAAGTGCTTGGTCTTGCCGAAGTGATGGATTATGTCGCGGTTGAACAAGCGGAAGAAGATATGCTTCAAAAACTGCTTGATGCTCAACATGAACATAAACTCATTGATGGCCATCTAGCAGGATTAACGGACCGATTAATTAATGTGTACCGAACAGCTAATGTCCAAACGGATCATGAGGTGACAACAGCTCAAGAGGCCCTTGAACGTGTCAAAAGAGGCATGTATGTCATGCTCAGAGAAGGCTCTGTTGCTAAAAACGTGAAAAACGTATTACCTGCTGTCAATGAGAAGAATGCGAGACGCTTTTTCTTTTGTACGGATGATAAACATTTAGATGATTTAATGGCTCAAGGAAGTATTGATGAACAAGTACGGATGTCGATACAAGAAGGATTGGACCCCTTTTTAGCATATCAAATGGGAAGTTTAAACGCAGCGGAGTGCTTCGGTCTCAAAACAAAGGGAGCGATTGCACCAGGCTTTGACGCGGACTTTATGCTCATTTCTGACTTACATGAGGTAGGAATTACAAGCGTCTTTATCGCAGGAGAATTGGTCTCTGAACATGGAGAATATTTGCCAAGTGTCGACAAGATCACGCCAAATTCTTCGCTCATGCAATCGGTACATGCAGTGGACGTTCAAGAGAAAGATCTAACGCTGCCTATAACAGATCACCAAAAGATGAATGTCATTCGCATTATACCGAATCAACTTGAAACGAAATTAGAACAAATATCTCCATCTGGAAGCGATGGACAATTTACGAGTGATATTGATCGAGATGTATTAAAAATAGTGCTTGTCGAACGCCACAAAGGTCTATCTGAAATTGGGATAGGGGTTGTCAGCGGATTCGGCCTAAAAGAGGGGGCAATTGCAACAACAGTTGCCCATGACTCGCATAACTTAATTGCCGTTGGAACAAATGATGCTGATATGATCAAAGCCATTGAGACGTTAAAAGAAGCAGGGGGCGGTTTGACCGTTGTAAAAGATGGAGAAGTTCTTCATACGCTTCCATTACCGATTTCCGGTTTATTATCAGATCAACCTGCACATACGGTCAATGAAAGCCTTCATGCACTTCATGATGCTTTAAAGGAAACAGGCTTTGTCTTAGACTTTAATCCGTTTTTGACATTATCCTTCTTGGCACTGCCAGTCATTCCTGATGTGAAAATGACAACACAAGGATTGTTTGATGTGAGAAGTTTTCAGCATCTCCCGATTCAATCGTAAAACAATGACTGAACCCGCACGTATCGTACAGATATGCGGGTTTTTTTATTGCGCATAAAAAAGAGACACAGCCAATTGGCTGTGTCTCCCTGTACGTCCTTACACTTCCATAATAATCGGTAAGATCATTGGGCGGCGTCTTGTTTTTTCATAAAGGAAAGGAGCAAGAGTGTCAGTAATCTCGTTCTTAATTTCTGACCATTGAGTCGTCTTACGTTCCATTACTTTTTCAAGATGCTTTGAAATGAGATCTTGCGCGTCATTAATGAGGTCTCCAGATTCTCTCATGTAGACAAAACCTCTTGAGATTAAATCAGGACCTGCAGAAATTTTGAATTCTTTCATATCCATGCTGACAACAACAATGACAAGACCTTCTTCTGAAAGAATGCGGCGGTCTCTTAACACGATGTTGCCGATATCACCAATACCGCTACCGTCGATATACACGTTGCCTGATGGAATTTTGCCAGCGACACTTGCTTCGTCACCTTTCAGTGCAAGAACTTCACCGTTATCCATGATAAAGCAGTTTTCCTCAGGGATTCCGCAATCATTCGCAAGTTTAATATGCGTTTTTTGCATGCGGTACTCACCGTGAATCGGCATGAAGAATTTTGGTTTGATTAAACGGAGCATCAGCTTTTGTTCTTCCTGCCCGCCGTGTCCAGAGGTATGAATATTATTGAGTGAGCCATGAATGACTTCAGCACCAGCACGATACAGCTGGTTAATAGTACGGCTTACGCTAATATTGTTACCTGGGATCGGTGAAGACGAGAAGACAACAGTGTCTCCAGGGTTAATTGAAATCTGGCGGTGCGTACCGTTGGCAATACGAGAAAGAGCGGCCATCGGTTCACCCTGACTACCAGTACAAAGAATGGTTACTTTGTTTGCTGGAAGGCGGTTGATTTCATTGTGTTCAATGAACGTGTTTTTTGGACATTTGATATATCCGAGCTCTTGTCCAATATCAATGGCAGACTCCATGCTACGCCCAAACACAGCGACTTTTCGGCCATTGGCAACAGCTGACTCGATGACTTGCTGAAGTCTGTGAATGTTAGATGCAAATGTAGCAAAGATAATACGTCCATCTACTTTTCTGAAGATGTCATCAATGCTTTCACCTACACGTCTTTCGGACATCGTAAATTCTGGAATTTCACTATTTGTACTGTCAGATAGAAGACAAAGAACGCCTTCTTTCCCGATCTCAGCCATTTTCGTTAAATTGGCAGGCTCGCCAACAGGAGTAAAGTCAAACTTGAAATCGCCTGTATGTACGATGTTACCAGGAGGTGTCTTCACGACAATTCCATAAGAATCTGGGATACTGTGCGTCGTTCTAAAGAAAGACACAGCTGTTTTTCTAAATTTGATCGTATCTTCTTCTTCAAAGATGTGAAGTTTGGTCTGTCTTAATAGACCATGCTCTTCCAATTTGTTACGAAGTAGGCCGATTGCGAGTTTGCCTCCGTAAACTGGAATATTCACTTGCTTGAGAAGGTAAGGGATACCGCCGATGTGGTCTTCATGTCCGTGAGTAATAAAAAGACCTTTGATTTTATCTTCGTTTTTAACTAAATACGTATAGTCAGGGATGACGTAATCAATTCCAAGAAGTTCATCTTCAGGGAACTTAATACCAGCATCAATCAAAATGATTTCATCTTGAAATTGAACGCCATACGTGTTTTTACCGATCTCGCCTAATCCGCCGAGCGCAAAAACTGCCGCCTGATCGTTTTTTACAAATTTCATTCCTCTCATAGCTCCAATACTTTAAAATTTTCACTTTCTCGTTCATAGTCTAAAAAAGCACCGTCTACAGGCTGAATGAATTCAATATTGTAGTTATGTTTTTTCAACTTATCGCGTACGTCTCTTTCAGAAACCGCTTCAACGTATAGTGAATCTGTGTGTTCTCTCACAGGTACCTCAGTCGTACTTGCCTGAAAAAATACCTTATATATCATCCAAATCTCTCCTTAAATACCGTATGTTACACTCGCTTATTCTATTATATTAAAAAAACGCGCATAAGAAAAGTCTCAGAGAAAAAAGGACCTTCAGCAAATGTGCGGAAGATCCTTTTAAGCAATCGATTTTTTACGAAGCATGTCCTTCCATTGTCTTCGAATTTTCTTGCGCAGACGACGAAGCATCGCGGATCGCCTCCTTTCGGTATGAGTCTCATTCAGCCATTTGTTCCGATCTCTCTATATACTTGTATTATATGATGTTTCCACTTAATGTTACATGGTTATATGTGGGAAATAGGCGTTTTAAGAGGAAGTGGTTTCGTCAGTGAAGATCTTTCTGTATGATGAAGGGGAGAGGGTATACATAACAAGAGACAGGAGACGAGATATGAATAAAAAAGTCATCTTCTTTGATATCGACGGTACTTTATATGACCATGATAAAAAAATACCTGAATCAACGAAGCGAGCTGTTCGTTTATTAAAAGAAAAAGGGCATCATCTCTTCATTGCATCTGGCCGATCGCCTTTTCTCATCCAGCCTATTTTAGAAGAAATAGGGCTTGACTCATTTATTGCTTATAACGGTCAGTATGTCATGTACGAAGGAGAAGTCATTTACGGCAATCCGCTTAAGCAAGAGCTGATGGATAAAATTTATGAAACGGCGGATCAACATGATCATCCGCTTGTTTTCATGGGAGAGAAGACGATGAAGGCGTCTGTGCCGAACCATCCATTTATCCATGAAGGGATTGGCACTTTAAAAACAGAGCATCCCGAGCATGATTTGTCATTCTTTAAAGAAAACGTCATTTATCAAATGCTGCTATTTTGTAAAGCAGAAGAGGAACATCTATATGAAGCGTTCCATGAAGAAATTGATCTCGTCAGGTGGCATGAGCTGTCTACTGATGTCCTGCCAAAAGGTGGATCAAAGGCTGAAGGAATTAAACGAGTCATTGAAAGACTTCCTTACGATCAAAAGGACACAATTGCCTTCGGTGACGGGCTGAACGATCGAGAAATGATTTCGTTTGTTGGAACAGGCGTTGCGATGGGGAATGCAGTCAATGAATTAAAAACATTAGCTGACTTTGTCACCAAACCTGTAGATGAGGATGGCATATTCCACGCTGTGACTGAATTAGGCCTTATTGATGAATAAAAAACAAGACCCGCTGATGGACGGGTCTTGTTTTTATATTATGATCTGCCGATCGCAATCGCGTTGTCTGGCTCGGCGAATGGATGATCTTTTTGAATATGATCATAAAACATAATGCCATTTAAGTGGTCAATTTCATGCTGAAAAACGATGGCCGGAAACCCTTTTAAGCGAATATCAATGTCTTCACCTTCAAGCGTTGTACCTTTCACCCTGATTTTTTCATAGCGCGGGACGAATCCAGGGATGGCTTCATCAACAGATAAACAGCCTTCTCCAGTAGCTAAATAAGCTCTTTTGACTGAATGGCTAACAATGCGAGGATTGAATAATGCATAGCTGTAAAGTTCCCCGCCCTCGTCTTCACAGTGAACAGCGATCATTCGTTTACTGATATTGATTTGCGGAGCTGCTAGGCCAACACCGGGTCTAAGTTCATATTTTTCAGCAATGTCTGCATCCTGACTGTTTTTGACAAATTCAATCATGTCAGCTAATTGCTGTTTTTCTTCTTCTGTTGGCGGGAGTTCGACCGCTTCAGCTGTTTGTCTTAAGACGGGATGCCCGTCTCGTACGATATCATCCATGGTAATCACAAAACTTCACTCCTATTTCCTTTGTATGTAAAGTATATAAAATGATACACAACATATGCAATGAAATAAAGAAGACCGGTCGTATGAGACCGGTCAGAGGCTTATTCAGCCATTAGCAGCAGCCACCGCCGCCTAAGAATGCTGCGCCAACAATGATCAATAGAATGAATAGGACGACGATTAAAGCGAATGTACGTCCACCACCGTAACCGCAACCGTATCCACCACCATAACTTGGATAGCAACAACCGCCGCCGTATCCATAACCGTAACCGCCGTATCCACCATACATACTTCCATGACTATAATTAGACATACTTTTGACCTCCTTTGGAAATACACTCGGCCTCTCATAAGTGAAGGCGAAGCGTGTAATATAAACTATGTATGAATGCACTATTTGTATAGTCATGAGCCTAGAGCATGAAAAAAATCTTCTTTCCCCTCAAAAAACCAACCTCTTTCCTTGTCACAACCGCCCTGAAAAATTATAGTGGTATGTGGAGATGTAAAGGGGGACCTTGTAATTGAAACAGATGAAAAGAAGAATAAAAGCAGGTGCAGCTTTAGCGGGGATATGTACCCTCTTGCTTGCGGGCTGCGGAGGTCAAAATCCGCTTTATGAGATGCAAGATGCCATGACAAAAATGAGCGAAAAAGAAGCATCCTTTGAAAAAGAACAAGGTACACTGCAAAGCTATGAGAAAAAAGAGCAGCAGTTGTATAAAAAAATGATTCAAACAACAAAAGACCACACAAAAACAGTCTCAAGCTTGTCTGATCAAGCATTAGCATCGGCAGAAAAGCGTGAAGAACATTTAAAGACAGAAAAAGACAGCATGGATCAATCGAAAAAAGAATTTCAATCTGTAAAGGAATTCGCTGGACAGATAAAAGATGAAGAAGTAAAAGACAAAGCAGAACAAACAGTCAAATCAATTGAAAAAAGATATGCATCGTATGATCAGCTTTACCGTGAGTATCAAAAGGCGCTGAAACAAGACAAGCACTTGTATGAATCCTTAAAAAGAAAAGACTTAGGATACGCCGAACTGAAATCCAAACTGAAAACAGTCAATCGTTCCTATAGTAAAGTGAGAAAAGAAAGTAAGAAGTTCAATCAATATACAGATCAATTGAACGAATATAAACAAGCTTTATACAAAACAGCTCAGAAAGAATCGCAAAATAGCTAAAAACAGTACTTGCATATTTGCTAGCTCTGTTTATCGCTGCTACTCACAAAGTGCCTGCGTGTCGTTACTCGTTTTTCCAAGATGTCAAACTGAAAAGAAGAGAAAGGGTTAAAATGAAGTCCATTTTGGCCCTTTGTCCATCACGTTCAAAAGAGTTGGAAATAGCTCTTTTTTTATTTTTCGACAAAAACAAACATGTGCTATTGTAGTACAGTGATCCACTCTATACTAGTACAGTTTGTGCTGTTGATTAAACAGATTGATACAGGTCACCATAAAAAGTAAAGCGAATACATTTATTTAAATAAAGCCGTTAAATCAATTGACGGACTATTTTTCTTGTTGTAAACTATTCCTTGTTAACAGAAGTTGTATTAGTTTTTTGTGAACTATCGTTAATACAGTTAGAAAAACTCAAAAGCAAGCGATCATCCAATGTTTCGACAATGATCTTTGTGGCTATTATATACAGGAGTCATATGAGCATTTTGGGTTATCCTATATCTGTATGTATAAATGGATTCACGACAAATTGACTGTTAAAAGAAAGGAAGAGGTGACTTTAGAATGGCTGCAAAAACAAAAAAAGCAATTGTTGATAGCAAAAAGCAATTCGATGCCATCAAAAAGCAGTTTGAAACGTTCCAAATTTTAAACGAAAAAGGCGAAGTCGTAAACGAAGCGGCAATGCCAGATCTTTCAGATGACCAATTAAAAGAATTAATGCGCCGTATGGTGTTTACACGTGTATTAGATCAACGTTCAATTTCATTGAACCGTCAAGGACGTCTTGGCTTCTATGCGCCAACAGCTGGACAAGAAGCTTCTCAGCTTGCAACTCACTTTGCACTTGAGAAAGAAGATTTCATTCTTCCAGGATATCGTGATGTACCACAATTAATCTGGCATGGTCTTCCACTAACAAAAGCATTCTTGTTCTCTCGTGGACACTTTGTTGGAAACCAAATGCCTGAAGATGTGAATGCACTTTCTCCGCAAATCATTATCGGTGCACAAATCATTCAAGCTGCTGGTGTAGCTCTTGGTTTGAAAAAGCGCGGTAAAAATGCTGTTGCAATCACTTACACTGGTGATGGTGGAGCTTCACAAGGTGATTTCTACGAAGGTATTAACTTTGCAGGGGCTTACAAAGCGCCAGCGATTTTTGTTGTCCAAAACAACAGATATGCGATCTCTACACCTGTTGAAAAGCAATCTGCTGCACAAACGATTGCACAAAAAGCAGCTGCAGCTGGTATCGTAGGCGTACAAGTTGACGGTATGGATGCATTAGCTGTATACGCAGCGACTGCAGAAGCTCGTGAGCGTGCTGTAAATGGTGAAGGTCCAACATTAATTGAAACTCTTACATTCCGTTACGGCCCACATACAATGGCTGGTGACGATCCAACAAGATATCGTACAAAAGAAGATGAAAATGAGTGGGAGCAAAAAGATCCATTGGTACGCTACCGCAAATTCTTGGAAAACAAAGGCCTTTGGTCTGAAGAAGAAGAGAATAAAGTCATCGAAGATGCAAAAGAACAAATCAAACAAGCAATCAAAGAAGCTGACGAACAGCCTAAGCAGAAAGTCACTGATTTGATTGAAAACATGTACGATGTGAAACCATTTAACTTGGTTGAACAGCTTGAAATCTACAAACAGAAGGAGTCGAAGTAAGCCATGGCGCAAATGACATTGATTCAAGCGATCACTGATGCGTTACGCACAGAACTGAAAAATGACGAAAACGTTCTTGTTTTCGGAGAAGACGTTGGTAAAAACGGCGGCGTATTCCGTGCGACTGAAGGATTGCAAAAAGAGTTTGGTGAGGATCGTGTATTCGATACTCCACTTGCTGAATCTGGTATTGGCGGTCTTGCAATTGGCCTTGGACTACAAGAATTCCGCCCAGTAATGGAAATTCAATTCTTCGGATTCGTTTACGAAGTATTAGATTCTGTTTCTGGACAAATGGCTCGTATGCGTTACCGTTCTGGTGGACGCTGGCATTCTCCAGTGACAATCCGTTCTCCATTTGGCGGAGGAGTTCACACACCTGAGCTTCACGCTGACAGCTTAGAAGGTCTTATTGCACAACAGCCTGGTATCAAGGTTGTTATTCCTTCAACACCTTACGATGCAAAAGGACTATTAATTTCTGCAATCCGTGACAACGATCCGGTTGTATTCCTTGAGCATATGAAACTTTATCGTTCTTTCCGTCAGGAAGTTCCTGAAGAAGAGTACACAATTGAAATCGGTAAAGCTGACGTGAAACGTGAAGGTTCTGACCTTTCAATCATCACTTACGGTGCAATGGTTCACGAATCACTTAAAGCTGCTGAAGAACTTGAAAAAGAAGGCGTTTCTGCTGAGGTCGTCGACCTTCGCACAGTGAGCCCGCTTGATATTGAAACAATCATCGCTTCTGTTGAAAAAACAGGCCGTGCGATCGTTGTTCAAGAAGCACAAAAACAAGCTGGTATTGCAGCAAACGTAGTAGCTGAAATCAATGATAGAGCAATTCTTAGCCTAGAAGCACCAGTACTTCGTGTAGCTGCACCTGATACTGTATTTGCTTTCTCTCAAGCTGAGAGCGTATGGCTTCCAAACCATAAAGACGTGCTTGAAACAGCTAAGAAAGTTCTTGAATTTTAATTAAATGACAGAGGGGAAAAGAATTTATTTCTCTTCCCCTTTATCAATTACATGACCGTGTAATGTTGACAGAACAAGGGTTTAACATAATCTAGGAGGCGAAAAACAGTGGCATTTGAATTTAAACTTCCGGACATCGGAGAAGGTATCCACGAAGGTGAGATCGTTAAGTGGTTTGTAAAACCAAACGACGAAATCAATGAAGATGACGTTTTAGCAGAGGTACAAAATGATAAAGCAGTTGTAGAAATTCCTTCACCTGTTAAAGGAAAAGTATTAGAATTAAAAGTTGAAGAGGGAACAGTTGCAACTGTAGGACAAACAATCATTACGTTTGATGCACCTGGTTACGAAAATCTTCAATTTAAAGGCAGCGAAGAAGAAGGCGAAGCGAAAACTGAAGCTCAAGTACAAGGTACTGCTGAAGCTGGTAACGAGCCTGAAAAGAAAGAAGTTGCTCAAGAAGAAGCGGCAGCAGCAACTGGTGCTGGCGCACAAGAGCAAGTAGATGCTGATCCTAACAAACGCGTTATTGCTATGCCATCTGTACGTAAATATGCGCGTGAAAAAGGCGTTGAAATTTACAAAGTTGCAGGTACTGGTAAAAATGGCCGCGTGCTAAAAGAAGATATCGACAGCTTCCTTAATGGCGGTTCTGCAGCAACTCAAGAAGCAGCACCTCAAGCAGCTGAAAGTGCGAAAGAAGAAGCAGCTCCAAAAGCGGCAGCAGCTCCAGTTCTAGAAGGAGAATTCCCAGAAACTCGCGAGAAAATGAGCGGAATCCGCAAAGCGATCGCGAAAGCAATGGTGAACTCTAAGCACACAGCTCCTCACGTAACATTAATGGATGAAGTTGATGTAACAAATCTTGTTGCACATCGTAAACAATTCAAACAAGTTGCAGCTGATCAAGGAATCAAGTTAACTTACTTGCCTTACGTTGTAAAAGCTCTAACTTCTGCTTTGAAAAAGTACCCAGTACTTAACACTTCTATCGATGATAAAACAGATGAAGTTGTTCAAAAGCATTACTACAACATCGGAATTGCAGCAGATACTGAAAAAGGCTTGCTTGTTCCAGTTGTGAAAAATGCAGATCGCAAAGCGATTTTCGAAGTATCTAACGAAATCAACGAGCTTGCAACAAAAGCACGTGATGGTAAATTGGCTCCAGCTGAAATGAAGGGTGCATCTTGCACAATCACAAACATCGGTTCTGCTGGTGGACAATGGTTTACTCCAGTCATCAACCACCCAGAAGTAGCGATCCTTGGTATTGGCCGTATCGCTGAAAAAGCGGTTGTTCGTGATGGCGAAATCGTTGCAGCTCCAGTCTTAGCTCTTTCCCTAAGCTTTGACCACCGTATGATTGATGGAGCTACTGCGCAAAATGCCCTTAACCACATCAAGCGTTTATTGAATGATCCACAATTAATTTTAATGGAGGCGTAAATTCATGGTAGTAGGAGATTTCCCAATCGAAACAGATACTCTTGTCATCGGTGCAGGTCCTGGTGGATATGTAGCTGCTATTCGTGCTGCACAGCTAGGACAAAAAGTAACAATCGTTGAAAAAGGAACACTTGGCGGCGTATGTCTAAACGTCGGCTGTATCCCTTCAAAAGCATTGATCAATGCTGGACATCGTTTCGAGAATGCAAAGCATTCTGAAGACATGGGTATCAAAGCTGAAAACGTAACAGTTGATTTCACAAAAGTTCAAGAGTGGAAAGCTTCTGTTGTAAACAAATTAACAGGTGGAGTTCAAGGTCTTCTAAAAGGAAATAAAGTAGACATCGTCAAAGGTGAAGCTTATTTCGTAGACAGCAACTCTGTACGTGTCATGGATGAAAATTCAGCGCAGACTTATACATTTAAAAATGCAATTCTTGCAACTGGATCTCGTCCAATCGAATTGCCTACATTTAAATACACAGACCGCGTGATTAACTCAACTGGTGCTTTAGCGCTTAAAGAAGTACCTAAAAAGTTAGTTGTCATCGGTGGTGGATACATCGGTACTGAGCTTGGTACTGCTTATGCGAACTTTGGAACAGAAGTTGTCATCCTTGAAGGTGGAGACGAAATCCTTCCAGGTTTTGAAAAGCAAATGAGCTCATTAGTGAAACGTAATCTGAAGAAAAAAGGAAACGTTGAAATTCATACAAACGCTCTTGCAAAAGGCGTTGAAGAAAAATCTGACGGTGTCACTGTTACTTTCGAAGTAAAAGGTGAAGAAAAAACTGTCGATGCTGACTACGTACTTGTGACTGTTGGTCGTCGTCCAAACACAGATGAGCTTGGTCTTGAGCAAGTTGGTGTTGAATTGACAGACCGCGGAGTTGTCAAAACTGACAAACAATGCCGTACAAGCGTTTCAAACATCTATGCAATTGGTGACATCGTTGATGGACCACCACTTGCACACAAAGCTTCTTACGAAGGTAAAATTGCTGCTGAAGCAATCGCTGGAGAGCCAGCTGAAATTGATTACCTTGGTATTCCTGCTGTTGTATTCTCTGAGCCAGAACTTGCAACTGTTGGATACACTGAAGCAGAAGCAAAAGAAGAAGGAATCGACATCGTTGCAGCGAAATTCCCATTCGCAGCGAACGGACGTGCACTTTCTCTTGATGCAACTGATGGCTTCATGAAAATGATCACTCGTAAAGAGGATGGTCTTGTGATTGGTGCACAAATCGCAGGTGTTGGTGCTTCTGATATGATTTCAGAGCTTAGCCTTGCAATTGAAGCTGGTGTGACAGCTGAAGATATCGCAATGACAATTCACGCTCACCCAACTTTAGGTGAAATCACAATGGAAACGGCTGAAGTAGCAATCGGAAGCCCAATCCATATCGTAAAATAATGAACGTTGAAACCCTCTCCACACGGAGAGGGGTTTTTTATGTATGTGAAACCTCGCTGAAAACAAAAAGCCCTCATGAGCTGAGGGCTTTTTTCATATGGATATATAAGTGCAAAGTCGAACCGTTAATTTGTATTCACTCGATCTAATGCTTGGCATATGGGTGATAAGATATCCTCTTTACTTCGGACATTACCTTCCACCTTCACAATGACTTTTTCATTATTGACAAGTAAAATAGCCGGCAGTTCGTCTACTTCATTTTTCCAGCCTTTACGATCTTCTTTGACAATCATCTTGGACATTTCCTTCGGATATTCATTTTTTAAATCGAGCACTGCGTCATAATAAGGACTTTCTTTATCAAGATTTTCTGCATCAGTAAAAAAGAGAATTCTCGGCTTTTGAATATGACTGACCTGGTCTGTCTGATTCGGTATGATATACGCAAATGAGCATGAACTAAGTACAAAGAGCATAGGGAATATAATGAGAAGGGTCCTCATAAAATTCAATCTATTCACCTCAAAATCCTTTGGGGTTGTACCAACATTTTTAGGAGCTAGTTCCCTGTTAGTCACTCTAGTGTATCACGTCCTTTTTGACAATTTTCGATTGTTACTCAATTGTTACAGAATTGATATGAAGGAAAATACATTTGAAACGTTTCCTCAATATGATGAGAAAAAAGCATATATTTATAAAAAATAATTAAATGTGTCATACAATTAACCGTTGACAACTTAAATGTGACATCATATTATAGAGGTATGAAATAGATTAAACGCTTTCAAACTTTGAGTAAAGAAAAGGGGAATGTACGTGGGTACAATTATTTGTCAAGATTGCAATGAAACCATTGATCAATTTGAAAATGAAAAAGTGACAACACTTTATGGAACATGTGGTCACTGTCATTGCTGTGATGAAGCCTCTGAATAAATAAAAAAGCATGCAGCTCCAATTGGGGCTGCATGTTTCTTTTTTATAAAATGGCTTTTTGTTCTTTAATGACACGAATCATATCTAGTGTGGAATCTTCTGGTCCTTGAACAGGAAGACCGATTTCGATATTTTTAAAGATATAGGAGATATTTTCTTCTGTGATGATTTCTCCTGGTATAAAAATAGGAATACCAGGCGGATAAACCATGACAAATTCTGCAATGATACGGCCAGCCGCTTCTTTAAATGGAATGACTTCCGTTGTTGCGTAAAAAGCGTCACGCGGCGTCATCGCAAGCGAAGGGATCTCAGGCAGTAACACTTCTGTCACGGCTTGTTTGCCGCCTTGACGTGCAGAGGTGGCCGCAATTTCCTTCATAGCCGTTACAAGCGTATCAATCGTCTCATCACAATCGCCAGGCGTCACGATACATAAAATGTTGTATAGGTCAGAGAGCTCTACTTCAATTCGGTAGCTTTCTCTCAGCCATTTCTCCACATCATGGCCATTCAGTCCAAGGTCTTTAATGGAGATGATTAATTTTGTTGGGTCATAATCGTAAGTAGAAGGTGAACCGAGAATTTCTTGACCAATACAAGTAATACCTTCAATTTCGTTTAAACGAGTTCTTGCTGATTCAGCTAATCGAATGGCTTCATCTGCAAGCGCCTTTCCTTCAGTCGCTAATCGCTTTCTAGCGACATCCAGGGAGGCTAAAAGCAAATAAGAAGTAGACGTAGTTGTCAGCATGCTTAAAATAGATTGTACTCGATCCTTTGAAACAAGCCCTTCTTTTATATTTAAAATCGAGCTTTGGGTGAGAGAGCCGCCAAGTTTATGCACACTTGTTGCTGCCATATCAGCTCCCGCCTGCATCGCAGACAATGGAAGCTCATCGTGAAAATGAATATGCACACCATGTGCCTCATCTACAAGAACAGGTACGTCATACGAATGAGCAATCTCTACAATGGTTTTTAAATCAGCTGAAATGCCAAAATACGTTGGGTTAATCACAAGCAGCCCTTTCGCATCTGGGTGTTTAGTCAGCGCTTTTTTAGCTGACTCTGGCGTGATGCCATGAGAGATGCCAAGCTCTTTGTCAATTTCCGGGTGAATAAAAACAGGTACTGCACCAGAAAATACAATAGCAGACATAATCGACTTATGGACATTACGTGGAACAATAATTTTGTCTCCAGGGCCACAGACGGTCATCACCATTGTCATGATCGCGCCGCTTGTTCCTTGTATAGAGAAAAACGTATGGTCGGCACCAAATGCTTCTGCTGCAAGCTCCTGTGCTTCTTTGATCATTCCTCGAGGCGAATGTAAATCATCAAGAGGTTCTATATTAATAAGGTCAATGCTTAATGCATTGTCTCCAATGAATGCTCTAAATTCAGGGTCCATTCCGGCTCCTTTTTTATGGCCTGGAATGTGAAATTGGACTGGATTAGTTGAAGCGTGTTTTTTTAGTCCAGTGTATAAGGGTGTATCATGTTGTGACAATTGCTTTCCCACCTTCATCGAAATACCTGCTATTATTATCCCAATAACAGCAGATTTCATTGCATAAAACAAAAGAATTATATTATGAACTGATCGGAATGTAAAGCATAAAATCAATCGGATTCTGATCAAACAGATGCTATAATAAAAGTTCAAATAAGAAATGTGGATTAAAGTGAGGGACAAGTAAATGGAATATCAATATCCAATGGACGTCGACTGGACAACTGAAGAAAAGATGGCGGTCATTTCATTTTTTCAAGCCGTTGAAAAAGCCTATGAAACAGGAATTGCGAAACAAGCGTTACTAGAGGCTTATAAACGATTTAAAGAAGTTGTACCATCAAAAGCAGAAGAAAAGACGCATTGTGCGGCGTTTGAAAAGGGAAGTGGGTATTCCCCTTATCGCACAGTAAAAAGTGCAAGAGAGGCTGAAGAAACAGCTATGATACGGATGTAAAAAACGAGCCTATCTATATAGGCTCGTTTTTTTATACAGATTCTTTTTGTGTAAAGCGGTATAGATAAGTTACTGTGCGGAAGGCATCTTCAATTTTTGATAAGAATTCTTCATTATTCATTTGAACAACTTCTTCTCTAGGAAGCTGGATGCCGCAAAGGAGTTCGGCCTTTTTGACTGTTTGAACACGTTCAAATAGTGTTCTCAGCTGTTCAGCATCAAGTTCGCTGTGGCGGAGGACGTCCGGTTTCATATGATCCTTAGACCAAACAAAGTCTTGCGGTATTTTCTTTTGGATCGTGTCCAGCTCTTTTTCAAATAATTGCCCATATTCACCTTTTACTGGAGATTCATAAATGAGCGCAAACCATACAAATACATGAGTTTTCCAAAGCCCAATTTGAAAATGAGGGAGCTTTTTATACCCACGCTTACTGTTAGCGAAAGCCACCCAAGTGTCATTTGGCGGGTTGACTGATCTTCTTGCATGTTTTGCCACGTGGACAAACATTTCGTCTCCTGTAATAGAAGAAAGAAGCGGTGCAAAATGTTCACCAAGTGCTTCAAGCTTTGGACGGACTCTCTCTTTTAATACGGCCATACGTTCATCTAAACCGTCTACTGTGAATGTTTCAAAATCTTCATCTCTAAAACGCATTTCACTCATGTTATGCCTCCTGTATCTTTTCGCTGATCATATTTTATCATAGCTTGGGTCAAGCTCAAAAAAAGATGCACTTTAAAGAGAAAGATAGCAGGGATCTTGGTTCGGCGTTTAAAAACATCGATTTTGTGGTACATAACAAATAGGTAAAAACACAATTTTCAGAATGTCGTTGCGGTTATGCGATCGCTTCATACGATATAAGCAAGAACCATTTCTCTTATCGATTGTATTTTTTATCAATGAAAACTGACAAGGAATGAATCATTCTCTGGAAGGGGCGTTGACCAATGAAGCAAATCGTGAAGCATGGGTATAGACAAGAGAAGAAGAATCGCATCGCTGTGTGGAGATTAGAGGTTGATTATGAGCTTTCTACGCTTCATGAAGCCATCGAGCAAAAAGACGATATCCAAGTAGAACGCAGCAAACGAAAGCTTGAGCGCCTAAGAAAAGAATGGGAGCAGCTTCAAGGGTAAAACAAGGTGAGGTAAAAACGAACCAATTCATCGGTTCGTTTTTGTATGAAGCTGCTTTTTTCTTGCTTTTACGTACATAATATCAGTATGCTAATACAAATAGGTACTACATAGAAAAGAGGTTTACAGTACGATGACAAACTGGGTGGAAATTGACCGACTTGCAAAGCTTTGGGTAAAAGAAGCGGGTAGCCGCATTAAAGAATCCATGCAGGAAGGTCTATCAATTGAAACAAAATCAAATCCAAATGATCTTGTCACAAACATCGATAAAGAAACAGAACGTTTCTTCATTGAAAAGATACAGTCGACATTTTCAGATCATCATATTTTAGGAGAAGAGGGCCAAGGGGAAGAAGTGACCTCTCTTGACGGGATAGTATGGATCATTGATCCAATTGATGGCACCATGAACTTTGTCCATCAAAAACGAAATTTTGCCATTTCAATTGGGATATTTGAACATGGTGTGGGGAAAATCGGTCTTATTTATGACGTCATTCATGACGAGCTCTATCATGCAGTCAAAGGAGAAGGGGCGTATATGAACGATACCTTACTCCCGCCTTTAAAAGATGTCGCCATTGAAAAAGCCATTGTCGGCATTAACCCAACATGGGCGATTGAAAGCCCCCATTTTGACGCTAAGCCGTTTGCCCGTCTCGTACGCGATGTGAGAGGAACAAGAACGATTGGATCAGCTGCACTTGAACTGGCTTATATTGCAAGCGGAAGAAGCGACGCATATGTCACGTTAAGGCTAGCGCCATGGGATTATGCTGCTGGATGTGTGTTGCTTGATGAGGTAGGCGCTGTTTACTCGAATATTCACGGAGAACGCTTAACGTTTCTAGAGAAAAATAGCATTGTTGCCGGAAATCGATCCGTCTGTGAGAAAATCTTGCATGATTACATAAAAGGAAGCGGAAATAAAAAATAAACAACATCACTTCATGAGAATGAAGTGATTTTTTGTTTTTCCTGAAACTTTTTGGTAAGGCAGATGTCTAAACGAATGAGGCCTTAATTTGATGTAAAGGATTGTGTAGCAATGTTTGATTTGTTTAGTGATTTATCCCTCCATTTTGAAAGGTTTTTTATTTTAAATGAGTACAGTATCCACATGATTCAATGGTGTGTGCTTGGACTATTTGTCCTTTTCATTACACTTCCCATATGGAAAGAAAAGAAGAGTAGTTATGTATTTTATGCTGGAATCGTATTAAGAGTAGTTCTGCTAGGGAGTATGACACTTGAGATGATTCACCAAGTTCTAGCTAGACAGTATACGATCGAAACATTTGAAGTGCTGACAGATTTCATGCAATTTCTCATCTATGGATATGTCTTGCTTGCATCACTTTTCTATGTGATTTCTCTTCCTTATTTAAAAAATAGGGGCATGTTTTTTGCATTTGATTTATCTGTGTTACTTCTGCCTTTATGTCAAACGGTATTTATTGTGTTAGTTGAGAGCAAAAAGTTCTTTCTCAGCGGTGATGCGGAGCTGATATGGAGAGATTTGATCATCATTTTGCTTATGATTGGCTTTGCCGCTTTGGTACTTCACCTATTCTTTCGTTTGTTTTGGCATCAGAAGTGGAAAGAATTGCTGTTTTTCTATGGCCTGATTTTCGCTGCGCTGCTGTATATTTTTTATCCTTCTATCTCGAAGTATGAGCTACAATCTTCGTTTAAATCCATTGTGATTTTAGCAGCGGCTGCAGGAAGCTTTATGACATTACATTTGTTATGTGTGTTACTACAAAACAAGGGGAAGTTGAGACAGTGGGGTGCTTGGGGAATTGTCGTCTTTTTTACGCTAATGCTGAACCCGATCCTAAATCTCCCACATATCATGTTTCAATTTACTAAAACGGAACTGACAGATACTTTCTCAGAAGAATATCGCCCTTTATCTGAAGCAAGTGCAAAAGCATTCGCTTCAAAGTTTGTACCATCGGACACTACATTATATTCAACGACTAGTAAACAGCCGATCTCTGATAACTACGTGTTTGCAGCCGATCAATATGAAGTGAATGTTTCTGCGTTTACAGGTGAATTAAACAGCTATTTTTATAATGGTCGCGCAAAGGGTCAGCATTTGACCGATAAAGAATATAGGGAAAAAACCATTGAATTTTTTGAAAGAAGCGGCCGATCCGTTGATCTAGACCGCATTCATGTAGTGATTGAAAAAGAAGACGGGGAGACAAGCGTTCTTCTTTTGCCAAAAATGTCTCAGAATAAAGATGAGAGCCTAGCGTTTGCCACATGGAAAAAAGAGACGCTTCGACAAGCGCAATATGGGAACGCCATCTTTCAATTAAAGGATATAGACGGGATCAATTTATCAAACAAAGAAATGAAAACGAAAATAAATCGTATTTATAAAAAGCTAAATTTACAGCCAACAGATTATCAGATTACAGACGTTGATGGCTTTTATTTTCAGTGGCAGCATGAAGTGGAGGTAAAGACAGCCGATCAATCTACATTTGTGTTTAATGGTTCAACGAAAGAATTGCTGAAAATACAGCTATCAAAAGCGATTCTTCAACAGAAAAAAGGAAATATCAGTGACGAAGATTTGTTGGAAATGATAGGGAAACAGTCAAAAGACGTGAAGACAGAAACAGGATCTCGTGAACACAAACAATATACTTTTCACGGGTCATCCCATTTACTTCATGTGACGAGAGATGCCGATGGAATTGCGTTGAATTGGCAATCAGACTCTTCTTTACCGCATACGGTATCGAATCAAGAACGTGATGAAGTCTATCAGCAAATCCTCAAAAAGTATGAACCTTATGCCATCTATAAAAAACAAATCAAGCCGGTGAGAATGATCGACAAAGAGGGAAAAATGAGCATTTCGTGGTTTGTGATCATTCAAACCTTCGGATCGAATGAGCGGAAAATATATGAAGTAAATGGACGAACAAAAGAGGTGCAACGTTTTGACAGATAAAGAAAAACAAGCCATCTTTCAAGACTTATATGAATTGTATCAGGAAGGGGAGCTTGGAGAAGAGGCTTCTAACTGGATGAAGATGCATGAGAAGCAGTTTCAGCATTCCGTTAAGGGAAACGAGTTTGCTCCTGTCCACACTGAGGATCAGAGCGATTATCACGAATTAAAACGCATGAAGTGGTTTATTTCTTCGTTATACTTCTTTTTTATCGTTTTATCAATTTGGATGACTGTGTGGTTTTATTTTTGATGTCTAGACCGACCAATCAAATTGAAAAAATATATGAAGAATATTTTCAGGAAATCACCAAATATTTATATCGCAGAACGGGAAATGTCGAAACAGCCAAGGATCTTGCGCAGGATGTATTTATCAAGGCACTGCATGGATTATCCTCTTTTAAAGGACATTCAAGCATTAAAACATGGCTTTACACCATTGCTTATCATACATTTGTCAACGACTATCGCCGAAAAGTAAAACGAACTTTTACGGATGTAGAAAAAGCTGACTTTTTAGAGCAGCAGATATTCATGACACCTGAAGAGCATTTAGAAACGCAAGCTGATATTCAAAGGCTGTGGAGCCAGATCAATCAATTGAAGGATTCTTACCGAGAAGTCCTCATTTTAAGAGATATTCAGGAATTATCGTATGAAGAAGTAGCGGAAATTTTGAATTGGACTTTACCTAAAGTAAAGACAACCCTTCATCGAGCAAGATTAGAGCTGAAACGAAAGCTACATTGTGAGGAGTTCAACAAATGAGCTGTTATTTGATTGAAGAACTATTACCACTTTATATAGAAGGGGACACGAGTGAAGAAACAAATCAATTAGTGAATGAGCACTTACGTTCATGCAAAAAATGCCTTCATCTATATGAAGAAATGAAAGAACCAGTCTCTATTGCAAAGTCAACAGATTTTATACCGTTCATAGATGAAAAAGAAGAAAAAAGAAAGTTTGAAAAGCGCTACTATGGAAAACTGTTATTAAGGGCAAGTATCGTTTTTAGTATCGTCTATCTCATCATGCTCTTGATCTATTGGATATAAGAAAGAACCCCCATCTGGATGAACCGGATGGGGGTTTTTTGAGCTTAGTTCAATTTTTCTTTAGCAATTTGAACTGCATCATAGAACGTTTTTAATTGCTCTTGAGGAATTTTCTTAAGCAATTGGTTGAAAACAAGTAATTCAGTAGAGCTGAATCCAAGACCTTTAGCGATTTTAGAATCAATTACAACGTTTCCTTTTTTGTCTAGAACAAGTGCATCACCAGCAAGATCAGCAATTCTGATCACTGATTTGAAAAGCTTTTCGAATTTAGTTGCTTCTTCTTTAGTAAGACCAAGTTCAACAGCTTTTTCTGCATCAAAAACTAATTTTCCTTTTTCGTTTTTAGTGATGCTTTCACTGAAAACGATTGTAAGAACAGCTGCGCGATCTAAGAATTTCTCAGCAGTCGCCGCTTCTTCTTCAGTCAAACCGAGCTCAACAGCTTTTTTCACATCAAATGTGTAGTTGTTGTCTTCCTCAACAAATGAATTGATGAGAATGTTGATGACACGCTCGTTTTTCTCCAATAATTCTTTAATAATTTGTTGCTGCTCAAAAGGAATCCCTTTGAAAGTTGCAGCACTTGCTTGCCCAGGAGCTACTGTTGTGAAAGTAAAAATGATAGCTAAAGCGAAAAATACAACAGAGCTGAGCGATTTGCTCAAAAACTTCTTCATGCTTCTTTTCTCTCCCTTTTCTGTTAAATTTTGTTGCAAGAACAGCATACCATGAGAAACTTTGTGGAAGAATAGGAAAAATGTAACTTTGTGTTTGATTTTGGAGAACTATAAAAGTTCTTGTCGAAAAATGGAAGAGTTCAGATTGCTTAGATTTGCCAACACTATATGAATTTTTTAGTTGAATCACTAGTGTTACATAGGTGGTTGGTCTTGTTTTTACCCAAAATAAAAGCCTTCTACATGTAAAATGTAAAAGGCTTTTCATAAATTTTATGATTGTACGTTTAATTTTCGTTTTAATGTAAATCCTGTACCCATGAAAATCATGGCGAACACAATACTTAGACAAATACCCAGCACGTTTTTTTCTGCAAGAGTTACCCCAATAAACGCCATACTGACAACCGCAAGTAATGCACATAATAATAGAAGCCATTTGATTTGTTTCATTTGTCTCCATCCCTTTTTTTAGAGTTAATATAAGTTTACAGAAAAACGATCGGCATTTAAAGGGGATTGTGATATAATATGAAAGTTATCTAATTATTTTAGGAGATGAAAATGTGAAACTTCGAAAAGACCTTCGCAACATCGCAATTATTGCCCACGTTGACCATGGTAAAACGACGCTTGTTGACCAATTGCTCCATCAAGCTGGTACTTTCCGTGCGAATGAAAATATCGCTGAGAGAGCCATGGATTCAAATGATTTAGAGCGAGAGCGCGGTATTACGATCTTAGCTAAAAATACTGCGATCCATTATAAAGATACACGCATTAATATTTTAGATACACCAGGACACGCCGATTTCGGTGGTGAAGTTGAGCGTATCATGAAAATGGTAGATGGTGTACTTCTCGTTGTGGATGCATATGAAGGTTGTATGCCTCAAACACGATTCGTGCTAAAAAAAGCACTTGAGCAAAACTTAACACCAATTGTTGTTGTCAATAAAATTGACCGTGACTTTGCTCGTCCAGCTGAAGTAGTCGATGAAGTCATTGACTTGTTCATTGAATTGGATGCAACAGAAGAACAGCTTGAATTCCCAGTTGTATATGCATCAGCAATCAATGGTACAGCGAGTAACGATGCTAGTAAGCAAGATGAAAACATGGAATCGTTGTTTGAAGCGATTGTCAACCATATCCCATGCCCAGTCGACAACCATGAAGAGCCGCTTCAATTCCAAGTGGCGCTACTTGATTACAATGATTATGTTGGAAGAATTGGAATTGGCCGTGTATTTAGAGGAACGATGCAAGTAGGACAGCAAGTTGCTCTAATGAAAGTGGATGGCAGTGTAAAACAATTCCGCGTGACAAAGATTTTTGGTTTCCAAGGGTTAAAACGAGTGGAAATCAATGAAGCGAAAGCTGGAGATCTTGTCGCAGTATCTGGTATGGAAGACATCAACGTAGGAGAAACAGTCTGCCCTGTAGAACACCAAGAGGCTTTGCCGATCCTTCGTATTGATGAGCCGACACTTCAAATGACATTTGTTGTGAATAACAGCCCATTTGCAGGACGTGAAGGAAAGTACGTGACATCACGTAAAATTGAAGAGCGTTTAGAACAGCAGCTTCAAACAGACGTAAGTCTTCGTGTAGATCCAACGGATTCACCTGATGCTTGGGTCGTATCAGGACGCGGTGAGCTTCACTTATCCATTCTGATTGAGAATATGAGACGTGAAGGGTTTGAACTGCAAGTATCGAAGCCAGAAGTTATTGTAAAAGAAGTAGATGGTGTTCGATGTGAGCCTGTAGAGCGTGTTCAAATTGATGTACCTGAAGAGCATACTGGCTCTGTTATGGAATCAATGGGTGCAAGAAAAGGTGAAATGATTGACATGATCAATAATGGTAACGGTCAAGTTCGCCTGATCTTTACAGTGCCATCACGTGGTTTAATCGGATATACAACTGAATTTCTTTCATTAACTCGTGGTTTTGGTATTTTGAACCATACATTTGACAGCTACCAGCCGATGCAGTCTGGTCAAGTTGGTGGACGCCGTCAAGGTGTACTTGTTTCAATGGAAACAGGTAAAGCAACTGCTTACGGAATCCAAGGTGTTGAAGAGCGCGGTGTGATTTTCGTTGAGCCGGGTGTTGAAGTATACCAAGGAATGATTGTTGGTGAGCATAACCGTGAAAACGATCTTGTTGTCAACGTGAGTCGTATGAAACAACAAACAAACGTACGTTCAGCGACAAAAGATCAAACGGTGAGCATGAAAAAACCACGTATTATGTCACTTGAGGAATCTCTTGAGTACTTAAATGAAGACGAATACTGTGAGGTTACACCGGAATCGATCCGTTTAAGAAAGAAAATTTTAGATAAAAACGAACGTGAGAAAGCTGCGAAGAAGAAAAAGCTAGCAGGATTATCTTAATTCCATGAAGAATTAAAAAGATAGAACCCTGAAAGATAAGGGGAGGGAATCTTTTTGAATGATCAGGAAGTAAGTGAGAATCTATCCTTTTTCGCGATGCTGTTTCGTGTCGATGAAAATCCGCAAACAGGGATGTGGCTCCTATATGGCACCATCCTTGTTTTAGCGATTATTGTTTTTAAACTCGGATTTGCTAGACGTTTACCGATTTTAAAAGCACTTGTCATTTATTTGTTTTTGATTTTTGGTTGCACGTTTCTCACATTTCTAGGTATCTTCTTGCCAGTCGCAGAAGGCCTGGTTGTGGCAGCTGTCATTTTGATTATTTATAAAATACGACTGCATCGTGCGAAAAAAGAAGGAACAGTAAGTACGTAAAAAAGACCTGAACTTGTGTCAGGTCTTTTTTATGTCTTCTGTTCTTTTTTTCCTTTTTTCTTCTTTTTCTCTTTCGTCGCAGGATCTTGATAAAGAGAGAATCTGCCAGTTTTGATGCGTGCCTCTGTCTTTACTTTAATTCTTTCTTGGCAGTCATCGCACATATATGTATGAATCGGTCGATTTCTTAACCGTTTAGCAACAAGTGTATCATCATTAATGGTTTCAAGCTTTTCACATAATGAGCACTTCACTCTCATCATTTTCACCTCACTTTGGTCATGCCTTCATTATAGCATGTTTTTTGAACCACTTAAAATCAGTATAAAAAAGGCTTATATCACAAGAGATATAAGCCGCAGCGTGTAGACAAACCTTCACATTCGGTGTCAGTCCTGCGTTTCGGTGCTCACGAATGTCAAATTCGCTCCGCGCCGATGCTCGTCCTTCCTAGGGCTGCAAAGGTTTTCTATCACGCTGAAAAGAAGACAAAGAGCCAAAATAAAGTTCATTTTAGCCCTTTGTCAACAATCTGATGCTTATATCACAATAGATATAAGCCGTTCTCATTATTTCTTCTGATTCATATGATGGTTTGATTGATCGTTTTGGTTTTTTTCTAATTGCTTTTGATCTTGTTGTTTGAGCTGATGGTTCGGATCATTTGTCGGATCTATTTCGTTACGGTCGATTTCATTTCGAGGCATTTCTGGCATAACACGGCCCACAATAGCTGCTAATTCGTCCATAATTCCACTTACTGGCCTGCCAGCTTGTATTTCTTTGCCCATTTCCTTTAAACGGCTCACTGTATCAGGGTCAGCGACGACAACAGCATTCGCACCTTCTGGGTCATTTTTCAGTGCTTTGGCGACTGAATATTTAATGGTTTCAACTTTGCTTCTATCTAAATCATCTTTTACATCAATGCCGACGACAGCATACTTGCCGATGACGATCGCTGTTGCGTCATTTACATCTGCTACATGCTCAGTCACATTCACTAGGTGCTTTGCCACATCTGTTGATGGGCGGGCTTTGTCAGTGTTTTTCTTGGATGAGTCTGATACTCTTACTAAATGCTTGTTTCCGTCTTCATGTTCTTGTGCCAAAGGCTTCTCTTGATGCTGGCAAGCGCCTAATAAAAGAATGGTTTGAACCATGAATAACGTCAAAAATAGTCGCATGTGTATTCCCTCCTTCACAAACTGCATGATTTATTTTATTGTTGAATTAACCTTCTAACTTTATTCATGAAAACATATATTTTAACAATCGTTTTTGGAAAGACAAGGATGAATGAAACCCCGATCAGGAGGCGAAGGACCTGAGTAAAATTTATGTATTAGACACAAATGTGTTATTACAGGATCCGAATTCAATCTTTTCATTTGAAGACAACGAGGTCGTGATTCCGGCCGTAGTGTTAGAAGAAGTAGATTCGAAGAAGAGATATATGGACGAGGTTGGGCAAAATGCACGACGTGTCTCACGTTTAATCGACGGGTTGAGATCGAAAGGGAAACTGCATGAAAAAATTACGCTGGAGTCAAAAGGAACGCTGCGTATTGAGCTGAATCATCGCTCTTTCCATGAACTTCAAGAAATTTTCATCGAAAAAACAAACGATAACCGGATTTTGGCTGTTGCGAAGAATTTGAGCCTAGAGGAAGAAACAAAACCGGATGGCCGGCCTGTTATTTTGGTCAGCAAAGATGTCCTAGTGCGAGTAAAGGCGGATGCCATTGGTCTGCAAGCAGAGGATTTCTTAAGCGATCGAGTGCTACAAAATGAAGACATTGATAACGGCTATCACGAGCTCTATATTCCGACTGAGCAGCTGAATACATTTTATAAGCAAAATCAGTTACCGATAAAAGACGTCACCCAGGCGCCATTAAATCCTCATCAATTTATCATTATGAAGGGAAATGAAGGTGGTTCTGCTTTGGGGATGCTTGATCAAAAAGCAGAGCATGTGAAACGGCTTATTTATGACCAAGAACATATTTGGGGAATTCGCCCAAAAAATGTCCAGCAAACGATGGCGCTTGAGTTACTTTTGCGCCGCGATATTCCGCTTGTGACACTTATCGGAAAAGCGGGAACAGGAAAGACACTGCTTGCACTTGCTGCTGGATTAATGCAGACAGAGGACCTCGGCATGTTTAAAAAGCTCATCGTGGCCCGCTCTATTGTTCCTGTCGGTAAGGATTTAGGGTATTTGCCAGGCGAAAAAGAAGAGAAGCTCAGACCGTGGATGCAGCCGATCTATGACAACCTAGAATTTTTATTTAACACAAAAAAACCTGGTGAACTCGATGCGATACTAGCGGGCATCGGTTCAATTCAAGTGGAAGCTTTAACATATATTCGCGGGAGAAGTATCCCAGATCAATTTATCATTATCGATGAGGCGCAAAATTTAACAAAACACGAAGTAAAAACATTATTAACGCGGGTTGGTGAGGGAAGTAAAATTGTGCTGATGGGAGACCCAGAGCAGATTGATCACCCTTATTTAGACAGTTTAAATAATGGGCTCACATATGTCATTGAGCGTTTCAAAGGGCAGCAAATATCTGGACATGTCAAGCTTGTCAAAGGAGAAAGGTCTGGACTTGCACAGCTTGCAGCTGATTTATTATAGTCCAGACCCGTCATCTTATGTAATGATTAACTCTTTGACGCTTTTAATCGGCTGAGTGATGTTGGACTGATCCTCGAAATAGACGTGGATTGGTCCTTCTTCTGTTATAGGCTTTCCATTTTGGCTGAAATGGGCAATGCTATCCATCGCCTTAGAGAGCGGAACAGCAATCGTTTCTGTTTCTGTGACAAATTCACACGTCTCCGCTTGTTCGAGCGGTTCTGCATTTTTTATCATGTCGCCAAGTTTCATCCCGAAGCTGCCTGTGACAAGTCTTTCTTTTTCGTACTTTTTCTCTGTTTTTAATGTGGGTGGAAGTGTTTGACCTTCTCTTATGACCCGCTCTTGATCGAGTTCCTGATCTAGCTGCTGCTCTTCGTTTGCTGCACTTTTCTCAAAAAATGAATCCATTAAAAATTTACGGTCATCAAAAATCCATACACTCGGATCAATGGTGATCTTGTATTGTACGTTCCCCTTGATTTGAATAATGCTCATGTTCAAGACAACCCCTTTCCAACATAAATTATAGAAGTTTTCGCCCGCTTTGTCACTTTCATAAACATGCACTTCCTTGTACACACTACGATTAGACGAAAAATAGGGAGGATTTTGGGCATGGCATGTCGTGACAATGAAGAGCTTCAGCGATTTGTAGAAGAGGCAAAAAAGGTGGCCAAAAATGGAAAGGTAGCATCCTATATTCCGGCACTCGGTAAAGCGGATCAATCGGATTTATCTGTCGCTGTTTATCATGTGAGTAATACGTGCCACTCAGCGGGAGATGTTGATAAACGATTCACCCTGCAAAGTATTTCAAAAGTATTAGCACTGGCGCTCGTGCTCTCAGAAGAAGGACCGAAAAAAGTGTTTCAATATGTTGGACAAGAACCGACTGGCGACCCGTTTAATTCGATGATTAAACTAGAGACTGCAAGCCCCAATAAGCCGCTTAACCCAATGATTAATGCAGGAGCGCTTGCCGTTACAAGTTTAATAAGAGGGGCAACGCCGCAAGATCAGCTGAACCGGCTGCTTGGTTTTATTAGAGAGCTTGCCAATGACACCACCATTACATATTGCAAAGAAACCGCTGCATCCGAATTTGAAACATCAATGATTAACCGCGCAATGTGCTATTATATGAAGCAATATCATATCATTAAAGGGAATGTAGAAGAGGTGATGGATGTCTATACGAAGCAGTGCGCCGTCATGATGAATAGCCTGGATTTGGCGAAGATCGCGTGTGTTTTTTCATTAGATGGCAGGCATCCAGAGACAGGAAAGCAAATCCTTTCGAAAGATGTTGCTAGAATTTGTAAAACGTTTATGGTCACATGCGGTATGTACAATGCGAGCGGGGAATTTGCAATCAATATCGGAATCCCTGCTAAAAGTGGTGTTTCAGGCGGAATTATGGGGGCGGCGCCATACGACTTTGGGATAGGTATATTTGGGCCTGCTTTGGATGAAAAAGGGAATAGTATTGCGGGTATTAAGCTGCTTGAGCTCATGAGTGAAAAATATGAGATGAGTATCTTTTAATGACGAATGGCTTCTTTTTATTTTTACAGAGCGAACTGTACAAATCTGCTTGCAATTTTGGGCGTTTCGCTTTATGATAAATAGAAGAATTAGGTACTCGCCTGGGGAACGGAGGGATACTTTTGGCGTCAGAAATTTTAGTCGATCATCGGCAAAAAGCACTGGCTTTATTAAAATTGGATGCAGATAAAATTTTAAAATTGATCCAAGTGCAAATGGACAACTTAACGATGCCGCAATGTCCTCTTTATGAAGAGGTTTTAGATACTCAAATGTTCGGATTATCGAGAGAAATTGATTTCGCTGTCCGGCTTGGATTAGTTGATCAACATGAAGGCAAAAAACTACTCGATAAACTTGAGAGAGAATTATCAGCACTTCATGATGCGTTCACAAAAAAATAATGATTGAAAACTCAAACTTCCACAACATAAGTTTGAGTTTTTTTGTCCGCCTTTTTATTTGATGCCAAACGGACTTGATTGTCTCATGAAAGACGAACAATATAAAGAGGTAAAACGGGATCAAACGGAGAAAATGTAGTAGAATAAGAACAGCTAAGAGAAGAGAATATCAAGCAGTAGAAATAGACGTTAGGAAGAGGATTATATGTTAAAGAGAATGCTAAAATCGTATGACTACTCATTATTGTTCGCCATTATATTAATTAGCGCATTCGGCTTGGTGATGGTGTATAGCTCAAGTATGATTACATCTGTGATCAGATATGATGCTGCGCCAGATAATTTTTTCAAGAAACAGCTTTTATTTATGATTGTCGGGGCGGTCATCTTGATGTTTACAGCCCTCATTCCGTATCAGCTGCTCTTAAATAAAAGATTCCAAATTGTGATGCTTTTGCTATCTGTGTTTTCTCTCATTTATGTGTACTTTGGCGGTCACATTGCAGGGAATGCTAGAAGCTGGATCAAATTTGGGCCTTTTAGTCTTCAGCCAGCGGAATTCGTGAAGATCGTTGTCATCATTTATCTTGCTGCTGTCTATGCAAAGAAGCAGCATTATATTGACCATATTTTAAGAGGGGTTACACCTCCAATTGTGGTTGTCTCCATCCTATGCGGATTTATTATTTTGCAGCCAGACTATGGGACAGCTTTTATCATTGGTATGATTGCCCTTGCGATGATTTTATGCTCAGGGTTTAGCGGTAAAACGCTGGCCAAGCTGCTCGCTTTATTTAGTGCGGTGATGGTTGTTGTGACACCGTTTATTATTCTTTTTTGGGATAAAATTTTCACGCAGAATCGTCTTGGACGTTTTGAGAGTTTCCAAGATCCATTTAAAGACGCAGGCGCTTCTGGGCATCAATTGATTAATTCATATTATGCGATTGGATCAGGCGGCTTTTTTGGGCTTGGTCTTGGAGAGAGTGTACAAAAGTATGGATACCTTCCAGAACCGCATACAGATTTTATCATGGCAATTATCTCGGAAGAGCTTGGTTTTTTCGGTGTATTTTTTGTCCTTGCTCTCCTTGGCTTTATTGTCGTGAAAGGTTTTTACATTGCGAGGAAGTGTGAAGATCCGTTTGGAAGTTTGCTTGCAATAGGAATTTCTTCAATGATTGCCATCCAAACGTGTATTAATTTGGGCGGTGTTTCAGGTCTCATTCCGATCACTGGGGTCACACTTCCGTTTATCAGCTACGGGGGATCCTCTATCATTTTACTGAGTGGATGTATGGGAATATTGCTGAATATCAGCATGTTCACTGAATATAAAGAGCGTTATAAAAAGAAAAAATCAATCAGCAAACCATCGATTCAAAAAAATGGATTGCAGAAAACTTTGAATCTTTAGAAAACAAAAGTGTACAGTTTTCATTTCTTCCTTTATTATAGAGTACATATAAAATTTTAAGGGATATGGAGGAGTGAGAATGTCACAGAGAACAATTCAAAAGGTTCTAGTTGCAAACAGAGGGGAAATCGCTATCAGAGTCTTTAGGGCCTGTACGGAGCTCAACTTACGTACAGTGGCCATTTACTCCAAAGAAGACTCGGGCTCTTATCATCGCTATAAAGCCGATGAAGCATATCTAGTTGGAGAAGGGAAAAAGCCGATTGATGCCTACCTTGATATCGAGGGGATCATCGAAATTGCAAAACGAAATGACGTGGATGCGATTCATCCAGGATACGGATTTTTATCTGAAAACATTCATTTTGCAAGACGATGCGAAGAGGAAGGCATCCAATTCATCGGCCCAACTTCTCAACATTTAGATATGTTTGGAGATAAAGTAAAAGCGAGAGATGAAGCGAAAAAAGCTGGAATTCCAGTCATTCCAGGAAGTGACGGGCCAGTTGATTCGGTCAAAGAAGTCGAAAAATTCGGTGAAGAATACGGTTACCCGTTTATTATTAAAGCTTCACTTGGAGGCGGCGGCCGAGGTATGCGGATTGTCAGATCAAAAGAGGAGCTAAGCGAAGCCTATGACCGTGCAAAGTCAGAGGCGAAAGCGGCTTTTGGAAATGACGAAGTATATGTTGAAAAGCTGATTGAAAATCCGAAACATATTGAAGTGCAGGTGATTGGAGACAATCACGGCAATATCATTCATTTATACGAGCGTGACTGCTCTGTTCAAAGGCGTCATCAAAAAGTCATTGAGGTTGCGCCAAGTGTGTCTCTTTCTAATCAATTACGTGAAGACATCTGTGAAGCGGCTGTTCAGCTGGCCCAGAATGTATCGTATATCAATGCAGGGACTGTAGAATTCCTAGTGGCAAATGGCGAGTTTTATTTTATTGAAGTCAATCCTAGGGTCCAAGTGGAACACACGATCACAGAAATGATCACAGGTATCGATATCGTCCAAACCCAAATTCTTGTCGCAAAAGGACATGACCTCCACAGCAAAGAAGTCGGGATACCAAAACAAGAAGATATCTTTACACATGGATTTGCCATTCAATCAAGGGTCACAACAGAAGATCCTTTGAATGATTTTATGCCAGATACAGGAAAAATCATGGCTTACCGTTCAGGCGGTGGTTTTGGTGTACGTCTTGATACAGGGAACAGCTTCCAAGGTGCGGTGATTACGCCTTTTTACGATTCACTGTTGGTCAAGCTGTCTACTTGGGCACTTACTTTCGATCAAGCTGCGGCTAAAATGGTCCGAAATTTACAAGAATTCAGGATTCGCGGCATTAAAACAAATATCCCGTTTCTTGAAAACGTCGCGAAGCACGAGAATTTTCTAAAAGGGGAATATGATACATCGTTTATTGATTCGACACCAGAGCTATTTAACTTTCCTAAGCAAAAAGACCGCGGAACGAAAATGCTTACTTATATTGGTAACGTTACCATTAATGGGTTCCCTGGTATTTCTGAAAATAAGAAGCCTCATTTTGATCAACCAAATGTGCCGAAACTTGCTGTCCATGAAACGATTCCTTCTGGAACGAAACAATTGTTAGACAAGCATGGACCTGAGGGGCTCGCCAATTGGGTGAAAGAGCAAAGCGGTGTACTCTTAACGGATACAACCTTTAGAGACGCACATCAATCCCTGCTTGCAACACGCTTTAGAACACACGACTTAAAGAAAGTTGCTCAGCCAACAGCAGGCTTATGGCCAGAGCTATTCAGTATGGAAATGTGGGGCGGTGCTACATTTGATGTGGCATATCGTTTCTTGAAAGAAGATCCTTGGGAAAGATTGAAAGAGCTTCGTCAAGAAGTGCCAAACACTTTGTTCCAAATGCTATTAAGATCATCAAACGCTGTCGGATATACAAACTATGCGGATAATGTGATTAAAGCATTTGTAAAGGAATCGGCAGAGGCAGGCATTGACGTCTTCCGTATTTTCGACAGTCTAAACTGGGTCAAAGGTATGACGCTTGCCATTGATTCTGTTCGTGAATCCGGCAAAGTGGCAGAGGCAGCGATTTGTTATACAGGTGATATTCTTGATCCATCACGTCCGAAATATGATTTGAAATATTATGTCTCTCTTGCGAAGGAGCTTGAATCTGCAGGCGCTCATATTTTGGGCATTAAAGATATGGCGGGATTATTAAAACCGCAGGCGGCTTATGAGCTTGTATCTGCTCTAAAAGACGAGCTCACGATTCCAATTCATCTTCATACACACGATACGAGTGGGAATGGACTCTTCACCTATGCAAGAGCGATTGATGCAGGTGTTGATATTGTTGATGTTGCTGTCAGCTCTATGGCGGGGCTCACATCACAACCAAGTGCGAGCTCATTATATTATGCTTTAGACGGACATGAAAGAAAGCCAGAAATGAATGTTCAAGCGGTTGAACGTCTTTCTCAATATTGGGATTCCGTCAGAAAATATTACCATGAGTTTGAAAGCGGAATGAATTCACCGCATACAGAAATTTATGAGCATGAAATGCCTGGTGGCCAGTATAGTAACCTGCAACAGCAGGCGAAAGGGGTCGGCCTTGGCGAACGCTGGAATGAAGTAAAAGAAATGTACAGACGTGTAAATGACATGTTTGGTGACATTGTGAAAGTGACACCGTCTTCTAAAGTGGTCGGAGATATGGCACTTTATATGGTGCAAAACGATCTGACAGAAGAGGATGTTTATGAAAAAGGAGCAACACTGGATTTCCCAGATTCGGTTGTTGAATTGTTTAAAGGCTATTTAGGACAGCCTCATGGCGGATTCCCAGAAAAGCTGCAAAAGCTGATTTTAAAAGGGGAGGAGCCGCTTACTGTCAGACCGGGTGAGAAACTGAAGCCTGTGGACTTTGAAGAGATCAAAAAGCAGTTCAAAGAATCACATGATCTGACGTTGACAGAACAAGATGCCATTGCATATGCTTTATACCCGAAAGTCTTTTCTGAATTTGTTCAAACAGCAGAAAGCTATGGAGATATCTCTGTTCTTGACACACCAACTTTCTTCTACGGCATGAGACTTGGTGAAGAAATTGAGGTGGAAATTGAAAAAGGGAAAACCCTCATTGTCAAACTCGTGTCCATTGGAGAACCGAATCCGGATGCTACAAGAGTGCTTTACTTTGAACTGAATGGACAGCCGCGTGAAGTGGTCATTAAGGATGAAAGCATCAAATCCTCCGTTCAAGAAAAAATGAAGGCAGATCGCTCAAATCCAAATCACATTGCGGCATCAATGCCAGGCACTGTCATCAAAGTACTTGTTGAAAAAGGACAGAAAATTTCTCAAGGTGAGCACTTGATGATCAATGAAGCGATGAAAATGGAAACGACGGTACAAGCACCGTTCTCAGCAGTCGTGGATGAAATTCATGTCACGAATGGAGAAGGGATTCAAACTGGAGATCTGTTGATTGTCTTAAAGCCTGAATAATGAGTGAGACACATCCACTGCGATGTGTCTTTTTTTGAGCGCATTAAAATGTGCAGCCGCCCGCTAGAGTGATTACACTATAGAATGAGGTGAAGAAAGAGTGGAAATTGTCGTGATTTGGTTTCGCCGAGATATGCGATTGGATGATCATATCGCCTTATCAAAAGCGATCACATATGCAAAAAAACATCAGTACCGATTATTTGCTTTTTATCATCTAGATCCGTTTTTTACAGAAATGGAACTGGATTTGAACAACGAACATTTCTTTCAAAACTTGGCCAATTTCGTCAAGGAAGCGAGAGAATTTCACATGTATGTTCATCTCATTCATGATGATATTTTGTCCGCTTTTCAAAAGCTCATGAATGCTTATGACATCAATGCGGTCTTTTTTAATGAGGACGAAGTAGGAAATGGTCGAACACGTGATGAGCAAGTGACCCGTTTCTTAGAAGAAAAGGGCATTCATGTGTCAAAGTGGCAAGATACGCATCTGCATGGGGCGAGAGATATTTTAAAAGCGGATGGGTCTCATTATCAAGTGTTTACTCCATACTATCAAGCGTGGCGGAAGCAGGAGAAGCAGTCTGTGATAAAAGTTGACAAATCATTTCTGAGCAGTGAGCACACGATTTGTGATGAGTCACTTTCTGAAAAGGGAGATGAGAAACTAAGGGACATCATCAAGAAATGTACAAGGAAATTCGATCAGATTGGGTCAGACAAAGCGAGAAGCACGCTAGACGGCTTTATTCAAGAAAGATTGACGCGTTATCACGAGAAACGAGATATTCCGTCTGTTTTTGGGACGAGCAAGCTGTCTCGGTTCTTAAAAACCGGGACCATTTCTATTCGCACGATCTTTCATGCTGTCAATGAGGAAGAACTTTTTGAAGATGAGGGCAAGGAAACATTTATCAAAGAGCTGGCATGGCGTGATTTTTATCATATGATCTTTGCGCATTATCCAGAGATGAAAGAAAAAGAAATCAACTCCTCCTTTCAACATATAAAATGGAATGATGATGAGACACTTTTTGAAGCTTGGTGTAAAGGACAAACAGGCTTCCCACTCGTTGACGCAGGGATGAGACAGTTAAATGAAGAAGGCTGGATGCATAACCGTTTGAGAATGGTGACGGCTTCATTCCTGACAAAAGATTATTTCATCGATTGGAGAAAGGGCGAAGCGTATTTTGCGAGAAAACTTGTCGACTATGATGAGGCTTCGAATATTGGGGGATTTCAGTGGGCGGCCTCTGTTGGAACGGATGCGGTTCCTTACTTCCGTATTTTTAACCCAACGACCCAGTCGAAACGATTTGATCCAAGTGGAGAATATATTAGAAGGTATGTACCAGAACTAAAGCATGTGAATGAAAAATGGATTCATGAACCGAGTAAAATGCCGATAGATGAGCAGATGAAATCGGGGTGTGTGCTGGGGGATATATATCCTCTGCCTACAGTCGATCATCAAGAAAGACGAAAAAGAGCCATTTCGACATTTGAAGAAGCGAAACAAACATAAAAGAAATCCCCCTTTTCGGATGAAAGGGGGATTGTATGTTTATCTGAAAGGCTCTCTATTTTCATATTTAAACCGGGCAATGAGTAAGCAGAAGTAGCATAGTACCCCAAACAAACAAGAAATAAAGAATGAATGAGCAAGCGCATAACCGAGTGCGAGCTGAGAATAAACAGACATGACACCAGAGATCGCTTGAAGTGTAATCAGAATGGCTGAAATGATCCATCCATAATACAGCTGCTTTTGTTCTTTATAATGTTTAAGGGCATGGAACATCGCAACAAATATCCAAACGAATAAAAGAAGGGCTGCTGCTCGGTGAGACATTTGAACCCATTGATTAAAATACGCTGGAAGTGCGCCGTCTTTTGAACAAAATGGGAAGACAGAGCATGCAAGACTTGATTTTGTATGTCTCACATAGGCGCCCGTATACACCACAATATACGTATATGTGATCAACCCATAAATATGGAACTGCATTCTTTTGCCGATATGAAGCGGCTTCACAAGCTTTGTTTCAGATCTGGTTGCTTCAAACACAAGCAGGGCCAGCAGTAAAATGGAAGCAAAAGAAATCAGTGAAATACCGAAGTGCAGTGCCATGACAAGTGCGTTAGAACCAAACACAACTGCGAGTGCCCCTAACAGCGCTTGAAGCAGTAAGAATATAATGGACATGATGACCAAAAATTTGGTTTCACGGAATACTGGACTGATTTTTTTCCAGCATAAGACCGCCAGTGCCAGTACAAGAATGGTGGAAACTCCTGTTGACATGCGGTGGCTCCATTCGATAATGGAAGCAGGGTTCATTTCTGGAAAGAAACGACCGTGGCAAAGGGGCCACTGTCTGCCGCAGCCAAGACCGGAGCCAGTTTTCGTCACAAGCGCACCGCCAATCAGAACGATCAGCATCACAAATGTTGTGACAACGCTCAATAACCTTAAAGCAAATTTCATCAAATGATTTCACCTTCTCTAAATAACTTCTGATCTAAATGAAAACCTCACATGCTCTCAAGTTTAAGCCAAATGCGTGTTCTGTTGCAATTCATAATGACCAAAGTTCACAAAAAAATGATATGTTAGTTCACAAAGTTTACAGATTTAGAGTGCTTGATCTTTCTTTGACAGTCTGATAGAAATAGAGGAGAGAATATTTCATTTTGCACCGCCTTCTGAAACGCACATCCTAATAAATTCACGAAAAGTTCACAAATAACTTCAAGTTTGTCGTTTATTATTTAATAGGATGTTTTTTTACAGCTCTTTATCTTGTATGATAGAGTTGTAACGATTTTACGTTTTATTCGTTCGTTTGAAGGTTTGGGCAAGGGAGGTTATACACATTGGCAAATTCCAAAACAGCCGCGGAAGCAGCTATTCATGGACAAATAGAAGAAACAACCGCTTTAAAAGATTTTCTTGCTCTTATTAAAATGGGCATCGTCAATTCCAATTTCATTACAACATTTACTGGAATGTGGCTTGCTTTTTATTTTACAGATATGAGTTTCCTTGGGAATCTTGATATTGTTCTGTTAACAATGATTGGTTCTTCTCTTATTATTGCCGGTTCATGCGCCATTAATAATGCGTTTGACCGTGATATTGATATACTAATGGAAAGAACAAAAACAAGACCGACGGTGACAGGTAAAGTTCAGCCAGGTCAAGCGTATGCATTTGGTATTCTGCTTGTTGTACTTGGACTGATTATGCTTCTGATGACAACTGTTACATCAGCAGTGATTGGATTTATCGGTGTCTTTACTTATGCAGTTCTATACACGATGTGGTCTAAACGTCATTACACCATTAATACAGTCATTGGGAGTGTATCTGGTGCGGTTCCGCCATTAATTGGCTGGACAGCTGTTACAGGCACCATCGACACAACGGCTTGGGTCCTGTTTATGATTATGTTCATCTGGCAAATTCCGCATTTCTTATCACTTGCGATTAAGAAAACGGAAGATTACCGCAAAGCAGGTATTCCAATGCTGCCAGTTGTTTACGGCTTTGAAGTCACAAAACGCCAAATCATCATTTGGACAGCATGTCTTCTCCCGCTTCCATTTTTCTTAGGTGGATTAGGATGGCCGATTGTCGCACTTGGCACATTGCTGAACATTGGATGGCTCGTCATTGGTCTTATGGGCTTTAAAATGAAAGATATCATGAAGTGGTCAACACTCATGTTCGTTTATTCATTAAACTACTTAACAATCTTTTTCGTTGCGATGATTATTATTACACTATTCTAGAGTGAAATACACTTTGATCACATCAAAACAATGGCTATATCTTATAACACAACATTTTCTTACAACTATGAAAGCCGCCTGATATTCAGTTCTATTTAGGCGGCTTTCTGTTTATACATAGATGGTATTTTGAGTAAAAACATCATTTTTTTATGAAAAGAGGAAATGTAAGTGCTTTTATAAGAGGCGGGGGTTATGGATGGGTGAAAGGTGATTTTATAAATAAGAGGTAAAAAGCGAAAGGCAAAGGAGATCAAGCAAAAGGGGTTGGGACAAATTATGATAAGAAAATGGCGTGTTTATTCACTGTTTCTTTTACTGACGCTCGTTTTGGCGGGCTGCGGTGAACCATACTTATCAACACTGAGGCCAGTTGGGGAAGTAGCAGATAAACAGTTTTTCCTAACGGTACTGAGTACACTTATTATGGTTCTTGTCGTTATTGTTGTATCGATCATTTTCTTTTACGTCATCATTAAATTCAAACGTTCTAAAGTGGGAGAAGATACGATTCCTAAACAGGTAGAAGGGAACCGTAACCTCGAAATTACGTGGACAGCGATTCCGATACTTCTACTCATTATTCTCGTTGTACCTGTTGTGGCATACACGCTTGAGCTAGGGGATACAAGCGCTATGGATAAGAAAAAACGAGATCCTGAAAAAACACTTGTTGTGAATGTAAGAGCCAGCTTATATTGGTGGGAATTTGAATACCCTGATTATGGGATTGTGACAAGTCAGGAATTGATTGTTCCAACTGACCAAAAGGTTTATTTTAAGCTGAAAGCATCCGATGTGAAACACTCTTTCTGGGTTCCATCGGCTGGGGGTAAAATTGATACAAATACAGACAACGAGAACAAGTTTTATTTAACATTTGACTCAAAACGAACGAAAGATGCTGGAGAATATTTCTATGGGAAATGTGCGGAGCTTTGCGGTCCATCACATGCTTTAATGGACTTTAAAGTTAAAACGCTTTCTCAAGATGAGTTTTTAGGCTGGACGAAAAAGATGTCAGATTATAAGAAGCCTGCATCTACGTCAGATCTAGCCCTTGAGGGTGAAAAACTCTTTAAAGAGAAAAACTGTTTAAGCTGTCACGCGGTAGAGCCTGGAGATGAACGGCCAGAGGCGGCAAGGACTGCTCCAAACCTTGCAACCTTCGGAGAGCGGACAAAAGTAGCTGGAATTAAAGACATGAACAAAGAAAATGTCAAAGCATGGCTGAAAGATCCAGAGAGCTTTAAACCAGGTAATAAGATGACAGGGACGTACCCTAAACTAAATGACTCAGAAGCAGATGCACTCTACGAGTATTTAAAAGGTCTTAAAATACAGTAAATGCCTTGAGCAGCTTGAAGTTGCGCACATTCAAAAGGGTATACGATCTATGTGAAGTTTTTGTTAAGAGCTCCCGAATAAGTCTCTACATCCAAGAATAAGTCATCTGTCAGATATAGTCTGTTTTTAGAACGTGAAGATAGACATTGATATGAAAAGGGGCAAATGGGAGATAAGAGGGGGATTTCATGGTGAGTACAATAGCTAAAAAGCGGGGGTTTGGCGCTGTCTTATGGGATTACTTAACGACGGTTGACCACAAAAAAATTGCCATACTATATTTAGTGGCAGGGGGATTTTTCTTTTTAATTGGTGGCCTGGAAGCGATGATTATCCGTATTCAGCTAGCCATCCCTGAAAATGATTTTGTGAGTGCAGGGTTTTACAATGAAGTCATGACGATGCATGGAACAACGATGATTTTCCTTGCAGCAATGCCGCTTTTATTTGCATTAATGAATGCGGTTGTACCCATTCAAATTGGTGCACGTGACGTAGCGTTTCCATTTGTGAATTCACTTGGTTTTTGGCTGTTCTTTTTCGGTGGTATTTTCTTAAACCTTGGATGGTTTATGGGCGGGGCACCTGATGCAGGCTGGACTGCCTATGCGTCGCTCACGCTGAATTCAGAAGGGCACGGCATGGATTTCTATATTTTAGGGTTGCAGATAGCGGGTATTGGTACGCTAATTGCCGGAATCAACTTTCTTGCAACGATTATTAATATGAGAGCGCCAGGTATGACGTATATGAGAATGCCGCTCTTTACCTGGACGACGTTTGTGGCATCTGCACTAATTTTATTCGCATTCCCGCCGCTGACAGCAGGACTTGCGATGCTGATGCTTGATCGAATGTTTGATACGAGCTTTTTTAATCCAGAGCTCGGCGGAAATACAATCATCTGGGAGCATTTGTTCTGGATTTTTGGACACCCAGAAGTGTATATCTTGATTTTGCCGGCATTTGGGATTTTCTCTGAGATCATTCCGGTGTTTGCAAGAAAAAGATTGTTTGGTTATTCGTCCATGGTGTTTGCGACTGTATTAATTGGTTTCCTTGGATTCATGGTGTGGGCGCATCACATGTTCACAACAGGACTTGGTCCAATTGCCAATGCGATCTTTGCCGTAGCCACAATGGCGATTGCGGTGCCAACTGGAATTAAAGTATTTAACTGGTTGCTCACCATATGGGGCGGTAATGTGAAGTTTACAACGCCGATGTTATATTCAGTTGCGTTCATTCCGTCATTCTTACTTGGCGGTGTAACCGGCGTCATGCTTGCAGCAGCAGCAGCGGATTATCAGTTCCATGACACGTACTTTGTTGTGGCGCATTTCCACTATGTCATTATCGGTGGTGTGGTCTTCGGTATTTTAGCTGGTGTGCATTATTGGTGGCCGAAGATGTTTGGGAAAATACTGAATGAGAAGCTTGGGAAAATTGGCTTTGTGCTGTTTTTCGTCGGTTTCCATTTAACGTTCTTTATCCAGCATTTTCTCGGTCTTTGGGGCATGCCGCGCCGAGTCTTTACATTCTTGCCAGGTCAGGGTCTAGACCTTGGGAACTTGGTCAGTACGATTGGGGCACTGTTCATGTTTGTAGCAGTTGTGATCATGCTGATTAATATCATCTGGACGACAGCAAAAGGAGAGCGTGTATCGGGCGATCCTTGGGGAGATGGAAGAACGCTTGAATGGGCAGTATCTTCACCTCCGCCAGAATATAACTTTAAGCAGCTGCCTCTTGTACGGGGACTTGATCCATTATGGATTGAGAAAATGGATGGTAAAAAAGGAATGACAGCATCTGAACCGCTCGATGATATTCACATGCCGAATAATTCCATCTTGCCTATCATTATCTCATTCGGTCTATTTGTGTCAGCGTTTGGTTTTATGTATCGTCAAGAACACAGCTGGGGTCTACCGGTGATCTTCATTGGTCTTGGGATCACGTTTGCGACCATGCTCGTTCGCTCTCTTAAAGATGATCATGGATACCATATTCACAAAGAAGATTTGACGGATGACGATGACAAAGGGGTGAAAGCATAATGGAACCACAAAAAATGACAGCGGAAACCTTTCCGGCTTCTCCTGAGAAAGCCACGTTAGAAGGAAAGAATAAGTTCGTCGGGTTCTGGTTGTTTCTTGGGGGAGAAACGGTCCTGTTTGCATCTTTGTTTGCCACTTATTTGGCGCTGAAAAATTCAAATGCAGGCGGCGCAACAACAACTGAAATGTTTGACCTCACACTTGTCTTTATTGCCACAATGCTTCTGTTAACGAGCAGTTTAACGAGTGTGTATGCTATGTATCATATGAAAAACTTTGCCTTTAAAAAAATGCAGCTTTGGCTAGGTGTAACCGTTCTTTTAGGTGCTGGATTTTTAGGGGTAGAAATTTATGAGTTTTATCATTATGTGCATGCGTATGAATTTACCATTACGAGCTCTGCACTTGGCTCTTCCTTCTATACGCTTGTTGGAACACACGGGGCTCACGTCGCATTTGGACTCTGCTGGATCACCGCTCTGATGATTCGGAATATGAGACGCGGACTCGATTTATACAATGCACCAAAATATTATGTGGCAAGCCTTTATTGGCACTTCATTGATGTTGTGTGGGTCTTCATCTTTACCGTTGTATATTTAATGGGAATGGTGGGATAAGAATGGGAAATAAAAACACAAATCAGTCCAAAGTCGATCTTGTCTATCGGAAAAAGAAAAATGCCGAAGAAATGAAGCATCAGCTCATTTCTTTCGGCTTGATGATTGGTTTAACGTTTGTTGCCTTTTTAACAATCGCCTCTGAAGACGTCGGAAATTGGTTCGCTGTCCCTTTTATTTTACTGCTTGCAGTGATTCAGGTCGCTTTTCAGCTTTATTATTTTATGCACATGAACCAAAAAGGGCATGAAACACCCGCGTTGTTTCTTTACTCAGGTGTGTTTGTCGCGTTTATTACCGTTTTAGCCTTTTTGACCATTATTTGGTGGTAAGCTCGCTTTGCCCTTGAAGGAGGCGCAGCAATGGAAAACTTAGAGATATTTGGATTTCGTGCATTATGGAGTCCTTACTATTTGACATGTATTGTAGCAGCAGCCGCTTTTTATCTGCTTCTCGTGACGAAGGGTAAGCACCGTGCGACGGTGAAAGAGAAAACGCTGTTTCTCACGGGGCTTGTGTTGCTTTATGCAGTGAAGGGGAGCCCGATTGATTTAATGGGGCATATTATGTTCAGTGCGCATATGGCGCAAATGGCAGTGCTCTATTTGGTCATCCCGCCCCTTCTTATTACAGGTTTACCTGCGGCGATTTGGGAGCGGATCATTCAAACACGGGGTATTCAGCCGATTTTCCGCTTGTTTTCTAAGCCGTTGATTGCCTTACTCGGTTTTAACGGGTTGTTTTCGCTGTATCATATTCCGCTTGTGTTCGATTTTGTCAAAACAGATCCGTTTTATCACGCATTGATGACGGTTGTCATTTTTATCGCTGCCTTTTTCATGTGGTGGCCGCTTGTCCATAAAGTGCAAAGTCAGCCGCAGATTACAGGCATTTTAAAGCTTGGATATATTATGGCAGATGGGATTTTAATGACACCTGCCTGCGCACTCATTATGTTTAGTGAAGCGCCTATCTATGCCACTTATTCAGATGCCGGCGCATGGATACAAGCACTGCACCTATGCGTACCGAGTGATATGCTTGCTGGTCTTGCGCTTACGGGACCTGACATGTTTCATACATTGCCGCTGCTAGAAGATCAGCAGCTAGGTGCTATTTTGATGAAAATCATTCAGGAGATTGTATACGGATCGATTCTTGCTGTTGTCTTCTTTGACTGGGCGAGAAAAGAAAGAGCGAAAGATGCCGTACCAGATGCGCTCATTCCGAAATATGAATAAATGAAAAGCACAGCCGTAGGGCTGTGCTTCCAGATTGTTGGCAAAGGGCTAAAATGAACTTTATTTTAGCCCTTTGTCTTCTTTTTTTCAGCGTGATAGAAAACCTTTGCAGTCCTAGGAAGGACGAGCACTGGAGCGGAGCGAATTTGGCATTCGTGAGCACCAGCGCACAGGACTGACAACGAATGCGAGGGTTTGTCTACACGCTGAAAGCACAGCCGTAGGGGCTGTGCTTCTTTTATGCTTCAGCAGTTATCGCTTCTAGTTTTTCTTTCAATTGGTTCAGCGTTTTTTTGCTGGATTGAATAAGAGATTTAGGGAAATCTTCGCCTTCTCCATATTCAACACCATGCGGATAATAGTGTTTTCCAAGTAAAGGTGTCAGCAGCTGGATGTGGGCTTTTTTGGAGCCGACATCTCCCTCAGTGGCGTAGCCAGAGATCCGTAAGTAAAACGTCCCCTCTACCATGTTATACTTCCTGTCGTACGTCACACGCTCATAATCCCATTGATCGGCTCGTACAAATCCTTCACTTTCCATAATGAAATCCAATTTATTTAAGTCAGCTGATACCTTTTCAATCCCCGTACCTTCAAACTTCACCCAAAACCCCTCCTTATAAAAATTCCCTTTACTGACAATCATAGTATGAAAGCGTTAAACTTTCAACTGTGAAGGGTATGTTCTTTTATAAGCTGGTTACAGTAATAAAGAAAATAACGGATGGAGGAATCAACGTGAAAACGAAAAAAATCAAAGATATCATGACGAAAAAAGTAGTGACGTTGCAAAAGGACGACAATGCATATGAAGCGGCAGTCAAAATGAAAGATGCTGACATTGGTGCCATTCCAGTAGTCGACGGAGATCAGCTTGTTGGTATTGTCACAGACCGCGACCTTGTACTTAGAGGTATTGCTGAGAAAAAGCCGAACTCACAAGAGGTTGGTGCCCTCATGACGAAGGAAGTTTTGACAGCTGAAGAAGATGCAACCCTAGAAGAAATTGTCCGGTTGATGTCAGAACATCAGCTCCGCCGTATCCCGGTTGTCAAAAACGGGGCACTCACAGGAATCGTAGCCCTTGGGGATTTATCAGTTGAAGATTTATCAAACGATCGTGCAGGTGATGCTCTGACGGAAATCTCTCAACAAGACCAGGATCATGGCCAAGGATTTCTTCATTAGGAGGGGCATATTTTAAATTCGTGTTAAATAGGCTGTATTGTCGTTGATAAATGGAGCAAGTTTTGTTTAAATGACAGTAGAAGGTACTTTTTGTACCTTGCCAATTTAACGGAGGTGTTTATTTGAAAACTGTGCTGAAAACACTCTTCATCCTCCTGATTATATCTGGAACGTACGTTCTGTTTATTCAATATGGATCTTCACCAGAAAAAGAAAACAGCAATGAGCCGAAGGTGTCTAATGAAGAAACATCTAGCGATAAGCCGATCAACATTCCGAAAAAAGGTCTCATGTCCTTTATGGGGAAGTCTTCAAACGAAGTGCTTAAACAGCTAGGGGAACCAGATCGCATTGATCCTTCCGCATATGATTATGACTGGTGGATATACAATCAATCGAAGAAACACTATATTCAAGTAGGGGTAAAGGACAGTAAAGTGGTGACCTTGTTTGCAACAGGGGATGGGCTGAATGTTGAGCCGTTTAAAATCGGTCAAGCCACAAGTGAAGTGTTTAAAAAAACACAAATCGCTCCTTACATTCATGTAGAGGACGAGGGAAATTCATATCGCTTTGAATTCTCAGAAGATGATATGAATACCAGGCCGACGGTGAAAGTGGGAGATGATGTGTATGTCCAGCTCTACATGGATAAGTTTGAAAGCACTCTTTCGAGCATTCGAGCCTTTAACGCAGATACATTTGTCAAACAAAAGCCGTATGAAGTCGTTTATCGAGGTCAATTAATTGAACCTGAGGCGATATCAGGCGAAAAGTGGAAGGATATTGAAGCGTCGAGTCAAAAACAAATTTTTGATATGACCAATATTATCCGCCATAAGTACAAACTGCCGACCTTAAAGTGGGACGATGAAACCTCTGAAGTGGCATTCATGCATAGTGAGGACATGAAGGATCATCATTATTTCTCCCATGAATCTAAAAAATACGGCACGCTGAAAGACCGGTTAGAAAGAGGCGAGGTCGCATTTCAGCTTGCGGGGGAAAACATTGCGTATAATTATGTTGATGGCCCTGCAGCTGTAGAAGGTTGGCTGAATAGCGAAGGTCACCGGAAGGCATTGTTAAATCAAGATTACACGCACCTTGGCGTTGGTGTGAAAGAAAAGTATTATACACAAAACTTCATTAAGAAAACGTCTTAATCCTCTAAACAGCTGCGCACAGATGGCGGCTGTTTTTTTATGAAAAGGGCTCACCAAAATAGACCCAGATGTATATAGTATAGTAGGCATTTGTATGGGGGGTGAGGATATGACAAATAAGCAAAAGCAAACATCCATTGATGAATTTAAACAGTTCGTCAGACGCCATCCGAAATTAATTCAAGAAGTGCAGACGCAAGAAAAAAGCTGGCAAAGTTTATACGAGAATTGGGTCATGTTTGGTGAGGAAGATGACATGTGGTCTCCTTACCGGCAAACACAAACGGAAGAAGCAAAAGAAGAAAAAGCCGCTAAGCAAAGTGAACCGGGAAAAGCAGATTTTATGTCTAAAATGGTTTCTGCAGTGAAAAAAATGGACGCTGATCAAATGAATGAACAAATTAATAAAATGAGCCAGTCTATTTCCTCTTTACAAAGCTTACTCGGTCAATTTTCATCAAATGGCTCAAAGAAGGGTTCATCTGGAGGCAGCCAGCACCCATTCTCCTTCAGGAAAGATTAATTGAAAGGGGATGCTTTTGGTGCGGAGAGAAGTACAAGAGTTTGTCATGGCCGAAGAGGATCGAATCAAATTCATCAGGCAGCGCCCACTCTGGTATAGACAGTTAACGCGGCATCCTGAAAATGTCACTTCGTTTGAATTAGATAAAATGAACTTTTACGAAAAAACCATTCCTCATCGTGTGAGCCAGTTGAGCAATAGTGTCCAAATGGCTGAAATGATGATCCAGATGTTCCAAGCAATGCGCAATCAAAATGGAGCCGGCTGAGGCTTTTTTTGAGTTGATTAAGATGTCTATTTCATGAGCATCCTATGAAAGTAGACGAAAGGAGAATCAGAACATGAAATGGATGCTGTCAATATGCGCATTGCTTTTTCTTCTCACCGGATGTCAAAGTCAACATGATCAAGAGCAAGTAACTAGGCAAGAACCAGCAGTACCAGTCATGCAGCAGACGCAAAGTGAAATGAAGCAGCAAGGCTTTTTAAAATACAAAGTGCAGGGATCTGTTGTGTATATAGAAAGTACACTTCAAGATTTTCACCTTGAACCTTCACCCCTCAAAAAGGATAAGAAGGCGGGGTATTTTACTGTGTATGTAGACGGGAAACGGGCAGGCAATGAGTATACTGCGGCGTTTGTGGTCAAGCACCTTTCAAAAGGAAAGCATAAAATGACCGTTGTGCTAAATTCTCGTCACCCTGAATATAAGCAGAAAAGAGAGACGTGGGATGTATTTGTCACGTAAAAGCATTTTCTGATCCATAGGTTTCGTGGTAAACTATGAATTGGAGGTGCAACATTTATGTATGCGACAATCGAATTCGTGGAGCTCCAAGAGGAAGCAAATCAATTGGCTGCCATGATTCTTCAGTCGGAGGAGGCTGAACATTACCGCAACTGCTTTAAGCGTCTCCAGCAAGACGAAGAAGCCCAACAAATTATTGCCCATTTTACAAAAGTAAAAGAGCAATATGAAGATGTGCAGCGGTTCGGCAAATACCATCCGGACTATAGAACGATCTCAAAAGAAATGCGTGAGGTCAAAAGAAAGCTAGATCTTCACGATACAGTGGTTGATTTCAAAAAAGCAGAAACAGCGATTCAATCCATCTTAGATGAGATTAGTATTGAAATCGGTCAAGCTGTATCAGCATATATTAAAGTTCCAACAGGGAACCCATATTTTGATGGTCTATCATCATGCGGCGGTGGCTGTGGATCAGGAGGCAGCTGTGGCTGTAAAGTATCTTGACGAGACTTGAACGTCTCGTCTTTTACATAATGAACGGAAAGAATTGAAAAGCGGCAGGTGAAAAGATGGATACTAAACGTCAAGGGATGGTCGTTTGGCTGCATTCGTTAAAGCAGTCAAAAGCGCTAAGGAAATTTGGGAATGTTCACTATATTTCAAGGAAAATGAAATATGCAGTGATTTATTGTGATATGAATGATCTTGAGCGCCACATGGCAAAGCTCAGTTCATTGCCATTTGTAAAACGTGTTGAGCCTTCCTATAAACCTTTTATTAAATTAGAGTACGAATCGAAATTGGACAAAGCAAAAGAGTATGATTATAAGGTGGGCTTTTAAAGACACAAAAAAACCCCCGCGGCATCACCCGCGGGGTCCTTCTATTCTTAATGATTCATTAAGGAGAAGGCAAAGGGAGAGGAGAAACCGGAGGAAGAACTTATGGGGAAACGTAAGTCTTCTCCGCGGTTGGCAACAGCACCACATCAGATGCTGTTAACAGTAGTATGACCCTCTCTTTTGTGATCTATACATAGAAAATGAATGGAATTCAGTGCATTGTCCCATGTGGAGTGGATATGGTAAGATAATGTTGAATTTTTTGTCATCAAACAATATTCAATAGATGCAAGCAGAAAAAGTGGTGGAAAAATGAGAGTGATTTCTGGAACAAAAAAAGGCCGCACGCTGAAAGCCGTACCCGGCCAATCAACAAGACCAACAACAGATAAAGTAAAAGAATCCATTTTTAATATGATTGGACCGTATTTTGATGGGGGATGGGCCCTTGATTTATTTGCTGGAAGTGGTGGTTTAGGAATTGAAGCGCTTTCTAGAGGATTCGATCATTGTATATTTGTGGATCGAGATATGAAGGCGATTCAGACGATTAAAGGCAACTTGAATCAATTGTCGCTGATGGATCAAAGTGAAGTGTTTCGAAATGATGCAAACCGTGCACTCGCCGCTGTAGTGAAGCGAGAAGAATCTTTTCAAGCCATCTTCCTTGATCCGCCGTATAAAGATCAAAAGTTGAAAGCACTTCTTGATACGATTGATGAGCATTCCTTATTAGCAGATGATGGCGTCATTGTGTGTGAGCATGATAAAGATGTGACACTGCCAGAGGAAGCAGGACAGCTGCATATCTCAAGGCAGGAAATGTACGGAATGACTGGCATTACGATCTATAGAAAGCGGGGAAATTAAAGCATGGGGAATATAGCCGTTTGTCCGGGTAGCTTCGATCCAGTCACATTGGGCCATTTGGATATTATCAAAAGAGGGGCAAAGATTTTTGATGAAGTATATGTGTGCGTCCTCAATAACTCGTCAAAAAAGCCGTTGTTTACTGTTGAAGAGCGATGTGAACTCATTCGTCAAGCAACAAAGGAGCTACCAAATATCAAAGTGGAATCCTTTCATGGACTGCTCGTTGATTATGCGAAACAAAAAGAGGCGAAAGTCATTTTGCGCGGACTTAGAGCGGTGACGGACTTTGAATACGAAATGCAAGGGACATCAATGAACAAAGTGTTGAATGATGACATTGAAACGTTCTTTATGATGACAAATAATCAATACTCCTTCTTAAGTTCAAGTATTGTTAAAGAAGTAGCGAAGTATCATGGATCAGTCAAAGAGCTTGTACCGCAAGAGGTCGAAGCTGCGCTGAAAGAAAAATTTAATGGATGAGTGCATTGTGCACTCATCCATTTTTTAATTTCTGATAATAGAGCGCAATATACACGATCAGACTGAACAAGGTGATGAGAGGACCAACAGATACAAGTTGATTCCATAAAACGCTGCTAAACATCACGACTTGCTCGCTTGATTCAAATGCCCCTGCTGGAAGCGCCATGTCTGCTTTAGAGACATAAAGGGGTTTGAATAACAAAAAGGCAAAGACGGCTGCGTAAATACCGTGAAGTAAACGGGCGAAGAAAAACGGTTTAAAGCGTATATCGGTTGCTGCCAAAATGCCAGCTACCTGAGCTTGAACGGAGAATCCGCTAAATCCTAAAATAAAGCTGACCACAATTGTTTTAGCGAGCAGGGAAACCTCTTGTGACCCTGTGAGCTGACTTCCTAATGTGATTTCAAATAGACCCGCAATCATGGCTAGATCTAATTCCGGCGGAAGGTGCATCGTTTTCAGTATAGAGCCGATCCCGATAGAGAGAAGATCTGTTACATGAACGACAGCGAGCATTTTACTAAAGACAGAAAATAAAATGATAAAGCCGCCAATCATAAAGAGCGTTTGAACAGATGACATGACAGCGTCACTTAATATTTGGCCAAGTGGTCTTTTTTCTGCGAGTCTTGCCATATGAAGAGCGCTGAATGCTTCTCGAATTGGAGGCAATAAAAATCCTTTTCGGCTTCTGAGGTGCGCATCATGACGTGCTTTATATCCGCGCATCGTCACCCCAACCGCGAGATTTCCTAAATAATGTGCACAGGCTAACACAATGCCTAAAGCTGGATGATGAAAAAATCCTACAGCCACTGCTCCAAAAATGAACAAAGGGTTTGAAGAATTGGTAAACGACACAAGGCGTTCTGCTTCAATTCTTGTCAGCTGTCCTTCCTGCCGAAGTCTTGTCGTCAATTTAGCGCCAGAAGGAAAACCAGAGGCCATTCCCATCGCCAGCACAAATCCGCCGACACCAGGCACCCGAAAGATAGGCCGCATAAATGGCTCTAATAATACGCCGACAAATCTGACAATTCCGAAACTGATTAATAGCTCGGACAAAATAAAAAAAGGTAGCAGCGATGGAAAAACCACTTCCCACCACATTGCAAGTCCATTTTTCGATGCTTGCAAAGAGGCTTGTGGATGTGTAATCACAGTGGCTGTTAAAAAGATAAAAAAAGCAGCGATGAACAGAGTGTTCCATTTTTTCATGGAGATGTCGCCCCTTGCCGTTATAATCTATTGGCGAGCTCGTGATTAAAGAAAAAGAGATGCTAGCCGAGCCTGTCTTCTATTACTATACGATGAGAAGGGGCATGTTTAGACCTATAGATTCGTATATATGCATAGAAAGAGGAGGGTGGATTCATGAAACGACCGATTATCGGGCTTGCGCTGGGCTCCGGGGGTGCCAGAGGGATGGCGCATATCGGGGTTTTATCTAGTCTTGAGAAACAAGGAATTCAGGTGGATATGATCGCAGGAAGCAGTATTGGTGCTCTTGTGGGGAGCTTTTATGCAGCAGGACAAGACGTAGAAAAAATGAAAAAACTTGCACTTGTCTTCAGAAGAAAGTATTATGCTGACTATACACTGCCAAAAATCGGTCTGTTAAAAGGAAATCGAATTTTGCAGCTGATTCACACGTTTACATATGGGAAGAATATTGAAGAAATGCGCATGCCTCTTGCGATTGTCGCCTGTGACCTTCAGACAGGGGAGAAGGTTGTGTTCAAAGAAGGGTCTGTCTCACAAGCAGTCAGGGCAAGCATTAGCATTCCGGGTGTGTTTGTTCCGCATGAAATAGGCGGCAGGCAATTGGTGGATGGAGCGGTAGTGGACCGCATTCCTGTCTCTGTTCTCAAAGAAATGGGGGCAGATCTCATTATCGCCTCTGATGTATCAAGGGTGAAAAAAACAGAAAAGGCAACGAGATTATCGGATGTCATTATGCAAAGTTTGGACATCCTTCAAAATGAATTGGTTCGTCACCAAACCATTCATGCAGATCTCATGATTCGGCCGAAGCTCGAGACCTTTAGCTCTAGTGCGTTTACACAGGTTCAAGAAATGATTGAAGCAGGTGAACTCGCCGCCGACCAACTAAAAGGAAAACTGAAAGATGTCATTGATAAATGGGAGTGTTAATCGAATGAAAAAATTAAATATTCGCTGGCTCAGCTTTTTTGCTGTTGTTCTAGTCTTATTTGGCTTAACTTTTGTGAAACTGCCCTATTACGTCACAAAGCCAGGTGATGCAACAGAAATTGCGCCACACATTCAAGTAGACGGAGGATATGGCGAGAAGGGCAGCTTTTCTCTTATGACCATTAAAGTAGGTCCAGCCAATCCATATACGTATTTGCTTGCAAAAATGAACAAGTATGACGAAATCGTTCCAGAAGAAAATATTAAAGCGGACGGAGAGTCTGATGAGGATTATATGAAACGGCAGCTGCAGCTCATGAAAAGTTCTCAAGAAAATGCGATGATTGCCGCTTATACAAAAGCGGGAAAAAAAGTAGATTATACGTTTAATGGGGTATATGCGAGCTATGTGATGAAAGGAATGCCTGCATATGGGAAGATTGAAGTTGGCGATAAGATCAAAAGCGTCGACGGCCATACATATGAGTCAGCAGATAAAATGGTTTCGTATATCAGCAGTAAAAAAGCAGGCACGACTGTCCGTTTTGTACTTGAACGTAATGGCAAAGAAATCACGCAGAACGTGACGTTAAAACCATTTAAAGAAGAGCCAAAACGCGTGGGAATTGGCGTATCATTATTTACAGACCGTCATGTGAAAGTGTCTCCTTCTGTGAAAGTGGATATTGAAAACATCGGCGGTCCATCGGCTGGTTTAATGATGTCACTTGAAATTTACAATCAGCTGACAAAAGAAGATGAAACACACGGCTATGCGATCGCAGGAACTGGAACGATTGATGCAGATGGTACAGTCGGACCGATTGGCGGAATTGATCAAAAGGTTGTTGCAGCAGACAAAGCAGGAAAAGACATCTTCTTTGCACCGAATGATAAAGGTGACCCAAACTCTGACTACAAAAATGCAGTCAAAACAGCAAAAGATATTAAAAGTGATATGAAAATCGTTCCTGTGGATACCATGCAGGACGCACTAAACTATTTAAACAAATTAAAAGAGAAAGCATCATAAAAAAGAGCAGCCTGCAAATCAGGCTGCTTTTTTTCTATCGAGATGAAAAGAGTCCGCTCTCTTCATCATATCGAATCGGTGATGTTTTAAACTCTGCTTTTGTTAACTCTGTTTGCATGGGTTCAGAGATGGGAAGGCTAAACACCCTTGAAGCGCGAATATCAAGATCAAGGGCGGGATGTGAAAAGGAAGACAGTTTACTCACAAGTGGTACATCCAACTCTTTTTTTACAAGAGACAAGTACTGTTGTCCTTTCCTTGTCATTCCAAGTAAACGAATATAGGGCGCTTTTTTCTCTTCAAGCAGCTCGTGCATCGTCTTTTTCTTCACGTTCATTAATAGATGCGTATTCATCCGCTGTAACCTTGTCCACGTATATCGTTTTGTTTTGACAAGTGATAGATACTCCTCGTAGGAAGATGCATGTGTCATGGCTTTTTGCATGCGGTGTTCAATGCCTTCTTCAATTTCATAGATGCCCTCTAATTCACTCGTATCCATTGTATGAAAAACATGTTTCAGAAAGCGAAAATAGGCTTCTTGCGTATGTAAAAGACCATATGAAGAATGATAGTCGTGTAATTGCTTTAAAGTAGCGTCCGGGAGGTAGGGCGTGACTGCTTGAAATGAGCTCTGTTCTTTTAATGCTTTTCGGATACTTGTGGCGCTTGCGATTTTTTGGTTGTCAGGCAGTTCTTCATCATGATAATCAGATGCAATTCTTTGAGACGTAAAAGGCTGCATGTGAGGAGCTCTCTCTAAGATGGCTTTAACATAATGAAAGCCTAAAATGTTATTTGGTTTGGACAAATCCAGTAAGTGTTCAGAATGAATGGCCTCTTGAAACGCACCTGCTGCTGCTGCGGGATAACTAAGACCTTCTTTCACCTTTTCTTTTGTTAAAAGATCAATCTCTGCCTTTTTTTCATGCCAAGCGTGTGCTGTGCGCTCAAATGCGTTGATCTCTCCATCCTCACTGCCGAAAAAAAGAGAATGGCATTTTAATGCATCGAGGATGGACACAGCGCCATTGGCGAAGGTTTCTGCCTTTTGTACGGCATATATGTATGGAAGCTCACACACAATGTCTACGCCGTTTTGCAGTGCCATTTTTGTACGTGCCCATTTTGAGACGATGGCAGGCTCCCCGCGCTGGAGGAAAGAACCGCTCATGACGGCAATGGCAACATCTGAGGAGGTTTGTTTTTTCGCCTGATTCACATGATAGGCATGCCCATAATGAAATGGATTGTACTCGACAACGACTCCCACTGCTTTCAATAGATGTTCCGCCTTTCTTGCTATGGTTAAATGGTCTGTGCTACAGTAGCATAAGGGAAAAATGAAGACCATTTTTTTCAGTGTAGGCATTCCGAGAACTGATGTCAAACAGCCCTTTGACATCATGAAGGACTGTAAAGAAAAAATATTGACAAATAGCATGATGAAAGCTATAATCATGTTTGTTGCTCTTAGAGGTGATACAATTGAAATGGACAGTTTATCAGTTACATCAAAAAGCTAAAAACAGCTTCGATTTTCATGAGACGGTTGACTTAAATGAACTTACTAGCCTTCATTCAGATATACGTCGTATTTCACCAGTAGAGGTGAAAGGGACTGGAGTGATCGAATCAAAGCAAGTCGCATTTGATTTAACCATCACAGGTGAAATGACATTGCCTTGTTCAAGAACGCTTGTTGATGTAAATTATCCATTTGCGATTTCAACAAAAGAACTATTTGTACTTCATAAGACAGACGACATAGAAGATGAAGACGTATCTGTTGTAGAAGACGATATCATCGACTTAACGCCTATAGTCAAGGAAGAAATTCTTCTTGAAGTGCCCATGCAAATCTTTTGCGACCAAGCTGACGTAAAAGGTGCTGCACCACAGGAAGGGAATGACTGGGCGGTCATTTCGGAAGATGCACATCAAAACCGAATTGATCCTCGTCTAGAAGGCTTGAAAAAGCTCTTAGAAGAAAATAATGAATCTTAACTCTTTAAGGAGGTGGGAATAATGGCTGTACCTTTTAGAAGAACTTCTAAAATGAAAAAAAGATTGCGTCGTACGCATTTCAAACTACAAGTACCTGGTATGGTAGCTTGCCCAGAATGCGGTGAAATGAAAATTTCTCATCGTGTCTGCAAATCTTGCGGAACATACAAAGGCAAAGACGTAAAAAGCAACTAATGCTTGATAAAAAAACGTGAGGGAATCTTCCCTTGCGTTTTTTTATTGATCTATTTTTTAGGTTTCTCTCCTGCAAATAGTCTATCTACTCTAGTAAGCGCATATGATGTGGTATTCAGATTCAGGGGGGATGATGAGTTGACGATTACACGGCAGGACGCATGGACACAAGATGAAGATTTACTTTTAGCAGAAGTTGTCTTAAGGCATATCCGAGATGGCGGTACCCAGCTTTCAGCATTTGAAGAGGTTGGAAAAGCATTGTCAAGAACAGCAGCAGCATGTGGATTCAGGTGGAATTCTTACGTCAGAAAGCAGTACCAGGCAGGCATTGAGCTTGCCAAAAAACAGCGAAAAGAACTGCGTAAAAAAATTGGTATCCATTCTTCGGGTTTACCGCAGCATGCGTTCACCATAGAGGAGAAGGCATCTTCTGATCAGACTGAACTGACGCTTCGAGAAGTAATTCGGTTTCTAGAGCAGCTTGAGAAAGAACCATCTGGTCCAGCTTATTTACGGGAGGAGCTTAAAGATGCACAGCATCAATTAAAATCACTCACCGAAGAAAATGAACAGCTGAAGCGTCAATTAAAAATGACAGAAGAAGATTACCGGGCACTTATTGGTATTGTTGAAAGAGTCAAACAGAATATCAGCTTAAAAGATTACGCAAAATAAGAAAACGCCCCTCACAGATGGAAAGAGGGGCGTTTTCTTATTGATTAAAATGATTAAGCGGACTCACCTGTGTTCTTTTGAATATGTGCAGGCTCCCAAATGAGTGGGTTTTCTCCTTTATCGCGTTCCATATCATATTTCACCGCTTCAAAGCCCATTTTATCCCAAAAACCGGCAGATTTGACGCGTGGATTCGTTCGAATTGGAAGGCCGAAAGATTTTGCGAAATCAACAAGCGCTTCGCCGTATCCTTTACGCTGATATCCTGGCAGCACTTCTAGCTTCCACAGCTCTAGATAATCATGATTATGGTCAAAATACGTCGTCGTCGAGCCATCTACTTGATAGAGGCTCATACGTGCCACAAGCTTATCTCCAAAGTAAATCCCATAAAATGGAGAGTTGCTGTCATTTTCAATCATATTACTTTCTAGGTCTTCAAGCATGGAAAGTTCTTGTATGCCATATTCCTTAAATTGTTTAAATTCTTCTAATGTTTTGTAGTTAATCAGAAGACGTTTTACTTGTGTCATGTGATCTTCCCCCTTACACACATAATGTCGACAGTGATGTCATTGAAGGCGTTTTCATCCCATCCGCCTAAAAAAGTTTTTACACTTATTATTATAGTTTTTTAATTAAAAAAATTCAATCATAGCGCGTTATCTGCTTTTTGCATCGTAGCACGAAACTGGTAAAATAGTTGATAACATGAAGTAAACAGAAAAAGGGAAGTGCGGCAATTGAAAATTGGAATCATTGGCGGTGGTGCGATTGGTCTGCTTTGTGCCAGTTATTTATCAGAGCATCATGACATCACCCTCTTTACAAGAAGAAAACAGCAGGCAGAAGAAATTCGAGCATTAGGCATTGAACGAATGGTAAGAGGGGAAACCATTCAATCAGCTGTTTGGGCCGATACGGGAGTCAAAGGAATATTTGATTTGCTGATTGTGACAGTGAAGTATCATCACCTGCAAGATGTTCTAAGTGAATTATCAGGACTGCCTCGTCAGCGGATCTTATTTTTGCAGAACGGAATGGCCCACTTATTCGATTTAAAGAACTGGAAAGCGGCACATCAGTTATATATTGGTGTAGTAGAGCATGGCGCAATGAAGGTGTCTGATCGCGCAGTAAATCATACAGGAATTGGTGTCATCAAGTGGGGAGCATTTCTGCATGAGGAAAAAGGACCTATGAGTAGTGAACTGTCAACGGGCGATTTTCAAATGGTTTATACAGATGAATGGAAGAAAGTACTGGAGGAAAAACTGCTCGTCAATGTGTGTATTAATCCGTTGACGGCTTTATTACATGTGAATAATGGGGAATTGGTATCGAACCCGTCATATGAACATATGATGACATGTGCATTTGAAGAAGCGGTTTCCATTCTAGGGTTGCTTGAGAAAGATCGTCTATGGGCTCATGTGAAATCAATTTGTCATCAAACGGCTGCCAATCAATCGTCGATGCTGCAAGATATCGTCAAAGGCCGCCAAACTGAAAGAAAAGCAATCATTGGCTACCTTTTAAAAAAAGCTCAAGGTCAAGGGATGACGCCGCCATTCCTCACTTTCTTGAATAGAAGCTTGGAAGTATTGGAAAAAAAGCAAACAAAATCTTTTGAGTGAGCTCATTTACATGCTATACTTTTTCGGGAAACTAACTATTTATTGAAGAAAGGAAGTTCTAAACATGCAATTGACTGAACTTTCCATCCGAAGTCAGAATTTATTCATACGTGATTATATAGAAGAAAAAAAAGAGATGACTGCTTTTTTTGATTATGATATACATTCTGAGCACACATGGAAAAAGAGATACGACGATCTCATGGAAAGGAGCTTCCCGCGCGAGGCTTTAGCGGATTATATGAGCGCATATCATGCGAAATTTGATTCGGCTGCGATGCGTGAGAATATTGAGAAGATCCGTGATGAACGGAGCGTCATGGTGGTTGGAGGACAGCAGGCAGGCTTACTGGCAGGTCCGCTTTATACCATACATAAAATCATTTCCATTATTCAGTTTGCCAAAGAAAAAGAATCAGCGCTTGGCGTTCCTGTTATTCCGGTCTTTTGGGTAGCGGGTGAAGATCACGACGTAGACGAAATTAACTTTGTGTACACGTCTGGCGAAAAAGGCCCAGTCAAACAAAAGCTTCCATTACATCATGTGAAAAAAACAGCTGCGAAAAGAACACCTCTTCACCAAGAGAAAACAGAGAGATGGCTTCGTGATGTATTTTCAACCTATGAGGAATCTGCTTACACCAATGACTTGTTTGATCAGCTTCTTCGATGTTTACGCAAATCAGAAACGTTTACTGATTTCTTTGAGTGGATTGTTTGCGATCTATTTGAAGAAGATGGACTCCTGTTATTGAATTCAGGAGACTTCGGCGTGAAGCCACTTGAACGTACGTTATTCAAGCAAATTGTGGAGTCGAGTGATGCGATCGTGGCTCGCTTAGATAACACGCAGGCTGCCATGAAACAAGCGGGGTATCAGCCGATTATTGAAGCTGGTGACCATCAAGCCAACTTGTTTTACGAATATGATGATGAACGTTTCCTCATTGAACAAGAGAATGGCCAATTTTCTATATCTGAAGTGGGGCTTACTTGGACAAAAGATGAGCTTTTGCAGGAAGTCGAGGAGCACCCAGAGCGGTTTAGCAATAATGTGGTGACCCGTCCATTGATGCAGGAAGCCCTTCTTCCAACGCTTGCTTTTATGGCTGGACACGGTGAAGTGAACTATTGGGGTGAGCTGAAAGGCATCTTCGAGTACTTCGATGTCAAAATGGCACCCGTTCTTCCAAGACTGCACGTCACCATTCTTGAAAGGCATATTGATAAGAAGCTGCCAATAAGAGAATTGTCGGTTGAAGAGGTGCTGACAAAAGGCGTGAAAGAAAAGAAGGATGCGCACTTTCAGCAAAGTCTTCCAGACAGCTTCGTTCAATCAGTTCAACATGCCAAACGTGAATTAGCGAATGTTCACGAGGCAATGAGACAAGAAGCGCTAGAGATCGAACCAAGCTTTGAACAGCTATTAGATAAAAATGCCAAATTTATAGAAGACCAGCTTCAATTTGTTTATCAAAAGGTTGCAAAGCGTGTGGAAGAGAAGGAAGGATACATCCTTCGAGATTTTGAAAGGATTGAAAATAGTTTAAAACCACTCGAAGCACCACAAGAAAGAATTTGGAATATCATGTACTTTTTAAACAAATATGGTCCAGAATTCTTCAAAACGTTCAAAAATCTGCCATTTTCATTTCAAAACAAGCAACAAATTGTCAAACTTTGAAATAAAGTTTTAATGAACCCTGACTAGTTCAGGGTTTTTTTTTATGTGGAAACAGTGTAAAATAAGTTTTGTGGAGAGAAGTGGTGGATAGTGGAGAGTATGGGTGAGAAAGTGGGGCTCTAATATCATGTTCATGGGTGAATACCAACATACGATTGATACAAAAGGGCGCATGATCATCCCTGCTAAATTTAGAGACGGTCTCGGAGAACAGTTTGTGCTGACGAGAGGGCTTGATCAATGTTTATTTGGCTACCCTATGAGTGAGTGGAAACTAATTGAAGAGAAACTCAAAGCACTGCCGCTAACGAAAAAAGATGCACGTGCGTTTACTCGGTTCTTCTTCTCCGGCGCAGTTGAATGTGATCTGGACAAGCAGGGGCGTATTAACATCGCATCCAACCTACTCCAATATGCAAAACTCGAAAAAGAATGTGTGGTCATCGGCGTTTCAAATCGAATTGAGTTGTGGAGTAAGTCGATCTGGGAACAATATACAGAAGAGCAAGAAGATTCTTTTGCTGAAATTGCTGAAAACATGATTGGATTTGATATATAATAATCCCTTGTGCAGCAAGCTTTCTACACATTCATTTCTATTTGAAAAAGGTGGGACCATATCATCATGTTTCAACATGAGACAGTATTATTAAAAGAAACAGTTGACGGTTTAAACGTCAAAGAAGACGGTACATATGTGGACTGCACGCTAGGCGGCGCAGGTCATAGCTCATATTTACTATCTCAATTATCAGAAAAAGGTACATTGATTGGGTTTGACCAAGACGATGCTGCACTGGATCATGCACGAGAGAAGCTCGCACATGTTAAAGCGAACATTCTTTTCATAAAAAGCAACTTCCGATATTTAAAAGAACGTCTGAATGAACAAGGAATTACAAGCGTAGACGGTGTGATTTTTGATCTTGGGGTTTCATCACCTCAGCTTGACACACCAGAGAGAGGCTTTAGTTATCACCATGATGCACCTCTTGACATGCGAATGGATCAAACCGCTGCTTTGTCAGCAAAACAAGTGGTGAATGAATGGCCATTTGAAGATCTAGTTCGGATTTTCTACAAATATGGGGAAGAAAAATTCAGCAAGCAAATCGCACGCAAAATTGAAGAAGCCAGAAAAAAAGCGCCAATTGAAACAACAGGTGAGCTTGTCGACATTATTAAAGAAGGAATTCCCGCACCTGCAAGACGAAAAGGCGGACATCCAGCGAAAAGAGTGTTTCAAGCGATCCGAATTGCCGTAAATGACGAATTGAAAGTATTTGAAGAAGCACTAGAACAAGCAATAGAGTTACTCAATCCGAAGGGGAGAATTTCTGTCATTACATTCCATTCACTTGAAGATCGGATTTGTAAAAGTACATTTAAAGAAATGTCTTCTCTTCCAGAACTTCCGCACGGACTACCAGTGATTCCAGAAGGACTTGAACCAAAACTGAAGCTGATCACGAGAAAACCAATCGTTGCATCAGAACAAGAGCTGGAATATAACAACCGTGCCCGTTCAGCGAAGCTCCGAATTGCAGAAAAAAAGTAAACGACACCATAGATGATGATAAAAAGGAGGTTTCTTATGAGTAATTTGGCTTACCAAAGAGAAGTAAAGCAACATCAAACCGAGCAACAAGGTCAATCGGTTGTGATTAGAAGAAGAGGTTCTATTACACTTGGTGAAAAAATCTTACTTGTCATGTTTGTCATGGCTCTCATGTGCAGCTCGATCCTCATCATTTCTAAAGCCTTTGCTGTTTATCACGCAAATATCGAAGTGCAGAAGCTAGAACAGCAAGTGTCTTTAGAATCGAAAAAGATCACTGAACTGCAAAAGCAAAAAGATTTACTAAGTGAACCAGAGAGAATCATTGAAGCCGCTAAAAAAGCAGGCTTAAGCATGTCGAAAGATGTTAAGAAGGTCGATTAACATGGCGATGCCTAAAAAGAATAAAATGATGAACAGAGGCGCGGCAATTGCGAGTATTTGCTTCGCCCTGTTTTTCTTTATCATCCTTGCACGTTTTATTTATATTCAGATTACGGGAACCGTCGATGGACAAGTGTTAGCTGCAAAAGCCAATGAACAATATCAATCGAAAAAAACACTTGAAGCCAAAAGAGGGTCCATTTTAGACAGAAACGGAAATGTGATTGCAGAAGATACATCTGTGTATAAGCTGATTGCGATCATGAGCAAGAAAATGACGGTCGATCCAAAGCATCCGATGCATGTCGTTGACAAAGAAAAGACAGCAAAAGAGCTGTCAAAAGTCATTGATATGAGTGAGAGTGAAATTTTAAAGCGTCTGAATACAAAAGATGCGTTCCAAGTCGAGTTTGGTAAAGCCGGAAAGGATATTAGTTTTTCAACTAAGGAAAAAATTGAAAAGCTAAAACTTCCTGGGATCGCCTTTGAAAAAGATACAAAGAGGTATTATCCAAACGGCATGTTTGCTTCGAACTTAATCGGTTATGCTAGATTAGATGAAGCCACCAAGGACATGTCAGGCGCAATGGGTCTAGAAAAGGCTCTGAATAAATATTTAAAAGAAAAAGATGGCTATGTAACGTATAACAGCGACAGAAGCGGATGGGCACTTCCGAATAGTAAAGAAGACATCGTTGCCCCGAAAGACGGGAAAAACGTCACACTGACCATCGACCAAAAAATTCAAGCATTTCTTGAAGAAAGTATGACGCAGGTCGCTAAAAAATATAAGCCGAAGAAAATCATTGCGACAGTCGTTGATCCGAAAACTGGAAGAGTTCTTGCGATGGGACAGCGGCCAAGCTTTAATTTAAATGAACTCGACATTACGAATTATAACAACGATGTCATTTCTTACGCATTTGAACCAGGTTCAACGATGAAAATTTTCACACTCGCTGCTGCTATCCAAGAAGGAGTGTACCAAGGCAGTGACAAGTATCAGTCTGGTACTTATAAAGTAGGCGGCGGTCTTGTAAGAGACCATAACAACGGAAATGGCTGGGGAAAAATTGATTTTCATGAAGGTGTTCTACGTTCTTCAAACGTAGCTTTTGCGAAATTGGCAAAAGAAAAATTAGGTTTCACACGCTACGAACAATACTTGCAAAAATTCCATTTCTATGACAAAACAGGCATAGACTTGCCGAACGAAGCGTCTAGTAAAATCAATTTCAGATACGAATATGACAAAGCATCGACTGCTTATGGTCAAGCGTCAGCGATTACCCCGATTCAGCAAATTGAAGCGGCGACAGCCATTGCAAACGGTGGAACGATGATGAAGCCATATGTAATCGATCATATTACAGATCCGAACACAAACAAAACAATTTTACAGCACGAACCAACAGTAGCAGGAAAACCAATTTCTTCTGATACAGCGAAGCAAGTCCGTGACATTTTAGGTGAGGTCGTTTCCTCAAAAATTGGCACAGGACAGCCATACCAAATCAAAGGTTTTGATGTCGCTGGGAAAACGGGTACAGGACAAATTGGCGGTGCTGGCGGCTACCTTCAAGGGAGAAACGATTACGTCTTTTCATTTATGGGAATGGCACCAAAAGATGATCCGAAGCTACTCGTTTATGTGGCTGTCCAACAGCCTCAGCTATCTGAAACACAGACAGGCTCTGCCCCTGTTTCAGAAATCTTTAACCCTGTGATGAAAAATAGTTTGCTCTATTTAAATATCGCACCAACAAAAACAGACGATAAAAAATCTGGCAAACAGAAAATAAAACAAGAAACAATGCCGTCATTCCTAGATTTAGAAGTGAAACAGGCAGAAACAGAAGCAAAAAACAAAAAGTTATCACCTGTTGTCATTGGTGACGGTTTATCCATTAAACGCCAATGGCCAAATGCGGGCTCTGAATTCTCTGAAAGCCAGAAAGTCTTTTTGAAAACAGCAGGGAAAACCATTAAAATGCCTGATATGACAGGCTGGTCCAGAAGGGAAGTTCTTCAATATGCGTCTATTTCAGGTGTGCATATTGAAACAAATGGACAGGGATATGCTGTCAAACAAAGCGTGAAAAGTGGAGCAGAGATTTCAGATAAAGTCGTCACAGTGACCTTCAAAAGTCCAAATTAACTTGAAAACCTAGCAAATCATTTGCTGGGTTTTTTTCTTTTGCTTGAGCGATGGACGAGATCGTTCTATAAAAAGACGAGCCTGCATATGATGAAAACAAGCCATATGTAAGGAGTGAACCGGGCGTGCGAGTGTCAAGTGTAACAGTGAGAAAACGATTGCTTTTCGTGCTGCTGTTTGGGGTGATCATTTTTTTCATCATAGATACTAGATTAGGATATGTGCAGTTTATTATGGGCGAGAAGCTGACAAGTTTAGCGAAAGATTCATGGAGCCGTAACCTTCCATTTGAACCAGAACGAGGAGATATTTTGGATCGAAATGGGGTGGAGCTTGCGACGAACAAAAGTGCTCCCTCTATTTTAGTCGTGCCGCGGCAGGTGAAAGACCCAGCAGAAACAAGCAAAAAATTAGCTGCAGTACTGAATATGTCTGAGGAGAAAGCGTACAAGCATGTCACCAAGAAAACGTCTATAGAGCGGATTTCTCCAGAGGGGAGAAAAGTATCTCATGAAAAAGCAAAAGAAGTCAGAGAGCTTGATTTAGATGGAGTCTATGTAGCAGAGGACAGCATCAGACATTACCCGTTTGGAAGTTTCTTATCTCATGTATTAGGTTTTGCTGGAATTGATAATCAGGGCTTACTTGGGCTAGAAGCGTACTATGATGATGACCTAAAAGGTGAAAAAGGCTCTGTGAAATTTTATTCTGATGCAAAAGGGCAGAAAATGCCAGATGAAGCAGATGATTATACACCGCCTAAAGATGGGCTTGATATGAAATTAACCGTTGATTCAAAAGTGCAAACCATCATCGAACGAGAACTAGACAATGCTCAGGCAAAATATAACCCAGATGGCATGATTGCCATTGCCATGAATCCGAAAAATGGTGAGGTGCTGGGAATGTCGAGTAGACCTGACTTTGATCCGGCTGACTATCAATCAGTTGATTCAAAAGTATTTAACCGAAACTTACCGGTGTGGAGCACATATGAGCCAGGATCGACGTTTAAAATCATTACACTGGCAGCTGCCCTGGAAGAAAATAAAGTAAATTTAAAACGTGATCATTTTTTTGACAGCGGATCTGTGACAGTGGATGGCGCAAGGCTCAGATGCTGGAAAAAGGGAGGACATGGATCACAGTCGTTTCTAGAAGTGGTACAAAACTCTTGTAACCCAGGATTTGTCGAGCTAGGCGACCGTCTTGGAAAAGATAAACTATTTTCTTATATTAAAAATTTCGGCTTTGGTCAAAAGACAGGAATCGACCTTCAAGGAGAAGGTAGAGGAATTTTGTTCCCGCTTGATCGTGTTGGTCCTGTAGAACAGGCAACAACAGCATTTGGTCAAGGTGTATCTGTTACGCCGATTCAACAAGTAGCTGCAGTGGCAGCCGCAGTAAATGGAGGAACGCTTTACACGCCGTATATTGCAAAAGAATGGATCGATCCAATTACAAAAGAGGTAGTGAAAAAGCAATCACCAATTGCCAAGAAGAAAGTCATTTCAGCGGAGACGTCTAAAGAAATCAGGTATGCCCTTGAAAGTGTAGTCGCTCAAGGAACTGGTCGGAATGCATTCGTTGAAGGATATCGGGTGGGCGGAAAAACAGGAACAGCACAGAAAGTAAAAGACGGAAAGTACATGGAAAATAACCACATTGTGTCATTTATCGGGTTTGCACCTGCGGATGATCCAAGCATTGTTGTATATGTAGCAGTAGATAACCCAAAAGGCACGATTCAATTTGGTGGGACAGTAGCGGCACCTATTGTGGGCCATATTATGCGAGACAGTCTGCCTGAAATGGGCGTGAAAAAAAGAAAAGGACAAATTGAAAAGAAGTATCAATGGCTGGACACAAAAACCATTGAGGTACCGAATCTTGTAGGAGGATCTGTTTCTGACCTTGAATCACTCCTGATTAATCTAAAGATTGATGCTTCAGGAACTGGCAGTAAAGTGGTGAAGCAATCGCCTGCTGCCGGCACAAAGGTCAAAGAAGGTTCCACGATCCGATTATACTTAAATGATGAATAATAAAGAATGAACAGAGGGTAGCCGCACTCATTCGGCTGCCTCTTTTTGTTGAAAGAGAAGGGTCGCTTTAAAAAAAGAGCATAAAGTGTGTTTTTTCCAAGAGAAACTTAAGGAATACGCTGGATGTATCCTTTTTTTTACGATAAAATATAGACTGTGTGTTTTTTTCACAAGACATGCACGTGAACGAATTTGAGAGGTTTGATATGAAATGAAATTACAAGAACTCCTTACATACTTTAAAAGTGAAAACAATGAACTGATAAACGAAAATCCGGAGATTACTTCCATTGAAATGGATTCAAGAGAAGTGAAAAAAGGGAGTCTTTTTGTCTGTATAAAAGGCTATACAGTAGATGGACATGATTACGCTGAAAAAGCAGTGAGAAGCGGGGCTGCAGCGATTGTAGCAGAACACCCACTTCACATAACAGATGTACCAGTCATTATTGTAAAACACTCTCAAAGAGCACTTGCAAGAATAGCAGATGCTTTTTACGAACAGCCAACTCATCAACTCAATCTAATTGGTATTACAGGAACGAACGGGAAAACGTCCACAACACACATGATTGAGCAAATCATGAGAAAAGCCGATAAAAAAACAGGTTTAATCGGTACGATGTATATGAAGGTAAACGATGAAATTCTCGAAGTGAAAAACACAACACCTGAGAGTGTCACCCTTCAGAAGACCTTTAAGCAGATGCTTAATCAAGATGTAGATACGGCCATTATGGAAGTATCATCACATGCTTTGCATCTTGGGCGTGTTCATGGATGTGATTATGATATTGCCGTCTTTACAAATCTTACCCAAGATCATCTGGACTACCACAACACAATGGAAGAATATAAACATGCAAAAAGCTTGCTCTTTTCCCAGCTTGGAAGTGCCTTTCAGCACGATAAGCCGAAGCATGCCATTTTAAATGCAGATGATGAAGCGTCTAGTGATTTTGAAAAAGTCACAGCTGCTGAAATTATGACGTATGGCTTAGAGCAAGAAGCAGATGTAATGGCAAAGAACATTCAAATCAAACCAAAGGGAACACAATTTGATTTGATCACCCCAATCGGCACAAAAAATGTGACGGTTGCCCTTATTGGGAAATTCAATGTGTATAACATTTTAGCAGCTGTATCAGTAGGAATTGTATCAGGCTTAACGTTTGAAACGATCGTTAGTGCCATTGAAGAACTTGAGGGAGTCAAAGGAAGATTCGAACTTGTGAATTTTGATCAAGACTTCCCAGTCATCGTTGATTATGCGCACACACCTGACAGTTTAGAAAATGTACTGACTACGTGTAGAGAATTAACAGAAGGTAGAATTTTCTGTGTAGTTGGCTGCGGGGGCGACCGTGATAAAACCAAGCGCCCTCAGATGGCCCAAATCGCTGTGAAATATGCAGATGAGCCTGTTTTCACATCAGATAATCCAAGAAGTGAAGATCCATCAGCCATTTTGAAAGACATGGAAAATGGCGTGCCAAACGCCTATTATCACAGCTTTGTGAACCGGAAACAGGCCATCTTTTTTGCCATTGCTAATGCAAAAAAGGGCGATACAGTCTTAATAGCTGGAAAAGGCCATGAGACGTACCAAATCATTGGTGATCAAGTCTATGACTTTGATGATGCCAAGGTGGCAGCGGACGCTATTTTAGATCTAAACAAATCTTAAAAATGATGAAAAGAGTGTAATGAAATGAAGCATTTTGTACAAAAACAACATACGAAAGACACGAATGAATATCATAATAATGAATGCTATTTTCTAATGGAAAACGGCTTTGGAAATTCGGAAGGAGTAAAGAACAATGCTTGAACAGGTGATATTGTTTACAATCATAATGGGATTTTTAATCAGTGTTCTTTTATCCCCGATTTTTATTCCGTTTTTAAGAAGGCTTAAATTTGGTCAAAGTATTAGAGAAGAAGGACCTCAGTCTCACCAAAAGAAATCTGGTACCCCAACAATGGGTGGAATTATGATTATCTTTTCTATTACAATTACAACGATCGTGATGATTAACAAATTCTCTGAGATTAGTCCAGAAATGTTTTTATTGTTATTTGTCACCCTTGGCTACGGATTATTAGGATTTTTAGATGATTATATTAAAGTAGCGATGAAGCGAAATCTTGGCTTAACATCGAAACAAAAACTGATCGGGCAAATTGTGATTGCTGTGATTTTCTATGCAGTCTTCCATTATTATGAGTTTGCAACGACTATTCGCATTCCAGGAACAGATGTCAGCTTTGACTTAGGATGGGCATACTTTATCCTCGTCGTTTTCATGCTTGTCGGTGGTTCTAATGCGGTAAACCTTACGGATGGACTTGATGGTTTATTATCTGGAACAGCTGCTATTGCATTCGGAGCTTTTGCCATATTGGCTTGGAATCAATCTCAGTATGATGTGGCGATCTTTTCGGTAGCAGTAGCAGGCGCTGTCCTTGGGTTCCTTGTCTTTAATGCGCATCCTGCAAAAGTATTTATGGGTGATACGGGATCGCTTGCTTTAGGCGGTGCCATAGTGGCCATTGCCATTTTAACAAAACTTGAGATTTTACTCGTCATTATTGGAGGAGTATTTGTTGTTGAAACGTTATCCGTTATCCTTCAAGTCATCTCCTTTAAAACAACTGGAAAAAGAATCTTTAAGATGAGCCCGCTTCACCACCACTATGAGTTAGTTGGCTGGTCTGAGTGGAGAGTAGTTGTCACCTTCTGGACAGCTGGTTTATTGCTTGCTGTTTTAGGAATTTACATCGAGGTGTGGTTATAATTGAATAGGATGCAAATGTTAAAAGACGAACATGTACTAGTACTAGGCCTTGCAAAAAGCGGATATGCGGCAGCCTCAATTCTTCACGAGCACGGAATAAACGTGACGGTCAATGACCAAAAAGCTTTTGAAGAAAACGAGCCTGCTCAGCTACTTTCTGAAAAGGGGATTGATGTCATTTGTGGCAGTCATCCTCTTCGTATGTTCGACGATAAAGAAATTACGATTTTAATTAAGAACCCTGGAATTCCTTATGAGAATGTGATGGTTCAAGAGGCGCTTCGCCGAAAAATTCCAGTTTGGACTGAAATAGAATTGGCGTATCATTTGACCTCGTCTCCTTTTATTGGGATTACCGGATCAAATGGAAAAACGACCACGACCACTTTGATTTATGAAATGTTGAAAAAAGACAGCCAAAAAACATTGGTAGCAGGTAATATCGGAACGGTCGCAAGTGAAGTTGCCGCGCGTGCAGCGGGCGATGAATGGATCGTAACTGAGCTCTCTTCATTTCAGTTAATGGGAACCGTTGAATTCAGACCTAAAATCAGCTTAATATTAAATATTTTTGACGCACATTTAGACTATCATCACACGCGTGAAGAATACGAAAAAGCAAAACAGAAAGTGTATGCACATCAACAAGAAGATGACATAGCTGTGGTTAACCTAGATGATCCTTCTGTTGTCAAACTAGCAGAAGATTCGAAAGCGCAAAAAGTGTTTTTCTCAGTTAAAAAGCCGGTAGCACATGGAGCGTTTATTAAAGATGGTGCCATTTACTATATGAATGAACATGTCATTGACCTCAAGGATGTTGTTCTTCCTGGTGAGCATAACCAAGAAAATATTCTAGCAGCTATTTGTGTTGTAAAAAATGCAGGCTGCTCAAACGAAGCGATTGCGCAAGTTCTTACTACATTTAGTGGAGTGAAGCATCGTTTGCAATTTGTGGAGACGATTCAAAATAGAAAATTTTATAATGACAGTAAAGCGACCAATATACTGGCAACAAGTAAAGCTTTGTCTGCCTTCAAGCAGCCGACCATTTTACTAGCAGGTGGACTGGATCGTGGCAATGAATTTGATGAATTAAAACCTTTTATGAAGAATGTAAAAGGAATGATTACATTTGGTGAGACTGCGCCTAAGTTTGTGAAGCTTGGTGAAGAGCTGGGAATACATCACGTAAAACATGTCGATAATGTTGAACAAGCAGTACCTGCGGCGTTTAGCATATCTGAAGAAGAAGACGTGATTTTATTGTCTCCAGCTTGTGCAAGCTGGGATCAGCATAAAACATTTGAAGAACGTGGAGACATGTTTGTAAACGCCGTGCATATGCTTAAATAAGGGCTTGTCTCTCATAAGACTGACAGCCCAAATGAAATTATGCTTGGGGTGTCGGTCTCTTGACGAATAAGAAAACTTCTCCGGATTTTTTGCTTGTTGTCATTACGTTACTTTTATTGACGATTGGTTTAATTATGGTGTACAGCGCAAGTGCTGTGTGGGCATCGTATAAATTTGATGATTCGTTTTATTTTGCAAAAAGACAGCTTTTGTTTGCCGGAATCGGAGTTATCGCAATGTTTTTCATTATGCGGGTCGATTATTGGACGTGGCGGACTTGGTCAAAGATACTGATTGCAGTGTGTTTTCTCCTCCTCGTGCTTGTCTTGATTCCTGGTATCGGTATGGAGAGAAATGGTTCAAGAAGCTGGATTGGTGTCGGTGCGTTTAGTATTCAGCCCTCTGAATTTATGAAGCTTGCGATGATTGCGTTTCTTGCAAAATTCTTATCTGAAAAGCAAAAGAATATCACATCCTTTCGTAAAGGTTTCGCCCCAGCACTAGGTATTGTGTTTTCTGCATTTGCCATCATTATGCTGCAGCCGGACCTAGGTACAGGAACGGTTATGGTTGGAACCTGTATTATTATGATATTTGTTTCAGGTGCGAGAATCGCTCACTTTATCTTTCTCGGTCTTTTAGGGCTTAGCGGATTTGCCGCACTTGTCTTATCAGCACCCTATCGAATAAAACGAATTACATCTTATTTAAATCCTTGGGAGGATCCACTTGGCAGCGGGTTTCAAATTATTCAATCCTTATACGCTGTCGGTCCAGGCGGTCTGTTTGGAATGGGGCTAGGTCAGAGTAGACAAAAATTCTTCTATTTGCCTGAGCCTCAAACAGACTTTATCTTTGCTATATTGTCTGAAGAACTTGGATTTATAGGTGGATCACTCATTTTGCTGCTCTTTAGTGTTCTATTGTGGAGAGGCATTAGAATAGCCCTCGGGGCACCAGATTTATATGGAAGTTTCTTGGCAGTGGGTATCATCTCAATGGTTGCCATTCAAGTAATGATTAATATCGCAGTTGTCACTGGTCTCATCCCTGTGACGGGCATCACACTCCCATTCTTAAGTTATGGCGGTTCATCACTGACATTAATGCTGATGGCAATTGGCGTACTTTTGAATGTAAGCAGATATGCTAGATATTAATGTGCTGATAGTCCATGAAACCATATAGACTTTTATTTTGCAAAAGTATGAAAAAATGATTTGAAGAGTGAAAATGGCAGTTTCTGTTTCGAAAACATGATGATTGACTCTTCTTTACAGGTTTTGACGGAGCCCTGTTGTTTAAAACAGGGTTTATACTTTGTTCAGAGCAGAAAAAAATTGAGGGGAAATGGTATAATGCGTATAGTTATTAGTGGAGGCGGAACAGGCGGGCATATTTATCCTGCTCTAGCTTTTATTAAAGAAGTGAAAAGACTGCATCCTGATGTGGAATTTTTATATATTGGCACTGAGAATGGGCTTGAAAAGAAAATTGTAGAAAGAGAAAATATCCCTTTTAAATCAATTGAAATTTCAGGTTTTAAAAGAAAGCTTTCCTTTGATAATGTAAAAACAGTGATGAGGTTTCTAAAGGGCGTCCAAAAAAGTAAATCTTATTTAAAAGAATTTAAGCCGGATGCTGTTATTGGAACAGGTGGTTATGTGTGTGGTCCAGTTGTTTATGCTGCGTCTACGCTAAAAATCCCAACGATCATTCACGAACAAAATAGCCTGCCAGGCATCACAAATAAGTTTCTGGCACGGTATGTGAATAAAGTAGCCATCTGTTTTGAAGAAGCAAAGGAACACTTTCCTTCAGAAAAGGTTGTTTTTACGGGAAACCCAAGAGCCTCTGAAGTCGTCTCTATTAAAGAGGGAAAATCTCTTAAAGAGTTTGGGCTGGATGAGAAGAAAAAAACGGTTCTTATTTTTGGCGGGAGCAGAGGTGCAGCTCCAATCAATCGAGCAGTGATTGACATGCAAGATGAATTAAAGGCAAAGAACTATCAGCTTTTATATATTACAGGTGAGGTTCATTATGAAAAAGTGCTGAACGAATTAAAAGAAAAAGGTGAAGCACCGAATATGATCACAAAGCCTTTCTTGCATCAAATGCCGGAGTATTTAAAATCAATTGATGTCATTGTTGCAAGAGCGGGAGCCACAACGATTGCTGAAGTGACGGCACTTGGAATTCCGACTATCTTCATTCCAAGTCCATACGTGACCGCAAATCATCAGGAAATTAACGCTAGATCACTTGAAAAACATGATGCTGCGATCGTTTTAAGAGAATCAGAGCTTTCTGGAGATCGCTTGCTTCATGCAATTGATGAAATTGCTGGTAATGACGAGAAACTACATCAAATGAGCCGTTTAACAAAAGAACTTGGAGTACCAGATGCGGCCACACGTTTATATAATGTGTTAAAAGAAATTACGACTTCATGATGAATGATATGAGGTAAGGCGGAGGGTAATATGGAGAACTTGAAGAATGAATTATTAGAAGCGCAAGTTGGTAAAGTACTTGAAAATGAACCGCTTGCAAATCATACGACAATGAAAATAGGCGGACCGGCCGATCTATTAGTCATCCCTAAAGATGTCGATGCTGTCAAAACAATTATGGATCAGGTGAAAAAACATGATACTCAATGGACGGTCATTGGGAGAGGATCCAATTTACTTGTCCTTGATAAAGGAATTCGCGGGGTCGTTTTAAAGCTGGGCGCTGGGCTTGATCACTTAACTGTCAATGATGAAGAAATTACAGTTGGTGGAGGCTATTCAGTTGTAAGACTCGCGACGTCTCTTAGTAAGCAGGGGCTGTCAGGATTGGAATTCGCAGCTGGTATTCCAGGATCTATTGGTGGCGCTGTTTATATGAACGCAGGGGCACATGGATCTGACATTAGCAAGATTCTTGTGAAAGCGAGAGTCTTATTTGAAGATGGAACGATCGAGTGGTTAACTAATGAGCAAATGAATTTTAGCTATCGAACTTCTGTGCTTCAAAAGGAACGCCCTGGAATTGTTCTCGAAGCAGTGTTCAAGCTTAAACAGGATGAACGTGAGAAAATCACAAAGAAAATGCAGCAAAATAAAGATTATCGTAAGGAAACACAACCGTATAATAAACCATGCGCCGGCAGTATTTTCCGAAATCCATTACCTGAGTATGCAGGACAGCTTGTAGAAAAGGCGAATTTAAAAGGATATCAGATTGGCGGCGCTAGAATTTCTGATATGCACGGAAACTTTATTGTCAATGCTGGTGGGGCGAAGGCTCAAGATGTGCTCGACTTAATTCAGTACATTCAAAAGAAAATCAAAGATGACTACAATGTAGAGATGCATACAGAAGTAGAAATTATTGGTGAAGCAAATTAAAGGCTACTACTTATGAATGATGGTATCACAGGAAAACAAACGGCATTTTTTCATGCCGTTTGTTTTCTAATCAATATGAGATAAAGAATGATCCAAAGGTGCGGACAAGCAGCTTTGAATGAGGTGAAGAGTATATATGCGGCCTGATCATGAAAATGAAAAGATCGTCAATATAGAAGAGCGAATCCCTAAAATTAAAGAACAAAGGAAGCAGAAAGCGAATCGGAGATTAATCTCTTTTATTTTGCTGTTTTTTATCATGGTTTTAATTATTGTCTATTTGCAAACACCAATCAGTAAAATTTCTTCTTTGACCATTAGTGGTAATGAACATGTACCAACAAAACAGCTCGTTAAACTTTCGCAAATTAAAGAAGGCGAGACAGAGTTTTGGAATTTAAATAAAGATATGACAGCAGACCATATAAAGCAAAATAAATTGATTAAAAGTGTCAGTATCAAAAAACATTTCCCTAATAAGGTCAGTATTGCTGTCAAAGAGTATGCAAATATTGCGTATCTGCAAAAGGGACATTTTTATTATGAGCTTCTTGAAAACGGGACGGCTTTGCCAGATGAAGTAACGCCAAGTCACGCAGGACCTATTTTTGTCGATTGGGACAATAAAGAGAAATTGAAGCAAACAGTGAGAGCTCTGAATCAACTGCCGGCTTCTATTCAGGAACTAATCTCAGAAGTATATTACGTACCGACTAGCTCCAATCAGTGGCTCGTTAAATTTTATATGAATGATGGAAACACCGTTATTGCATCAATTAAAACATTCGCAGATAAAATGACGACGTACCCTGCCATTGTCAAAGAGCTTTCGTCCTCTGAGAAAGGTACGATTCATATGGAAGTAGCTACGTATTTTGAAGCTTTTAAATCTAAGAAAAAGGAAGATGAACGTTGAGAGGCAAAACCGTCATATTCTCAATTGTAATGCTTGTTCTTGGATTTCTGATTTCTTTTTCATACCAATATACGAAGCAGCATCGAGCAGATGTCAATCGAACAGAACAATGGAAAAAAGAATATTCTTTGAAAAGTCAGCTAACAAAGCAAGAAAAGGCGAATCAAAAACTTGAAAAAGAACTTTATCGTCTTCAATCAAAAGTCCAAGAAACAGAGTTTGGTTTGAAAAATGAAAAAGAGCAGTATTTTAATGTTTTGGAAGATGTTGAGAAATACAGAATGTTTACAGGAGAAATAGGTGTAAAAGGGAAAGGGGTAAAAGTATCTCTTGAAGATGCATCTTATATCCCGAGTGGACAAAATGTCAATAATTACATTGTGCATGAGAGCCACATTTTCCATGTGATAAACGAACTATTTATATCAGGGGCATCTGCTGTAGCTATAAACGGACAAAGAATCACACACCAATCATACATACATTGTAACGGTCCAGTCGTCACGGTTGATGGTGTTCAACATCCAGCACCATTTGTCATTTCTGCTATTGGAGATCCAGCTGTTTTAATTCCTGCATTAAACATTGCAGGCGGGGTGGTTGATCAGCTGACAAGTGATCATATTTCCATGACGATTGAAAAGAAGGATATTCGTATGAATCCTCTTCTAAGAAACAAAGATTAAATGTGAAAAGGTGAGTGGTGTTGAGGAAAAAGAAGCCATTACTTAGTTTGACAGTCCTGATGGTCATATTTGGCATCATGGTCTCCATCCAGTTTAACTCTCTACAAAAGCCTAAAGTTCGCGATACTCGAGACGTTTGGGAATTAAGAGAGGATTTATCTGCATCTAAAAGTAAAGAACTGGATTTATTGAAAGAAATTGATAAATATGATGAAATGCTAAAAAAGTATGGCAACCAAGAAGATCAATCAAAAGAAGCACAATTAACAAAAACGTTGAAGGATTTGAAAGAAAAGGCTGGTTTTACAGAGGTAACGGGTGAAGGAGTTGAAATAGAAATTACTCAGCTTTTTTCTAAGGAACTTACCGGAGAAGAAGTCAAAAATATACCACCTGATCTTCTAAAAAAACTAATCAACGAAGCCAATATGTTTGGGGCAAAACATATTTCCATTAATGAACACCGGGTGATTAACACCAGTGTTATTCGAGATATTAATGGTACGACGAAAATGGATGGTTACAGCATAGATGGTGATACAGTCACGATTAAGATGGTCAGCGAGCAGGCCGATAAATTATACAGCCGTTTAAATGTATCAGATATTGGTGATTTGTTTGCTCAGGAAAATTTCAGTTTGAGTATTAGACCGCCGAAGAAAAAAATTCATTTAAAAGCATTCGACGGTACAATTCAATTAAATGAATTGAAGCCTCTTGACGATGTAAAGGAGGGAAAATCTTAATGTGGCTTCCTGTACTTGGTTTAATCATAGGAGTTGCGATCGGTTTCTTAACGAATTTTACGATACCGAATGAGTATTCTAACTATCTTTCCCTCGCTGTACTTGCTGCGCTTGATACATTGATTGGTGGAATCAGAGCACATCTGCAAGGGGCATACGATGAACTAGTGTTTGTATCAGGTTTCTTCTTTAATATTATACTCGCAATAAGTTTAGCTTTTCTGGGCGTCCATCTTGGTGTAGACTTGTATTTAGTCGGAATGTTTGCATTCGGTGTTAGATTGTTTCAAAATATCGCCGTTATTCGAAGAATTCTACTAACAAAATGGACAATTTCTAGAGAAAAAAAGAAAAAAAGTGAGTCATAAAAAAGGATATACATATGATGTAACGAATATTTTCAGTAATCCTAATAAAAAATGTTGATTTTTTAAGTTTTGTTACACACTTGTAAAAACACATTCATTGTATTGTTGTTCAGCAAATAATAGAATAGAAAGTATTGATATGTGAGGAGGTGCCATAGAATGAACAACAATGAAATTTACGTCAGCCTTGACATCGGTACATCCAATATAAAAGTCATCGTCGGAGAAATGGCGGATGATTCGCTTAACATTATAGGTGTTGGAAATGTCCCTTCAGAGGGGTTAAAAAAAGGATCGATTGTTGATATAGATGAAACAGTTCATTCTATTAGACAAGCATTTGAACAGGCTGAGAGAATGGTAGGTTTTCCTTTACAAAAGGCGATAGTCGGAATTAACGGAAACCACATTCATATTCAAAATACGAGCGGCGTGGTCGCAGTGTCTAGTGAAAATAAAGAAATACATGCTGAAGATGTGAGACGTGTCTTGGATGCTGCACAGGTAGTATCTATTCCGCAAGAACATCTCGTAGTAGACGTAATTCCGAGACAATTTATCGTCGACGGAAGAGATGAGATCACAGATCCGAAAAAAATGCTAGGTGTACGGCTAGAAGTGGATGGATCGTTAATCACAGGTTCTAAAACGATTCTACATAACTGGCTCCGATGTGTAGAGCGGGCTGGTATTGAAATTATGGATATTTGCTTGCAGCCACTCGCATCGGGTTCAGCGGCGTTATCGAAAGATGAAAAAAATCTAGGGGTAGCTCTTGTCGATATTGGCGGCGGCTCTACTACGATATCCGTATTTGAAAACGGGCATCTCTATTCTACTCACAGTATCCCATTGGGCGGAGAGAACATTACAAAAGATTTGTCTATAGGACTTAGAACTTCCACTGAAGAAGCTGAACGAATCAAAAAGCAATTTGGGCATGCATTCTATGATGAGGCATCGTCTGAGGAGACATTTGAAGTTTCCGTCATCGGTACGGACCAAAAACAGACGTATACACAACTTGAAGCAGCCAATATCATCGAAGCGCGATTGGAAGAGATTCTGCTTTTTGTGGCAGAGGAATTACGCAATATGGGTGTCCATGATTTGCCTGGCGGATTCGTTCTAACAGGTGGACAGGCAGCTATACCAGGTATCCTTTCTCTGGCACAAACGGTCTTACAAAACAATGTAAGAATCGCAAGTCCTAATTATATTGGGGTCAGGGAACCTCAATATATGACAGGAGTGGGCCTGATCCATTTTGCTTATCGCAATGCAAAGATTCAGGGCAGACAGGTTGGATTCCAAATGCCGGATGAAGCATTTCATGAAGTAGGCGCGTCCATGGAGCCGGTTTCTTCTACACCACAAGTAAAAGAAGCTCAGCCAAGACCGAAAGTGAAACAAAAAGCGCAACAAGAGACAAATAAAAAACCGGGCAAAATGAAAAAACTATTTAATATGTTCTGGGAATAGAACTAGATTTTCGACGGATTAGGAGGATTCAGCATGTTGGAGTTTGAAACAAATATAGACGGCCTAGCATCAATTAAAGTAATCGGTGTAGGTGGCGGCGGAAATAACGCTGTCAACCGAATGATTGAAAATGACGTACAGGGTGTCGATTTTATTGCAGTGAATACAGATGCACAGGCGTTAAACTTATCAAAAGCAGAAACAAAAATGCAAATCGGTGCTAAGCTGACAAGAGGGCTTGGAGCAGGTGCGAATCCTGAAGTCGGTAAAAAAGCTGCTGAAGAAAGCAAAGAACAAATTGAAGAAGTCCTAAAAGGCGCTGACATGGTCTTTGTGACAGCAGGTATGGGCGGTGGAACTGGTACGGGTGCTGCACCTGTCATTGCGAAAATCGCAAAAGATTCTGGAGCCTTGACAGTTGGAGTTGTGACTCGTCCTTTCACATTTGAAGGAAGAAAGCGTCAGCTTCAAGCAGTTGAAGGGATTGCTTCTATGAAAGAAGCAGTTGATACGTTAATCGTGATTCCAAACGATCGCCTGCTTGAAATTGTCGATAAAAACACGCCAATGCTTGAAGCATTCCGTGCAGCAGATAACGTGTTAAGACAAGGTGTTCAAGGGATCTCAGATCTCATTGCAACACCAGGTTTAATTAACCTTGACTTTGCTGACGTGAAAACGATCATGTCTAACAAAGGTTCAGCTCTTATGGGAATTGGTGTCGCAACAGGCGAAAACCGTGCTGCTGAAGCAGCGAAAAAAGCCATTTCTTCACCACTTCTTGAAACAGCGATTGATGGAGCACAAGGTGTTATCATGAATATTACTGGTGGTACGAACCTTAGTCTTTATGAGGTACAAGAAGCAGCGGATATTGTTGCATCAGCCTCTGATGAAGATGTCAACATGATCTTTGGATCTGTCATTAATGATAACTTGAAGGATGAAATTGTGGTCACAGTCATCGCAACCGGTTTTATTGAGCAAGAGCCGGAAGTGACAAAACCTCAAAGAAATCCATTAGGACAAGGATTAAAGCAAAATCAATCCATTCCACAAAAGCGTGAAGTAAAACGTGAGGAACATCAGCAAACATCATCACAACCAAGACAAAATACACAGTCAAGTGATGATACATTGGATATCCCAACGTTCTTACGTAACCGCAACAAACGATAAGCAAGCACGATTCATCCCCTTCCTTTGGAAGGGGTTTTTTTATGTCTGCATGGTGAGAAGATCCTGAGCCTGATTGATATAAAAGTCTTGTTTCCGACGTGTTATTTGGAACTATCGTATGTGTTTTGGTTTGAGCCTTTTAAGTCAAAAGAATCATTTTTAATTCCCTTTACAAAAAACGACAAAATGTTGAACTTTATTTGACTACATTAATGAGAACACCATGAAACTTGTCATGATCAAAAAGAAGGGGGAGGGCCAGGATACACACTGTTTGACCATTTGAGGAGGAGGGATTTTATTGAAAGTGAAGTTTCGCAAAACCGCCGTCTATCGTTTCATGAGTCTTTTGGTGATAGGTACTTTAACGATGACAAGCTTTGGGATGGTTCAAGCAAAATCGACTTCTACCTCATATCAGGAGGAAGCCGTTTCCTCTAAGACAACAAAAGCCAAGATTTCTTCGAGATTAAAGAAGCAGTTTCAAAAGGAAGATAAGGTGACCTTCTTAGTCAAAATGAAGGAACAAACGAATGTACAAAAAGTAGCAAAAGAAGCTATATCAAAAGCAAAAAAACAAAAATTAACTGCGGCTAAAACGCAGTACACAAAAAGATCAGCCGTTGTATCTGAGCTGAGAGCAACATCTGATGAAACGCAGCAAGCGCTCCTAGCGTATTTACAAAAGGAAAAAAAGAATAAGCAAGTGAAAGATATTCATTCCTACTATATTGTGAATGGTCTAGCTGTGACGGCAACAAAAGAAGTGATGGAAAAGGTTGCTTCTTTTCCAGAAGTAGCTCAAGTGCTGCCGAATGAAACTCGTCAACTTCATCGTCCTGTTGATTTGAAGCATGCTAAGCCAAACAAACAAATCAAAGCAGTAGATGGAGTCGAATGGAATATTGCTCAGGTGCATGCACCAGAAGCGTGGGATTTAGGCTATGACGGGACCGGAACCGTTGTGGCAAGTATTGATACAGGTGTCGAATGGGATCATCCTGCGCTAAAAGAAAAATACCGCGGGTTTGATCCTGCTCGTCCGAACGAACCATCTCATGAACTGAATTGGTATGATGCTACGGCAGGCTCTGAAGTCCCTTATGATGACTTGGAGCATGGGACCCATGTGACAGGCACAATGGTTGGTTCTGAGCCAGATGGAAAAAATCAAATTGGGGTCGCACCGGGAGCAGAATGGATTGCAGTGAAAGCTTTTTCAGAAGATGGCGGTACAGATGCTGATCTGTTAGATGCCGGTGAGTGGGTTTTAGCCCCGAAAGATCAAAACGGAAACCCTCACCCAGAAAAGGCACCTGATGTTGTGAATAATTCGTGGGGCGGTGGGCCAGGTCTTGATGATTGGTATAAAGATGTAGTGAATGCTTGGAGAGCAGCAGACATCTTTCCAGAATTTTCAGCCGGTAATACCGATTTATTCAATCCAGGCGGCGCGGGTTCGATTGCAAATCCCGCTAACTATCAGGAAGCCTTTGCTACAGGCGCAACAGATCATGACAACAAGTTAGGGTCTTTCTCCCTTCAGGGTCCATCTCCATATGGCGTAATGAAACCAGATATTGCTGCTCCGGGAGTAAACATTCGTTCTTCGATCCCGGGAAAAGGATATGAGGATGGGTGGAATGGTACATCGATGGCAGGTCCGCATGTCTCAGCTGTTGTTCTTCTTCTTCGCCAAGTGCAATCAGACCTTTCTGTTGATGAAATTCAGCAAATTCTCATTGAGACAGCGAAACCACTGACAGATCAGCAATTTCCTGAATCCCCTAACAACGGCTATGGGGCAGGGTTAGTTGATGCAAGAGAGGCGATTATGGCTTTAACCAATGGCATCGGTACGATTGAAGGTCAGGTGACAAAAGAGGGAGAAGATACAGAACCACCTGTTTTTTCACATAAAGGTCCGAATGAAATTTTTGCTGCAACGCCAACCCCATTGACCATCACTGCAGAAGATGGGATAGCAGTGGCAAATGTTTCTTTGACTTACCGAGTAGATCAAGGTGAATGGGAGACATTGCAAGCCAACCGCACGGATGGAAATCATTTGAAAGGAACCTATACGGTGCAGCTCCCTGAACTTGAGGGGGAAAACGTGACGTACCGATGGATTGTGAAAGATTTTGGAGAAAATGAAGCGGCATCAGATTCTTATACACTTCCAATTAAAACATCCATCACCACTGGCTACTCACAAGATTTTGAAGCATGGCCAAGTGGATGGTTCAGTGGTGGAACAAAAGATCCGTGGCAGTGGGGAAAACCGTCCACAGGTCCAAAACAAGCATTTAGCGGGGAACATGTCTATGCCACCAATTTAGACAGTCCTTATGAAAATAAAACGGACGCCAATTTGTCTATGCCGCTCATTGCTGTACCAGATTCAGGTTCTTCCTACCTGCAATATCAATACTGGCATGATCTCGAAGCCAATTATGATTATGTGCATGTCTATGTACAGCCAGAGGGGGAAGACGCCGTTCAAGTGACAGCTTATACGGGGAAAACAAATGCGTGGACAGCAGGCGAGGTTGATTTATCTGCTTATAAAGGTCAAAAAGTGAGAGTCCTGTTTCAGATAAGAACAGATGGCAGTGTCACAAAAGATGGCTTTTATTTAGATGATGTGAAAATCACAGATGAGGCTTTGTCTCAACAAGCTAAGAACCAGCTAGGTGTGATCAAAAAAGAAAAATCCACAAGCCAGAATAAGAAATCAGTTGATCCAAAAAAGGCAAAGCCTGCTAAAGTAAAAAATAAACATGTACACATTCAAAAGCAAAACAGTCATGATGCTCCGTCTATTCAAGCTCTTCCAATGAAAGCACAAATCAGTGTTCTAGAAAGCGGAAAATCAACTTCCACCGATGAAGCGACAGGGAAATATCAGCTGTCTCAAGGAGCAGGAGAATGGACAGTGAAAGCGGAAGCTTACGGCTTTGAATCACGGTCCCAAAAAGTCAAAGTGGCATCAAAAGAAACAGCAGAAGCGAATTTCTCCTTACAGCCGCTAGAGAAACGAACGATCTCCGGCACGGTCGTCAATGAAACAACTGGTGAAAAGGTGAAGAATGCAACTGTTTATCTTGTGGAGGACGCAAAAATTGAGCCGGTGAAAACAGATGAATCCGGTGAATTTTCTCTAGAGGCATTAAGCGGTGTCTATACAGTCAAAATTTTTGCAAAGGGGTTTAAAGGCTATACGTTTACAGCGGATGTGACGGAAAAGCCACTTGAAAAGTCAGTGAAACTTGAGCCTTTTATCGGCTTTCCGGGAGAGATTGGCTACGATGATGGCACGGCTGAAAATGCGCGGGCTTTCTACGATCCTGGCAATGGCTGGGCTGTGAAGTTTTCATTAGAAAAAGGAAAAAAACAAGCACAAGTCACAGGTGGTCTTTTCCGGTTTTGGACATCAGAATGGCCAGCTCCTGGAGGCGATGAATTTGCTGTTGAAGTATATGATGCTTCTGGGAAGGGTGGCGCTCCAGGTGAGAAAATCGCAGGACCTTTAAAAGCAAATGCGCTGCGTAATGGTGAATGGACAAAAGTAGATTTAGAAGATCAAGCCATTACAGTGGATGGAGATTTCTATCTTGTTTATATTCAAACGAAAAAGAATACCGAATCTCCGGGACTTGCCACAGATGAAGATGGCCCTAATGCTGAAAGAAGCTGGCAGCTGACGAGCGGTGCTTTTTCTCCTTCTCCGAAAGAAGAGGGGAATTATATGATTCGTGCGCTCGTAAACTATGAAGCAGATGTACCAGAAATCACTTCTCCAAAGGAAGGAACCATTACAAATCAAGGTGAATTGACGATTGAAGGCACAGCCTCTCCGGGTCTCGATGTGGCCATTTATCAGAATGATGAAGAGGTGGCCAACGTCAAATCAGATGAGTCGGGTACTTTCAAAGAAAATGTATCTGTTCCAAGTGGAGAGCATGTCTTCACGGCGGCGACTGTAACGGATAAAGGCTCAACAAAACATTCCAAGCCAGTCAATGTGATCATCGATCAAACAGCACCGACATTGACCATTGATACACCGAAAAAAGGCGACAAGTTTAATAGAGAATCACTCACGGTGGAAGGGAAAGTAGCGGATGATTATCTAGATCAAGTCACAGTCAATGGAAAAAAAGCGACCGTAAAGGATGGGGCATATTCTGCAAGGGTGCTTCTTGAGAATGGGAAAAATACAATCAAAGTGACAGCAAAAGATGCGGCAGGAAACAAAACGACTAAAAAGGTCGACATCGATGTACAATATGATGCACCTGTCATTTCTGAATTAACGCCAAAAGACAATATGAATCTATCATCAGGTGAATCGGTTAAGATTTCATTTAAAAGCAGGGAAAAGCTAGATGCCACCTTTGTTCTTCATATGCCGCTGACAAATGCTAGATCAAAGCTTCAAAACACAACCGAACTGCCGATTCGTGAAGTAGCACCGGGAACGTATGAAGGCTACTGGACGGCGACATCTATTGCAAAAGCAAAAGGTGCGGTGATTGAAGTCATTGTCAAAGATGATTATGGAAATGTCACAAGACAGAAGGCAGAAGGAACACTCACCATCAATGAGAAAGAATGACAGCGAAAAAGACACGACTCTTCGGAGCGTGTCTTTTTTTGTGCAATGGATTGAGGAGACACTTGTCCAACAAATCATTCGGATGTTCTTTCTGTCTCATACGTCGACAAAAACGATAACAATCCACCAAAAGTTCTCTATCATCCCCTACAAGAATTGACAGACTTCCATCCGATGACTGTTTTATACTGGTACAAACAAGTGCAAGTACTGCTTTTGATTCTTTGTTTCAGATGAAAGGAGCAGAAGGTGGTCATTTATTTAGATGTCATTTGGCTGTTAAACTTTTGTTTTGATCTATTGCTGCTCTTACTCACGGCATTTATTCTCAAACGACAAGTGAAAAAAAGGCGATATATGTTAGGAGCTCTCATTGGGTCGAGCATTGTTCTCTTGCTCTTTACGCCATTTGCAATGATTGTGTCGCACCCTTTAGGTAAACTGCTTTTTTCTGTCTTGATCGTGCTTGGAACCTTTGGCTTTCAAAGATTTCGTTCCTTTTTTCAAAACCTGTTTGCTTTTTACTTTGTCACATTTTTGATGGGAGGGGGCATGATCGGGGTTCATTCGTTTTTGCAGACAAATACAGTCATTCAAGATGGACTGCTTATTTCACAAAATGATGGATTTGGTGATCCCATTAGCTGGCTTTTTGTTCTCACTGGCTTTCCGGCCATTTGGCTGTTTTCAAAGAAACGATTAGGAGAGGTTGGTGCGAAAAAAAGACAATATGACGAACAAGTACTTGTGGAGATACACATTCAAGGAGAAACAATCCGCTTAAATGGTCTGGTCGATTCTGGAAATCAGCTGTATGATCCATTGACGAAAACACCTGTCATGATCGTCCAGCTCGATCAGCTCACATCTATTTTCGGAGAGCCATTTATAGAAAAAATGAAACAGTTTCATCCTGTTGAAGTGATGCAAAAGCTCGATGACCATTTTCCGCTGCTCGATCGTTTAAGACTCGTTCCGTATCGCGCAGTCGGTCATGATCACGGGTTTCTACTATGCTTTAAACCAGATACGGTCGTCCTTTATACAAGAACGCATATGATCCAGCCAGCGAAGTGTTTTGTTGGGATGAGTCTAAGTGGATTATCAGCAGATCAGGAATTTCAATCCATCATTCATCCAGAGATGTTAGACGGAAAAATGATACAAGGGGTGTCGTAGTTTTTTGTGATGTCTTTTATCTTACGAAGTCAACTGGACATTTAGAAGGGAGAAGAAGATGAAAAAATTAAAATTTAAACTCACTTACTACTGGTATAAACTCCTCATGAAGCTAGGGCTAAAGAGTGATGAGATTTATTATATTGGTGGAAGTGAGGCACTGCCTCCGCCATTATCAAAGGATGAAGAACAAGAATTGCTCGTTAAATTACCAAAAGGGGATCAAACAGCAAGAGCCATTTTGATCGAAAGAAACTTGCGATTGGTCGTTTATATCGCAAGAAAATTTGAAAACACAGGCATTAACATTGAGGATTTGATTAGTATCGGAACGATAGGCCTCATCAAGGCAGTAAATACGTTTAATCCAGAAAAAAAGATCAAACTGGCCACATATGCGTCTAGATGTATTGAAAATGAAATTTTGATGTATTTGCGCCGAAATAATAAAATCCGTTCAGAAGTATCCTTTGATGAACCGCTTAACATCGACTGGGACGGAAATGAATTGCTTTTATCAGATGTACTTGGGACAGATGATGATATTATCACCCGGGATATTGAAGCAAATGTCGATAAAAAATTACTGAAAAAAGCGTTAGAACAATTAAACGATCGTGAAAAACAGATCATGGAACTGAGGTTCGGTTTAGTTGGCGGTGAAGAAAAAACCCAAAAAGATGTTGCCGACATGCTTGGTATTTCTCAGTCCTATATTTCAAGGCTCGAAAAAAGAATTATTAAACGATTGCAAAAAGAATTTAATAAGATGGTCTAAAAAAATTTTTTTGAAAGCTTTATCCCTGCACTGTCAAAGGGATCACCATTTTTTCACATCTTTCTCGTCGTAGGCCGTGCATATTTTTCCATCCCACGGAGATACTGAACTTTGTACAACAGCTCCTGTAGGGAGGGAAAAAAGTGTCCAGAAATAAAGTGGAAATCTGCGGAGTCGACACCTCCAAACTGCCTGTTCTGAAAAACGACGAGATGAGAAAATTATTCAGACAGCTGCAAGATGAAGGTGATGATACAGCAAGAGAAAAGCTAGTCAATGGCAATTTGCGGTTGGTTTTAAGTGTGATTCAGCGTTTTAACAACAGAGGCGAGTATGTTGATGATCTCTTCCAAGTAGGCTGTATCGGATTAATGAAATCAATTGATAATTTTGATTTAAGCCACAATGTCAGATTTTCAACTTATGCGGTCCCTATGATCATAGGAGAAATCCGTCGATACTTGCGCGATAACAACCCCATCCGGGTGTCTCGTTCACTAAGAGATATTGCCTATAAGGCGCTTCAAGTCCGTGAGAGACTGATTAGTGAGACAAGCAAGGAACCAACGGCAGAAGACATTGCCAAAGTGTTAGAAGTCCCTCATGAGGAAATTGTTTTTGCCCTAGATGCCATTCAAGATCCTGTTTCTTTGTTTGAACCGATTTATAATGACGGAGGAGATCCGATTTATGTGATGGATCAAATTAGTGATGAACGGAACAAAGATACACAATGGGTAGAAGAATTGGCCTTAAAAGAGGGAATGCGCAGATTGAATGATCGAGAAAAAATGATTCTTCGTAAACGCTTTTTCCAAGGCAAAACACAAATGGAAGTGGCAGAAGAAATCGGCATTTCTCAAGCACAAGTATCAAGGCTTGAAAAAGCAGCAATCAAACAAATGAATAAAAATATTTTTTAAAGCCGCCGCTGATGTGCGGCTTTTTTCATTCTTTTTAGAGAACCCATCTGTAGTATTGACTCTGTTATTTTTTTCATTTAATCTGTTTTTAACAAATGTTATTTAAAATATCATTTGTGAGGGAATAGAGAAGCGGAAAGAAGGGTTATTATGACATTCCATGATGAAAGAAGGCTGCTCATTAAGGTTGCGCATATGTACTATGAAGAAGGCGCCACTCAATCTAAAATTGCAGAAGCTGTTGGGGTTAGCCGTTCGCTCATATCGAAATATTTGGCAAAAGCACGTGAAGCAGGAATCGTGGAAATCATTATTCATGATGAAGTAAATCAACAATATGGTTCGTTAGAAAGAAAAATAGAGCGAAAATATGGGCTGCGAGAAGTCGTGTGTGTGGAATCTCTCAGTCAAGAAACAACAAAAAGTCGAATAGGAGCTGCGGCTGCGGGCTTTTTATTAAAAGTCATGAAGGATGGACAAGTCATCGGTTTTTCATCAGGGACAACCTTGCATGAAATGGCGAAAGCGCTTACGTCTGTTCAGCATTTTCCATCTGTGACATTTGTTCCGCTTGTCGGAGGCGTCGGAAATGAAGATGTTGATATTCATGCCAACTATATTATTGGAAGATGCTCAGAAGCACTCAAATCCAAATGTGAGTTTTTACATGTGCCTGTCATGCTTGATACGAAAGAAGCGAAAGATGTACTCATTAGACAGCCGTCGATCAAAAAAGTCATTGAATTAGGAGAATCATCAAATATCGCGGTCGTAGGAATAGGCGGGGTTCCGCAACATTCAACGATGGTGAAATCCTATATGACAAGTGGTGAGGAAGATATCCTGCAAGCGAAAGATGTCGTGGGTGACATTTGTTATAACTTTATTGATCATAAAGGTGAAGTGTATCCGCATCCGTGGAACGACCGGGTGATGGGGATCAGTCCTCTAAAACTGAAAGAGATCCCTCTTGTGATTGGTGTCGCTGGAGGAGAAGAAAAAATTGAAGCGATCAGGGCAGCGTTAGAAGGTGGATTAATTCATGTGTTAATTACAGATGAACAAACCGGAGATGCCCTATTAAAGTAACTACCTAAGCCGATTAGGTAGTTTTTTTGAGTCTTTAGACTCAAAAAGATTGAGAATTTTATCGATTTTATCTTGACACAAAGTTGACACATCATATAAACTAAGTTCATAACAAATGATAAATAAAATAACAAATGTTACAGTAAACAGATTTTTGTTAATTTTTATAACATTTGTTAAAAGTTTCAGATTATTTTTCTAGCAATCTATTGTGAAGCAAGAAAACCTGAAAGGATGATTTAGATGTCAATTTATCAACAATTGTTAGCACGAGAACGCAGCGGAGATCCAATCAAAGTTGGGATTATCGGGGCAGGTCAAATGGGGTTTGGACTCATTTCACAAATTTCTAAAATTCCAGGCATGATTGTCGCAGGTGTTTGTGATATTCATCTTAGTGCAGCTGAGAAAGCAGCGAATTTTTACAAGCAACATGCGAAACCACATCAAATGGTCGTCACAAATGATTACAGAGAAGTGATTCAATCAGATTCTGTGGAAGTCGTTGTGGATGCAACAGGTGTTCCAGAGGTCGGAGCAAACATTTCTTTGGAAGCGCTTAATTCAAAAAAACATCTCGTTCTTTTAAATGTAGAAGTCGATATTACGATCGGCTTGGTCATGCATAAATTATTCACGAATGCAGGACTTGTTTACTCTGGATCAGCTGGAGATGAACCAGCAGCAACGCTAGAACTATACGAATTTGCAAAAACAATGGGGCTTGAAGTATTGGTTGCTGGGAAAGGTAAGAACAACCCATTCTTCCCAGAAGCAAACCCAGATACGTGTAAAGCTGAAGCAGATAGTAAACATATGAGTGCCCACATGCTGGCAGCATTCCAAGACGGAACAAAAACGATGGCAGAAATGAACCTATTAAGTAATGCAACAGGACTTTTGCCTGATAAAGTCGGCATGCATGGAGTAGAAGCGAATTTAGAAAATGTAGCAGATAAATTAAATCAAAAACAGCAAGGCGGCGTACTGGATAACTTCGGAGTCGTTGAATATGTAAACGGACTGGCACCAGGTGTCTTTGTCATCGTCAAGAGTGATCTTGAGCCAGTAGATGAAGAACTTCGCTACTTAAAAGTTGGAAAAGGTCCTCACTACACACTGTATCGTCCTTTCCACTTAGCAAGTCTTGAAACACCAGTGACGATCGCAAAAGCAGTCTTACAACACGATTCTTCAATCCATCCAATTGGTGTACCAGTATCAGAAACTGTCGCTGTGGCGAAAAGAGATATTAAAGCAGGAGAAACACTTGATGGTATTGGCGGATACTCCGTAAGAGGTGTACTTGAAACACATCAAGACATGAAAGCGAACGGCCACATCCCAATTGGCTTAATCAGCGGAAAAGTGGTAGCGAAAAAAGATATCAAATTGGGGCAATTCCTATCTCATGATGATGTAGAACTTGATGCAAGCACAACGGTCTGGAAGCTGCGTTCATTACAAGATCACTTATTTCAATCATAAGGACGTGAGGCTATGGAAAAATTAGCAATCGTACTTTGTATCATTTTGATTGTGCAGTATGGTTTATCGTTTATTCAAATCAAGTACTACCGCAAGAGCATGGATTCACTGATTGACGACTATAAAGGGAAACAAGGCTATCACTTGTTTTCAGGAATGGAGCGGCGCAAATTTGGTCCTGGAGCCATTGCGCTCATCATTGTCGATGAATCATACATCATTCAAAAGTGTCATGTGCTGGGTGGCGTCTCGATTTTGTCTAAATTTAAGGAACTGCCTTCCTATGAAGGAAAACATGTGGGGGCTGTGCTTGATGAGCATCACATGATGAAACAAACATTGAAAAAGCGCAAAAGGGGACCAGCTGTCATGCAAGCACTCTCCATGGCAGCGGAGCAGGCGCTTGTCTCGATTTCTAAAAAAAATATAACAAATGTGAACTAAGAAAGGGGAGATGAAACATGGAATGGATTCAATGGTTTGGAGAGCACTTTATCGGGATGTTTGAAGCCGGCGGAAAGCAGTTCATGGGTCTTGTGACAGGTATCGTTCCAACGCTTGTTGTGTTACTTACTTTCACTTATGCTGTCATGAAGTTTATTGGAGAAGAGCGAGTGAATAGAGCGATTCAGTTTGCAGCGAAATATACCATTTTGCGCTATACGTTAATGCCGATCTTATCCGTTCTTATTTTGACAAACCCAATGGCTTATACGTTTGGCCGCTTCTTACCTGAAAAACAAAAACCAGCATTCTATGATTCAGCTGTTTCATTTGTTCATCCGGTGACATCGCTGTTCCCGTATGCCAACGCAGGAGAACTGTTTGTCTACTTAGGAATTGCGAACGGGATTAAAGAAGCTGGATACTCTATGTCAGAGCTGGCTGTTCGTTACTTCTTAGTCGGGATCGTTGTCATTTTACTTCGCGGAATCATTACGGAATGGATCACAAAGTACTTAGCAGGAAAAATGAAAGCGAATTCACAATAGGGGAGGGTTAGACATGACAAACCACAAAGTATTTGTTGCAAAAGGTGCTGGCGGATGGGGAAAAGGATTAGAGCTTGAACCAACCGGTAAAAGAAGAAAGGTCGTTTCCATTACAGGAGGAGGCATTCACCCAGTTGCACGAAAAATTGCAGAAATGACAGGGACAGAAGCATGTGATGGCTTTAAAAATTCTATACCAGAAGATGAAATGATGTGTGTTGTCATTGACTGCGGAGGAACAGCGCGAATCGGACTTTATCCAATGAAACGCATTCCTACTGTCGATGTGCTGGCATCCTCTCCTTCTGGACCGCTTGCAAAACACATTACAGAGGATATCTTCGTATCAGGTGTCACAGAAAAAGATATTTCCTTTGCTGAAGCATCTGATAGTGAAGGGAATGTAGAAGGTCAAGAAAGCAGCGGCTCAATTGACAAAGAGAATTTCAAAGAAACCTATTCAAAACTGAAAGAGGAAAATATCGAGCGTCAAGAAAAAGGGAATTTCCTCATGAGATTCTCAAGAGGAATCGGAAAAGTAACCGGCACATTCTATCAAGCTGGTCGTGATTCTGTTGATATGCTCCTTAAAAACATTATTCCATTCATGGCCTTTGTCAGTATGTTAATTGGAATTATCAATTATACAAAAATCGGTGATCTGATTGCCCATTTCCTTTCACCTTTGGCAGGATCTTTATGGGGGCTCTTACTGCTCGTTGTTGTCTGTACCTTACCGTTCCTGTCGCCTGTCTTAGGACCTGGGGCAGTCATCGCACAAGTCATCGGTGTACTGATTGGTAGTCAAATTGCACTAGGAAACATTCCGCCTCAATTTGCTCTTCCAGCACTGTTTGCGATCAACGGTCAAGTAGGGTGTGACTTTATCCCGGTTGGGCTATCACTTGGTGAAGCAAAGCCGGAAACGGTACAATATGGGGTACCAGCTGTTTTGTATAGCCGTCTCATTACAGGCGTTCTATCTGTTGTGATCGCATACGTTGCCAGCTTCGGTATGTATTAAACGTATTAAAGGAGGAATCGAGATACATGGTAACACAATCTGTCGTAAAAGAAATTGGGATCTTAGTCCCGCAGTTTAAAGAAGATAAGCTGATTGTTTTATTTGGACCAGCAGCGCCGCAGGAATTAAGAGATATGTCTGTCATTCATGAGTTTGAACACTTAGAAGAAGAGCCGCTGAAATTAGGCGGAACGATTCAAGTGGGCGACCAAACGTATACCATTACTGCTTTAGGCAATAAAGCAAATGACAACTTTAAGGAACTCGGCCATATTTCGATCTACTTCCAAGAGCCGTTTGATGATGTATTACCGGGAGCTGTCTTTGCATCCCCGCATACGTTTCCTGATATTAAAGAAGGCGTGCGAATTGAAATTTCGTAACCATGCAAAAAAGCTGTTCCTTTTAGGGAGCAGCTTTTTTGCGTTAGGTTTACTGATTGAAACATTTGCGATATGCTGTAGACGTTATTATTTGTATATTCAGAATTTTTATTCAGGGGGAAAAGATCGTGTCGCTTGACTTGAAGGATGTTTCTTTAAAACGAAATGGAAAATGGCTGCTTCGTTCTATTGACTGGCAGGTGAAAGACCAGGAACACTGGGTGCTTTATGGTTTAAATGGTGCTGGGAAAACGGCTTTATTAAATATGCTTTGCTCATATTATTTTCCAACGTCAGGTGAGATGACGGTGTTAGGCCATGTGTTTGGCAAGGAAGCGCTTGGTGAAAAACTAAGGAAGAAAATTGGTCTCATCTCTGCTGGTCTTGAAAAGAAGCTGCACAGAGATGACAATGCATTTGAAATTGTTTTGAGCGGGGCATTTGCTTCCATCGGACTTTATGAAACACCGACAGATGAGATAAGAGAGAAGGCGATTGATTTATTAAAAACATTTGGCTCGTTTCAATATGCCAATCGCACGTATGAAACCCTCTCGCAAGGGGAGAAACAAAAAGTGCTGATCGCAAGAGCTTTAATGAATGATCCGAAGCTTCTAATATTAGATGAACCTGTGACGGGTCTTGATTTCTTAGCAAGAGAACAAGTGCTGGAGACGATCTCATTGATTGCATCAAAACCAGATGCGCCCACATTGCTTTATACGACCCACCATGCAGAAGAGATTCTCCCGATTTTTCAGCACACCTTATTATTAAAAGAAGGTACTGTTTTTCATAAAGGGGAGACAAAGCAGATGATGACAAGTGACTTGCTTTCTTCCTTCTTTGAATGTCCAGTCGAAGTCATGTGGCAAAACGGCCGTCCTCACTTAAGTAAATTGTAGATAAGAGAAACTATTGGTCTGCTTCCCTGCTTTTCCATCATACATATTATAGTAGAAAACGAAAGGCGGGGAAGGACAGATGATCAGTATTTCTGAATTCCAAATCAAAGATGTCGTCGATGTGTCCAGCGGAAAAAAATTAGGTACTATTGGAGACATCGATATCAATGTCACGAGCGGTAAAATACAAGCGATTATCATAGGCGGTACAGGTAAAATGATGGGATTTTTCGGAAAAGAAGAGGAAATGATTGTCCCGTGGCGAAATATAGTAAAAATTGGCGAAGATGTGATACTTGTCCGTTTGTCTTCTTAATTTGTGTAAATTCCTCAACTAATAGATCAAATTTTCCTTAAAAACAACCTCTCCATTCTCAGCAATCAATGTCTTTTTCGGGTAAAAAGATTACGTTTTCATATCAATTTGAAAAAAAACCTGTAGAAAGGGCACATTTGAGTGTAATATTTAATGAATCCCACTAACTGTCTTAGCAGGTCTTGTGGTAAAATAGGAGCGATATAAAGAGAGATGAATGAAAGGTGGGAGGCAGCTTTGATAGACAAATATGACCCCTTTCAGCAGAAATCACCTTATGCAATGCTGATTCATGATTGGACGAACATGACATGTTCTGGAAAAGAGATATTGGCCGGTTTTACGACAAAAAATGGCGGCTTTAGTCTTTCTCCATATCAATCAATGAACACTGGACTCCATGTAGGAGATGATGCTTCTAGTGTCCAAATGAATCGTCAAGTCATTGCAGATGCTACTGCTGTGCCGCTCTCTAATTGGGTGTTTGCTGACCAAACACACGAGGATCGCATCATGAAAGTCACGAAGGAACAAAAGGGAAGAGGAAGTCTTCAGTATGATGAAGCGCTCTCTAGAACAGATGGTTTATACACCTCTGAACCAAACATCATGCTCGCTCTTTGTTTCGCTGACTGTGTTCCGCTTTATTTTCTAGCTCCGCAATCTGGGCTGATTGGAACAGCTCATGCCGGCTGGAAAGGAACCGTCAAACAAATCGGCGCTAACATGGTTGATGCATGGGTTCGCCTAGAAGGCGCTGATGCCGATCATATACAAGTCGTCATTGGACCATCCATTGGCAGCTGCTGCTACATAGTAGATGATGTTGTCATAGATCAAGTGAAACAGCTTCCTTTTTCAACAGAGGATGTGTATTCCGAGATTTCACAAGGACAATACAAAATTGACTTAAAAACACTAAACAAAAACGTATTACTTCATGCAGGATTAAAAGAAGAAAACATACATGTCAGTTCGATGTGCACAAGTTGCAATGAGCAGCATTTCTTCTCACACCGGCGTGATCAAGGGAAAACAGGACGTATGATGTCTTTTGTCGGGTTTAAGGAGGCATAAGTGCAATTGAATGTACGAGAGAATCTCAGACAAATAAATGAACAAATCAACGAAGCATGTAAAAGAGCAGGTAGACATCCAGACGATGTATCGGTTGTCGCTGTCACAAAGTATGTCTCGATTGAACGAGCATTAGAAGCAAAGGATGCCGGAATTTTGCACTTTGGTGAAAATCGTGACCAAGGGTTACTTGAAAAACAGGCAGCCATAACCGATGAAAACATTAGCTGGCACTTCATCGGCAGTTTACAGACGCGAAAAGTGAAATCTGTCATTCAGACCATTGACTACTTACATTCGCTAGACAGAATGTCCCTTGCGAATGAAATTGAAAAAAGAGCGGATCACACGGTTCGCTGTTTTGTACAGGTGAACACATCACTTGAGGAGTCAAAACACGGCTTACAAAGCGAAGACGTGATTCCATTTGTCAAACAGCTCGCTGATTTCAAACATATTGAAATTGCTGGACTCATGACAATGGCTCCATTTACAGATGATCATACTGTGATACGAAACTGTTTTAAAACATTAAAAAGCCTTCAACAAGAGGTAAAACAACTGAACCAAGTAAATGCACCTTGTCAGCATTTATCGATGGGCATGTCAAACGATTTTGAAATCGCAATTGAAGAAGGTGCGACATTTGTTCGGATTGGCTCTTCACTTGTTGGAAATGAAACAGGAGGTGCGTGACATGAGCATAAAAAATAAGTTTAAAAGCTTCTTCACACTCGATGATGAAGAGTATGAGTACGAATATATTGATGAAGAAAGAGAACCAGCACAAGAAGAAAAAAACACAAAAGATAAAACAGCATTTCAAGAGCGTCCTCAGGCAGGAAAACAAAATGTCGTCAGCTTGCAAAGCGTGCAAAAATCCTCTAAAGTGGTGTTAAGTGAGCCACGTGTTTATGCAGAGGCTCAAGAGATTGCAGATCATATTAAAAATCGGCGTGCAGTCGTCGTCAATTTGCAGCGCATTCAGCACGATCAAGCAAAGCGAATCATCGACTTCTTAAGCGGAACGGTTTATGCAATCGGTGGAGACATTCAGCGTATTGGCTCGAATATATTCCTCTGCACACCTGATAATGTGGATGTATCTGGCACAATATCAGAGCTATTGACAGAGGAAGAACCTCAGAGGTGGTAAATCATAGTTATTCTAAATTTCATTTTTAATATTTTGGGTACGGTATTAACGATTTACTCATTCGCGATCATTATTTACATCTTTATGTCATGGGTGCCATCTGCAAGAGAAACAGCGATTGGCCGCTTCTTGACAAACATTTGCGAACCGTATTTAGAACCATTCCGTAAAATTATTCCGCCAATTGGCATGATTGACATCTCGCCGATTGTGGCATTGCTTGTGATTCGTTTCGCATCATCGTATGGACTAACTGGTCTTTATAATATGATTGTACGATTCATGTAAACAGGCTGCCGGGCTTGGCATCTGCCAGGCTCTTTTACATAAAAGGGGAACAAAATGAGCGATATTTATCAACATTTTAGAAAAGACGAACAGCCATTTGTCGACCAAGTATTAGGCTGGAAAAACATCGCACTCGATCAATATCGAATGAAATTAACAGACTTTCTTGATCCGCGTGAGCAGTTCATTACCCAGTCCGTGATTCAGCATTCTGATGAACTGGGTCTCATGTTTTTTGGCGGGTATGAGGAAGCGGAGCGAAAAAGGGCTTTGATCTATCCTGACTATTTAGCACCGACCATACAGGATTTTGAACTGACTTATTTTCAGGTGAACTATGCGAAAAAGTTTATTTCTATAGAACACCCCAACCTTCTCGGTTCGCTCATTGGGACAGGCCTGAAGCGTCAAAAATTCGGTGATTTGTTATTTTCAGAGGACAACGTGCAATTTATTTGTACAAGCGATGTTGCCGATTTTGTTCGGGCTCAGCTGACGCATGTCGGCAGAGCATCTGTTTCATTAGAGGAAATCAGCAAGGCAGATCTTCAGCCAGTCATCAGCAAAACCGATATCAAAGAAGATACGATTTCTTCACTGCGGCTTGACGCTGTATGTGCTGCTGTCAGCCGTCAGTCTCGGCAAAAAGCACAGCTTTTGGTCAAAAATGGTCTTGTCAAAGTAAACTGGAAAGTCACTGAAGACCCTTCCTTTACAATTGGTGAAGGTGATCAGCTCTCTGTCAGGGGATTTGGCCGCTTTAGCTTAAAAACAATTGATGGGAAGACGAAAAAAGATAAATTCAAAGTAACATTTGAGCTTCTGACATAACGAATTTGAATCTGGAGGTGGCAAAATTGCCATTAACACCTAATGATATTCATAATAAAACGTTCACAAAAAGTTTTCGCGGCTATGACGAAGATGAAGTAAATGAGTTTTTAAGCCAAGTACGTAAAGATTACGAGATCGTACTTCGCAAAAAGAACGAGCTTGAAGACAAAGTCAACGAGCTTGATGAAAGACTAGGCCATTTTGCAACAATTGAAGAAACATTAAACAAATCCATTCTTGTGGCGCAAGAAGCAGCAGAAGACGTGAAGCGTCATTCTGATAAAGAAGCGAAATTGATCATTCGTGAAGCTGAGAAAAATGCAGACCGTATTATCAACGAAGCGTTATCAAAATCAAGAAAGATTGCAATGGAAATCGAAGAGCTCAAGAAACAGTCGAAAGTCTTTAGAACTCGTTTCCAAATGCTCATCGAAGCTCAGCTTGATCTTCTGAAAAATGATGATTGGGATCATTTGCTGGAATATGAAGTTGACGCTGTCTTTGACGAAAAAGAATAAGCGCATCACCTTGACATGACGTGCTCATGTTGCATATAATACCATCATAAATTAACAAGAGATAAACGTTTGAAAGGGACACTCGCAGCGGTTACATGCGTAATAAAGCGAATCAGGGACGGTGGAAGCCTGACATTACGAAACGCTGCAATGAGATCACCCCTTTAGTTCCTTTTCTGAAATGAATGAGTAAGAAAAGGCGTCAGATCACGTTACGATTTTAGAGTGGATAAGCGGCAATTTCAAAGCGCTTGTCTAAAAGGGTGGTACCGCGAGACAAGCCTTCTCGTCCCTTATGGGATGAGAGGGCTTTTTTTATTGTTTTTTAATACGAATTTGCATGTGGAGGAATAGGTATGAACTACAAAGACACCTTATTAATGCCAAAAACAGAATTCCCGATGAGAGGGAACTTGCCGAACAAAGAGCCTGAAATCCAAGAGGAATGGGCAGAAAAAGACATCTATCAAATGGTTTTAGAGCGGACAAAAGGACGCCCAACCTTTATTTTGCATGATGGACCTCCATATGCGAATGGTGACATTCATATGGGGCACGCACTCAATAAAATCCTCAAAGATTTTATTGTCCGTTTTAAATCAATGAATGGATTCCATGCACCGTACGTACCGGGCTGGGATACACATGGCTTACCGATTGAAACAGCCCTTACGAAAAATAAAAAAGTCAAACGCAAAGAAATGTCGACAGCAGAATTCCGTAAACTATGTGAGGAGTATGCTTGGAAACAAATCGAAGGTCAACGCAATCAGTTTAAACGTTTGGGCGTAAGAGCAGACTGGGACAATCCATATGTGACATTAAAGCCTGAATACGAAGCGCAGCAAATTCTTGTCTTTGGTGAAATGGCGAAAAGAGGCTATATTTACAAAGGTCTTAAGCCTGTTAACTGGTCTCCATCAAGTGAATCAGCACTTGCTGAAGCAGAAATTGAATACAAGGACAAACGTTCACCATCAATTTACGTATCATTTAAAGTGAAAGATGGCAAAGGCGTACTTGAAAACGGCGAGCAGTTCATCATCTGGACAACAACACCTTGGACACTTCCTGCAAACCTTGGCATTTGTGTACATCCAAACCTAGAGTACAGTGTGCTTCAAGTGGGTGCTGAGCGATATGTCATCGCATCTGAGCTAGTTGAACAAGTGGCAAAAACACTTGGCTTTGAAGAGTACGAAGTTGTGAAAACCTTAAAAGGTAAAGAATTAGATAAGGTCGTTGCAGCACATCCAATTTACGATAGAGATTCTCTTGTGATGCTTGGCGATCACGTCACAACAGATGCAGGAACAGGCTGTGTTCACACAGCGCCAGGTCACGGGGAAGATGACTTTATCGTAAGTATGAAGTACGGTCTTGATGTGTTATGTCCAGTAGATGAAAAAGGTGTGATGACAGAAGAAGCACCTGGTTTTGAAGGACTATTCTACGAGGATGCCAATAAAGCCATCACAGAACAGCTTGAAGCAAAAGGCGCATTGAAAAAGCTCGACTTTATCACGCACTCCTATCCGCATGACTGGAGAACGAAAAAACCAACAATTTATCGTGCAACTGCTCAGTGGTTTGCTTCGATTAAAGATTTCAGAGAAGCACTATTAGATAATATTAAAGAAACGAAATGGGTTCCTGCTTGGGGCGAAACGCGCCTGTTCAATATGGTGCGTGACAGAGGTGACTGGTGCATTTCAAGACAGCGTGTATGGGGCGTTCCAATCCCAGTCTTCTATGCTGAAAATGGTGAGCCAATCATCACAGATGAAACGATTCAGCACGTCTCTCAATTATTTAGAGAACATGGCTCGAATATTTGGTTTGAAAAAGAAGCAAAAGAATTATTGCCTGAAGGCTTTACACATCCAGGCAGCCCGAACGGTGAATTTACAAAAGAGCAAGATATCATGGATGTATGGTTTGATTCTGGTTCTTCTCACCAAGCGGTATTAGAAGAACGAGATGATCTGGTTCGTCCGGCAGACCTTTACCTTGAAGGTTCTGATCAATATCGCGGCTGGTTTAACTCATCTTTATCTACAGCAGTTGCAGTCACTGGAAAAGCGCCATATAAAGGTGTTCTCAGCCATGGCTTTACGCTTGATAAAGAAGGACGCAAGATGAGTAAATCATTAGGCAATACGATTGATCCGACGAAGGTGGCGAAGCAGCTTGGTGCGGAGATTCTTAGACTTTGGGTATCTTCTGTCAACTATCAAGCCGATCATCCAGTGTCTGACGACATTTTAAAACAAGTCGCAGAAGTTTATCGTAAAATCCGTAACACGTTCCGCTTCTTGCATGGTAACCTGTTTGACTTTGATCCAGCAGTCAATGCAGTACCCGTCGAAGAGCTTCGCGAAGTGGATCAATATATCTTAATCAAATTAAACAAATTGATTGATAAAGTGAAAAAAGCTTATGATGATTACGAATTTGCGGTTGTCTATCATGCCATCCACAACTTCTGTACGATTGAGCTTAGCTCTTTCTATCTCGATTTTGCAAAAGATGTGGTATACATTGAGCATGCGGATCATCCAGACCGCCGCAGCATGCAAACGGTCTTCTACGAAACATTAATGGCGTTAGTGAAGTTGACAGCACCAATTCTTCCGCATACAGCAGATGAACTATGGAGCCACTTAAGCTTTGTTGAAGAGCCAAGTGTTCAGTTAACAGATATGCCAGAAGGTGTAGATGTTCCTCAAGCAGAAGCGACAGAAGTGAAGTTTGACCGCTTTATGGAAGTACGTGACGATGTGCTAAAAGCGCTGGAAATTGCGCGTAATGAGAAAGTCATCGGACGTTCACTTGAAGCAAGTGTGACCCTTTATGCAACAGAGGAAGTGAAAAACCTTCTTGCATCCATTAAAGAAGATGTGAAGCAGCTCTTTATCATTTCTGAGTTAACAGTAGAAGATGAGAAGCATGCAGACGCATCAGCGCCTGAATACACATCAGGACGTATTGTTGTTCAAAAAGCAGAAGGCGAACTGTGCGAACGCTCCCGCATTATTTCAAAAGATGTTGGCGCAAATCCAAAATACCCAACATTGTCGCTCAAAAATGCTGAAATCGTGGAGAAATATTACCAGAATTAACAGCGTGATATCACCAACTAGCGCCCCGCATATAGCGGGGCGTTTTTGATATAGAGAAAATGACAGCGTTTAGAACGAAAGGAAAAATCTTTTGGCTTTAAAGTGAACAGGCGGGGCAACAATATGATTATCACGACAGGGCAGGAGTTGAAACAGCGACATGAATGGCGATCTAGAGACGATTTACATGGAACTCCTTCAAATGAGAGAAGAACTGCAATCGAAACTGTTTGAATATGCATCATTGCGTTCACCCGCTGAACATGTCACTTTCGATCAAGCAAAAACGACCACGCTTCTTTATCACATCAAAGAAGAACTGCAAGATGTTTCGCTCGCGATTGCAAAAATTGAACAAGGAACTTATGGCATATGTGAGGCGACAGGGCATACAATGCCCATTGAACAAATGAGTATTCTTCCGACTGCTCGTACGACTGACGACTTTTTATATCATAAGCAATACGAGAAAAAAGCATTCACCCCTTATCCTTATGAATCAAACGATTCTCATTTTGAAGCCTTCCACATGTAGGGAGGTTTTTGTCTGTCAACTAAAGTTTCTTTACTCCATCCTGTTTTCTTGATAAAATGCATAAAGACCAAAGTATGAAGATGGAGGAACGTGTGTGTTCTATTACATAATCGCATTCGTGATAATTTGTTTAGATCAATTAACAAAATGGCTCATTGTCAAACATATGATGCTCGGTGATTCTATTCCTGTGATTGATGGCTTCTTTTACATCACATCCCACCGAAATTCAGGAGCCGCATGGGGGATTCTCCAAGGACAAATGTGGTTTTTCTATGTGATCACACTCGTTGTTATTGCAGGAATTGTTTATTATTTGCAAAAACATGGACAAAAGGACAAGCTACTTGGCGTAGCGCTTGCCTTAATGCTTGGCGGAGCGATTGGAAACTTTATTGACCGTATTTTCCGTCAAGAAGTGGTTGATTTTGCTCATTTCGTATTTGGGGATTATCATTATCCAATCTTTAATATCGCAGATTCCTCTCTATGTGTGGGGGTCATTCTGCTCTTTATTCAAATGCTGTTAGATGGAAAGAAAAATAAGGAGTCAACTACATGAATCAAGTAAACATTGCCGTTTCAGAAGAACAAACGAGTGAACGGCTTGATAAATTTTTAAGCACAACTGAACCAGAATGGTCAAGAACCCAAGTCCAGCAGTGGGTGAAAGATGGGCTCATCGAAGTAAATGGAAAACAAGTGAAGGCCAATTATAAAGTACAAGCTGGAGATCAAATCAAAGTAGAAATTCCAGATCCAGAAGCACTAGATGTAGAAGCGGAATCAATGGATCTTGATATTTATTATGAGGATGAAGATGTACTAGTGGTTAATAAACCAAGAGGAATGGTCGTTCATCCAGCACCAGGACATGTGACAGGTACTCTTGTCAATGGCCTCATGGCTCATTGCAATGATTTGTCAGGCATTAATGGTGTGATGAGACCAGGAATTGTCCACCGGATTGATAAAGATACGTCAGGGCTTTTAATGGTCGCAAAAAATGATATGGCGCATGAATCACTCGTCAATCAGCTGGTGGCGAAAACGGTCACTAGAAAATACACAGCCGTTGTTCATGGCATCATTCAGCATGATACTGGAACGATTGATGCACCAATTGGTCGAGACAAAAAAGATCGCCAAAGCATGACGGTCACAAAAGAAAATGCAAAGCAGGCGGTCACTCATTTTGATGTGATGGAGCGCTTTAAAGACTTTACCGTTGTAGAATGCCGCCTTGAAACAGGAAGAACCCACCAAATTCGTGTTCATATGAAATACATTGGCTATCCGCTTGCCGGAGATCCAAAATATGGCCCGAGAAAAACCGTTGATTTCAATGGACAACTGCTGCATGCAGGCGTGTTAGGGTTTGATCACCCTAGAACAGGAGAATATATGGAGTTTACAGCTCCAATTCCAGCTGATATGCGGGGCTTTATCGATTCATTAAGAAATAACGATTGACAGGCCGTTCTTTTTTTGAAATAATAAACGAAGAAATTGAGATTCTTTAAAACAGTCCAGAGAGGCTGAGAAGGATAACGGATCAATTTGTGCACGAGTATGCACAAATGAGCTGCCCCTCTCTGCCCTTTGCAGAAGGGGCTTTTTATTTGTCAAAAAGAGGTGTAAAAGATGGAACAAAAAGCAGTCATTCTTGATGAACAAGCGATAAGACGAGCGCTTACCCGTATTGCACATGAAATGATTGAGCGCAACAAAGGGATGAAGGATGTCATCCTGGCCGGGATCAAGACAAGAGGTATTCATCTTGCAAAGCGCCTTGCAGAGCGCATCGAGCAAATTGAAGGAAACCCCGTGACTGTGGGTGAACTGGATATTACGCTATACCGTGATGACCTGACAAAAAAGACAGAGAATCAAGACCCGCTTGTCAAGGGTGCAGACATTCCAGCTGACATTAATGACAAAACACTCATTGTCGTGGATGATGTTCTGTTCACAGGCAGAACGGTGAGAGCAGCTATGGATGCGCTTGTGGATGTAGGAAGACCATCTTCCATTCAGCTGGCTGTTTTAGTCGACCGGGGACACCGGGAGCTGCCGATTCGAGCGGATTATATCGGAAAAAACATCCCGACATCAAAAGCAGAGACAGTCATGGTTCAGCTCAATGAAGTAGATCAAAACGACCTTGTCGCTATATATGAAAAATAACCTTTTTAAATGCATTCCAGAGAGTTTGCAAAGAGGGCAATAACAGAGACACCGAGCACACGACTAAAGTGACGTGTACGGTTTTTCTAGGCCTCTTTGCGCATACTCGCAAAGAGGCTTTTTTAATGAAAAAGGACACATCTAGGAGGAAAATCATGAGTCAGCAAAAAGCCAATTTAGGCATTCGAGATATCCCAAAACCGTTCACATGGCTGTCACTCAGCCTGCAGCACTTGTTTGCCATGTTTGGTGCAACCATTCTTGTACCAAAGATCATTGATATGAGCCCAGCCGTTGCGCTCATATCAAGCGGGGTTGGAACCATTGTGTACTTAATCATCACAAGAGGGCAAATTCCGGCGTATCTTGGATCGTCCTTCGCCTTTATCGCCCCTATCTTGAATGTAAAAGCCACCGGCGGCCCTGGAGCCGCAATGGTAGGTGCCTTTATGGCGGGTGTGGCATATGCACTCATCGCATTATTTATCAAATGGCTCGGCACAGGTTGGCTAATGAAGCTTCTGCCGCCTGTCGTTGTAGGACCCGTCATTATGGTCATCGGACTCGGACTCGCTGGAACAGCTGTAAACATGGCGATGTACGTCGATCCAAATGCAAAGGAGCTTGTTTACAGCCTGAAGCATTTAATGGTTGCAGGCTTCACGCTCGCTGTCACCATTATTAGTATGATCTTCCTAAGAGGATTCCTTAGCTTGATTCCAGTCTTAATCGGCATTATCAGCGGCTATCTTTTTGCTTTAACACAAGGCATTGTGAACTTCCAGCCGGTCATTGACGCAAAATGGTTTGCTGTACCAGACTTTGTTGTGCCATTTGTCGACTATACACCTGCTGTGACCTTAAGCATTCTCACAGTGATGGTGCCGGTTGCCTTTGTGACCATGTCTGAGCACATCGGCCATCAAGTCGTGTTAAGCAAAGTTGTTGGACAAGATTTTATTAAAAAGCCAGGTCTTCATCGCTCCATTTTAGGAGACAGTGCGGCGACAATCTTCGCTTCACTCATCGGCGGACCTCCAACAACGACTTATGGAGAGAACATTGGTGTCCTTGCGATCACAAGAGTGTTCAGTATCTTCGTCATCGGCGGAGCAGCGGTGTTTGCGATCTGCTTCGGCTTTGTTGGGAAAATTTCAGCATTAATCAGTACAGTACCATCCGCGGTTATGGGGGGCGTTTCGTTCCTGCTCTTTGGAATCATAGCCTCAAGCGGACTGCGAATCCTGATTGATCATAAAGTGAACTTTGAAGAAAAGCGCAATCTCATTATCGCATCAGTCATCTTAGTCATTGGAATTGGCGGGGCATTCATTGAGGTGAAACAAATCAATCTGACGCTGTCAGGAATGGCACTCGCTGCCATTACTGGCGTCCTGTTAAACCTGATTCTGCCGCATCGGAAGGCAGAAGATGATGAGTCAAATGAATCGAATACCGAAAACCTTTTAAAAGAAGTCCAGTGAGGCTGACAAGGGTTCTAATCGGAGCAGAACGTGCGAAAGCACCCCTGCTTCTTTTGGAGAACCCTAAGCTGCCGAGGCTTAGGGTTTTTTTGAACCTGAAAGTGATGAAAAACTAGAGGGGGCAGAAAAAATGAATGATTTATCGACAATGAGCAGCTTGTCAAAGGAAGAAATTTTACAGTTGATTGAAGAAGCATGTGCATTGAAAAAAGGGAAACAGGAACATGGTTTAGCAGGTGAATTTGTGGCGAACCTCTTCTTTGAACCAAGTACAAGAACGCGTTTTAGCTTTGAGGTGGCAGAGAAGAAACTTGGAATGAATGTGCTGAACCTAGACGCAGCAAGTACCTCTGTTCAAAAGGGAGAGACCCTTTACGATACAGTGAAAACACTTGAATCCATCGGAGTCAAGGCATGTGTCATCAGAGACAGTACCGACGAATATTACAAAGAGCTGATTGGGAAGGTCGGGATTCCAATCATTAATGCGGGAGATGGCTGCGGACAGCACCCTACACAATCATTGCTGGATTTGATGACGATCTTCGAAGAGTTTGGCGGCTTTGAAGGATTAACGATCTCGATTCATGGTGATATCAAACATAGCAGGGTGGCAAGGTCCAATGCTGAAGTCCTCGCAAGACTAGGAGCGACAGTGCTCTTTTCAGGACCAGCTTCCTTCCAAGATGAACAAAATCCTCATGGAACGTATGTCGAAGTGGACGAAGCCATGAAGCGGTCTGACGTGGTGATGCTGCTGAGAATTCAGCATGAAAGGCACTCAGAAAAGATGGGCAATGAGGGTTACTTATCGACTTATGGATTAACAGTAGACAGGGCAAGCAAAATGAAAGAAAGAGCGATTATTATGCATCCAGCACCAGTAAATAGAGGTGTTGAAATAGATGATTCATTAGTAGAGTCAAAACAGTCAAGGATTTTCAAACAAATGGAAAATGGTGTGTATATCCGAATGGCTGTGTTAAAAAGGGCTTTTCAAAATAGCAGACTACATCAAAAAGGGAGAGATTCTGTCTATGTCATATCTCATTAAAAACGGTTTTATCTTATCAAGCACAGGGGAAAGAGTGCAGCAGGATATTAGGGTAGAAGGAAAAGTGATTCAAGCAATGGGTCACTTAGAAAGAGAAGACGGAGAAGAAGTCATTGATGCAGCAGGGCTATTTGTATCACCAGGTTTGATTGATCTGCATGTGCATTTAAGAGAGCCAGGCGGCGAGAAAAAAGAAACCATTGAAACAGGTTCTAAGGCAGCAGCAAGAGGCGGGTATACGACCATTGCAGCGATGCCGAATACAAGACCAGTTCCAGATACAAAAGAACAAATGGAATGGCTGATGAATCGAATCAAAGAGACCTCCTCTGTAAGAGTACTGCCATACGCTTCCATCACGACGAGACAAATTGGCGAAGAGATGACAGACTTTGCAGCGTTAAAAGAAGCGGGCGCTTTTGCCTTTACGGATGACGGTGTTGGTATTCAAACCGCAGGCATGATGTACGAAGCAATGAAAAAGGCAGCAAGCCTTGATCAAGCCATAGTGGCGCACTGTGAAGATAACTCACTCATTTATGGAGGGTGCGTTCATGAAGGAGACTTTTCAAAAGCAAATGGGTTAAACGGGATACCGTCAATTTGTGAATCGGTGCATATTGCAAGAGATGTCCTCTTAGCAGAAGCAGCGAATTGTCATTATCATGTATGCCATATCAGCACAAAGGAATCCGTCCGAGTGGTACGCGATGCAAAAAAAGCAGGCATTCGTGTGACGGCTGAGGTCTCGCCACATCACCTTCTCTTATGTGATGCAGACATCCCAGGTCTTGACACAAACTATAAAATGAATCCGCCACTCAGAGGAGCAGAAGATCGCGAGGCACTGATCGAGGGGCTTTTAGATGGCACGATTGATTTTATCGCCACAGACCATGCACCGCATACAGAAGAAGAAAAGAACGAAACGATGCAGAGGGCACCTTTTGGGATTGTTGGACTTGAAACAGCGTTCCCGCTTCTGTACACACGTTTTGTGAAAACAGGGGAATGGACATTAAAAGAACTTGTTGATTATATGACCATCAAACCAGCAGAAGCCTTTGCTCTTCCATACGGAAAGCTGGAAGAAGGTCAAATCGCTGATATCACACTGATTGATTTAAACAAAGAAATGGCAATTGACAAAAAAAGCTTCTTATCTAAAGGACAAAATACACCGTTTGACAAATTGACTGTATCAGGATGGCCGGTCATGACACTTGCATCTGGGAAAGTCGTTTATGAAGAGGGGAGACTAGTAAAATGAAGAGACGCTTAGTGCTAGAAAACGGAACAGTATTCGAAGGAACAGGCTTTGGCAGCTTAGAACCGTCAGTCGGAGAAGTCGTCTTTAACACAGGGATGACAGGCTATCAAGAGATTTTGTCTGACCCGTCGTACTGCGGACAAATTGTCACACTCACTTACCCGCTGATCGGCAACTATGGCATTAACCGTGATGATTTTGAATCGATCACACCGTTTGTGAAAGGGCTGATCGTGAAAGAGCTTTGTGAAAAGCCTTCAAACTGGCGCTCTTCATACTCACTTGATGAGTATTTAAAAATGAAAAATATCCCGGGTCTTAGCGGCATTGATACACGCAAGCTCACGCGCATGATCCGAAGTGCAGGTACATTAAGAGGAGCTTTTGCAGGACCGGATGAACAAGTAGAAGACGTTGTAAGCCGCCTTCAAACGATGCAGCTACCAACAGATCAAGTAAGCCAAGTATCTGTGAAAAATGCGTATCCAAGCCCAGGAAGAGGAAAAAGAATTGTGCTTGTCGATTTCGGCATGAAGCATGGCATTTTGCGCGAACTCAATAAGCGAGATTGTGATGTCATTGTGGTGCCATACAATATCACGGCAGATGAAGTATTACAGTTAAAACCAGACGGCATCATGCTTTCAAACGGACCTGGGGATCCAGTCGATGTGCCAGAAGCGGTTGAAATGATTCAGCAGCTGATTGGAAAGGTACCACTCTTTGGTATCTGCCTAGGACACCAGTTATTCGCGCTTGCGTGCGGCGCAAGTACAGAAAAAATGAAATTTGGGCATAGAGGATCCAATCATCCAGTCAAAGAATTAGCAACTGGCAAGGTAACCTTGACGTCTCAAAACCATGGCTACACGGTTAGCGCCATTAATGAAGACGTGCTTGAAGTCACACATATTGCGCTAAATGACAACACCATTGAAGGATTAAAACATAAAGAAGCACCAGCATTCACTGTCCAGTATCACCCAGAAGCATCACCGGGTCCAGAAGATGCGAACTACTTATTTGACGAGTTCATGGACATGATTCATACAACTGAGAAAGAAGGGGAAGAAGTATGCCAAAACGCGTAGATATCAAAAAGATTTTAGTGATCGGTTCAGGTCCAATCATCATCGGTCAGGCAGCGGAGTTTGACTATGCAGGCACACAGGCTTGCTTAGCGCTAAAAGAAGAGGGCTATGAAGTCGTTCTTGTGAACTCTAACCCTGCGACGATCATGACGGATACAGAAATGGCCGATAAGGTATACATCGAACCACTGACACCAGAATTTTTAACACGAATCATTCGAAAAGAACGTCCTGATGCGATTCTGCCAACACTTGGCGGACAAACTGGATTGAACCTTGCTGTTGAATTATCAGATCTTGGTGTACTCGCTGAATGCGGTGTTGAAGTACTAGGCACCAAGCTGTCAGCTATTCAAAAAGCAGAGGACAGAGATTTATTCCGTAATCTAATGAATGAATTAAATGAACCTGTACCAGAAAGTGAAATCATCCATAACCTTGAAGAAGCGATGGCATTCACAGATCAAATCGGTTTCCCAGTCATTGTTAGACCAGCCTATACACTAGGCGGAACAGGCGGCGGAATTTGTACAAATGAGCAAGAATTAAAAGAAATCGTCGAGAATGGACTGAAGTTAAGTCCGGTGACACAATGTTTGCTTGAAAAAAGTATCGCAGGCTTTAAAGAAATTGAATATGAGGTCATGCGTGACAGCGGAGATCATGCCATTGTGGTTTGTAACATGGAAAACTTTGATCCTGTCGGCATCCACACAGGTGACAGTATCGTTGTGGCACCAAGTCAAACGCTAAGTGATCGTGAATATCAGCTGCTTCGTAATGTGTCACTCAAGCTGATCCGTGCACTTGGCATTGAAGGCGGATGTAACGTACAGCTGGCGATTGATCCAGACAGCTTCCAATACTATATTATCGAAGTAAACCCCCGCGTGAGCCGTTCTTCTGCTCTTGCGTCTAAAGCAACTGGATATCCGATTGCAAAACTTGCAGCGAAAATCGCAGTTGGCCTAACACTTGATGAAATGATGAACCCAGTCACAGGTAAAACATATGCAGCGTTCGAACCAGCACTCGACTATATCGTTTCAAAAATCCCGCGCTGGCCGTTCGATAAATTTGAATCTGCCAACAGACGACTTGGAACACAAATGAAAGCAACGGGTGAAGTCATGGCGATTGGCCGCACATTAGAAGAGTCTCTTTTAAAGGCTGTTCGTTCACTTGAAGCGGATGTGCATCACATTGAATTAAAAGACGAAGCGGACATTACGAACGAAGTGCTCGAAAAGCGGATTATCAAAGCAGGAGATGAACGTCTGTTTTATATCGCTGAGGCACTAAGAAGAGGCTATACCGTCGAACAGATTCATGAATTCTCGAAAATTGATTATTTCTTCCTTCATAAACTGGAAGGCATCATCACATTTGAAAAGACACTAAAAGAAAACAAAGGCAATGTAGACGTTTTAAAAGAAGCGAAAGAAAAAGGTTTCTCAGATATTTATATTAGCCGCGAATGGAATATGAATGAGGCAGATGTCTATAACCTAAGAACAGAAGCAGGCATCGTTCCTGTGTATAAGATGGTGGACACATGTGCGGCAGAATTTGAATCAGAAACACCGTACTTCTACAGCACATATGAAGATGAAAATGAATCCGAACGAACAGAGAAGAAAAGTGTCATCGTGCTAGGCTCAGGTCCAATCAGAATCGGACAAGGGGTTGAATTCGATTATGCGACCGTTCATTCAGTGTGGGCAATCAAACAAGCAGGCTATGAAGCCATTATTATTAACAACAACCCTGAAACCGTCTCAACAGACTTTAGTATTTCAGATAAGCTCTACTTTGAACCACTCACTGTAGAAGATGTGATGCACATCATCGACCTTGAACAACCAGAAGGTGTCGTCGTTCAGTTTGGCGGACAAACAGCGATTAACTTAGCAGATGAATTATCAAATAGAGGGGTTAAGATACTTGGAACATCGCTTGAAGACCTTGACCGTGCGGAAAACCGTGACAAGTTTGAACAAACATTAGAAACTCTCGGCGTGCCGCAGCCAAAAGGTAAGACAGCAACGTCTGTGCCAGAGGCAGTAGCGATTGCGAATCAAATCGGTTACCCCGTGCTTGTCCGTCCTTCCTATGTATTAGGCGGCCGTGCAATGGAAATTGTGTATCAAGAAGCTGAGCTCCTTCACTACATGGAGAATGCGGTGAAAGTCAATCCGCAGCACCCAGTGCTCATTGACAAGTATTTGACAGGAAAAGAAATTGAAGTAGATGCTGTGTCTGACGGAGAAACGGTTGTCATACCAGGCATTATGGAACACATTGAAAGAGCCGGCGTTCACTCTGGAGACTCCATTGCGGTCTACCCGCCGCAAACTTTGTCAGAGGACATCAAAGCGAAAATTGCAGAATACACGATTAAACTGGCAAAAGGCCTTAACATCATTGGGCTTTTGAACATTCAATTTGTTCTATCAAAAGGAGAAGTGTACGTACTTGAAGTGAATCCGCGCTCAAGCCGGACTGTCCCATTCTTAAGTAAAATTACAGGCATTCCAATGGCGAACTTAGCTACAAAGGTTATTTTAGGAGAAAAACTGAAAAACTATGGCTACCAAGAAGGGCTTCATGTTGAGCAAGAAGGCGTATATGTTAAAGTTCCAGTCTTCTCTTTTGCAAAACTAAGAAGAGTAGATATTACACTAGGGCCTGAAATGAAATCAACAGGTGAAGTCATGGGGAAAGATGTCACAATCGAAAAAGCCCTCTACAAAGGGTTGATTGCATCAGGCATTCAAATTCCAAAAGACGGAACGGTGCTCCTGACAGTGGCTGATAAAGATAAAGAAGAAGGACTTGAGATTGCAAGAAGATTCCATTCCATCGGCTATCATATTTTAGCAACAGAAGGAACAGCGAATTACTTAAAACAAGCCTCTATTCCATCAAGTGTTGTCGGCAAAATAGGAGAAGAAGGAAAGAACCTGCTGGATGTCATTCGAAATGGTGAAGCCCAATTTGTCATCAATACCTTAACAAAAGGAAAACAGCCGGCAAGAGACGGCTTTAGAATTAGACGTGAATCTGTTGAAAATGGTGTCGCTTGCTTAACGTCACTAGATACAGCGGAAGCGATTTTAAGAGTGCTAGAGAGCATGACATTTAGAGCAGATGAAATGCCAGAAGTGAAAACGAATGCTGAGGTGACAGTAACGATATGAAAAAAGCATACTTGACGGTCGTCTCAAACCGAGAGATCGCTGATCATATTTACGAAATGACATTAAAAGGTGATCTTGTTGAATCCTTTCAAACAGCTGGACAGTTTCTTCATATAAAGGTCAGTGAATCCATGACACCGCTGCTGAGAAGACCGATCAGTATTGCCAACATTCATGCCGAAAAGCAAGAAGCAACCATCATTTACCGCGCAGAGGGAGAGGGCACAAAGCTCCTTTCCCAAAAGCGGGCGGGAGAGTCAGTCGATGTGTTAGGACCGCTTGGAAACGGCTATGACCCTTCAGTCGTTCAGGCCGGACAGACCGCATTATTAGTCGGTGGAGGAATCGGTGTGCCTCCGTTATATGAACTGTCTAAGCGGTTAACGAAAAAAGGCGTCATCGTAAAACATGTTCTCGGTTTTCAATCAAAAAAGGATGTATTTTATGAGGAGATGTTTCAAGCGCTCGGAGATACATTTATCGCAACCGTTGATGGAACATATGGCTCGAAAGGTTTCGTGACAAATGTCATTGAAGAGAATGAGCTGGACTTTGATGTCTTGCTTTCCTGTGGACCGACACCTATGTTAAAAGCACTAAAAGACTCTTATCCCGATAAGCCTGTCTATATTTCAATGGAAGAACGAATGGGCTGCGGAATCGGTGCATGCTTTGCTTGTGTCTGTCATACCGATCAGCACGAGAAACCGTACGTTAAAGTTTGTCTGGATGGACCTGTTTTTAAAGCGGAGGAGGTGGCGCTATCATGCTAAACATCGAATTACCCGGCTTATCTTTAAAAAATCCAATCATTCCTGCATCAGGCTGTTTTGGATTTGGAAAAGAATTCGCATCATTATATGACCTTTCCTTGCTGGGCGGCATCATGATTAAAGCCACGACCCTTGAACCGAGATTTGGCAACCCGACACCTAGGGTAGCTGAGACAGGAGCCGGTATGCTGAATGCGATTGGTCTCCAAAATCCAGGTCTAAAAGGCGTGCTTGAACATGAATTACCTTGGCTTGAGCAGTTCGATACCCCTATTATTGCCAATGTTGCTGGATCACAAGTTGATGATTATGTTGAAGTAGCAAAGCAAATTAGTCAAGCAAGCAATGTTCACGCCCTTGAACTGAATATCTCGTGTCCGAATGTGAAAACAGGAGGAATTGCCTTTGGGACCGATCCAGAAATGGCGGCTACATTGACAAAAGCCGTCAAGGAAGTTTCCTCCGTTCCTGTTTATGTGAAGCTGTCACCTAATGTAGCCAATATCGTTGAGATTGCTAAAGCGATTGAATCGGCTGGAGCGGATGGACTCACCATGATCAATACTTTGATTGGGATGCGTTTAGATTTAAAAACAGGCAAACCCATTCTTGCCAATAAAACAGGCGGATTATCAGGTCCTGCCGTAAAACCTGTTGCCATCCGAATGGTGCATGAGGTCAGTCAAGCCGTTACTATTCCGATTATTGGGATGGGCGGGGTGCAAAGCGCTGAAGATGTACTTGAATTTTTACTAGCTGGCGCAAGTGCGGTAGCTGTTGGGACAGCCAATTTTGTGAACCCATTTATTTGCCCGGAAATCATTGATGAACTGCCGAATGTGTTAGCGGCTTATGGGTATTCATCTGTAGAGGAATGCATCGGAAGGAGCTGGAAACATGAAGCACTTGCCCATCATCGCGCTTGATTTTCCATCAGGACAGGAGGCGCACGCCTTTATAGATCGTTTTGAAGGCACTCCATTATTCGTAAAGGTTGGCATGGAGCTGTTTTACCAAGAAGGTCCTGCCATTATTGACGCACTGAAAGAAAAAAATTGCCGTATTTTCCTTGATCTGAAGCTTCATGACATTCCAACAACCGTGCAAAAAGCGATGAACCGGCTTGCTGCACTTGGTGTTGATTTGGTGAATGTGCATGCAGCCGGCGGGAAAAGAATGATGCAGGCGGCCATAGAGGGGCTTGAAAGCGGAACCCCTGCCGGGCAAAATCGCCCGGGCATCATTGCAGTGACCCAGCTGACAAGCACGTCAGAAGATATGATGAAAAAAGAATTACTAATTGACCGCCCATTGCAAGAGGCTGTGCTTCATTATGGACAATTGGCATATGAAAGTGGACTTGATGGTGTGGTGTGCTCTGTTCATGAATCAAAACAGCTTCATGAACAAATCTCTCCCTCCTTTCTCACTGTCACACCAGGAATTCGCTTACCAAATGATCAAACGGATGACCAAAAGCGTGTGGCGACACCTGCCTTTGCCAAAGAGCAGGGTGTTTCACAGATTGTTGTGGGAAGATCGATCACAAAAGCCACAAACCCAGTGGAAGCTTATCAACAAATTTTGAAAGAGTGGGAGTGACTGCCGGATGAAAACGAAAATTGCGAAGCATTTATTACAAATCAAAGCTGTCTCTTTAAAACCAGACGAACCATTTACATGGGCGAGCGGTATCAAATCACCGATTTACTGTGACAATCGCCTCACCTTGTCTTATCCTGAGGTCAGAGGGGACATTGCGGAAGGTTTAAAAGACTTGATTCTCACTCATTTTGAAGGAGCGGAAGTTGTCGCAGGTACAGCTACAGCTGGCATTCCTCATGCGGCATTAGCAGCTGATCGTCTGAACGTACCGATGTGTTATGTAAGAAGTAAACCAAAAGCACACGGAAAAGGAAATCAAATTGAAGGAGCCGTATCACCTGGACAAAAGGTGGTTGTCGTAGAAGACCTCATCTCAACTGGAGGCAGCGTTCTTGAAGTTGTTGCTGCTCTTGAAGAAGAAGGCTGTGACGTACTCGGAGTTGTTGCGATCTTCACTTATGGACTGCCAAAAGCAGCTGCGGCTTTTCAAGAGAAAAACATTCCCTATGTCACGCTGACAGACTATGACACACTGACAGAAGTGGCACTTGAGCTAAAAGCAATTGAGCCTTCTGCTATGAATAAACTAAAACGCTGGAGACAGGATCCTTCGTCTGAATCTTGGATGGAAGAAACGGTCTAATAAGCTTGTCTTGTTTTAAAAAAGCTGTGCTGCGCTGCACAGTTTTTTATTTGGTTAAAAATAGTAAAATAGACTCAAATTTAAATAAAAACTAATCCTATCAATAAAGTCGGGTTGACTTTTGTTTGAATTGTGTTAATATTTAATACAAATTAAAACTCTTATCCAGAGAGGTGGAGGGACTGGCCCGATGAAGCCCGGCAACCTGCGATTTGCAAGGTGCTACTTCCTGCAAAATGATTCTATTTTGAAAGATAAGGAAATCGTGAGCTTCCTCATCTTTCTTTCGGACTGAAAGAAAGTTTTTTTATTTTAACGGTGAGGAGGAAGAGGAGATGGAACTGAAACAAAACCAGGATGAGGACTTAGTGAAGCATATGCAAGAGCTGATTGGGGATATGAAATTCGGTTCAATTACGTTGATCGTTCAGGACGGTCAAGTGATTCAAGTGGAAAAAAATGAAAAAATCAGATTAAAGTAGTGCGGAGAATAGCAATAGAAGCAGTACTCCGGAAGGGGAGAAACAATGTTAACTTATGAAAATTGGCAAGAGCCGTCCATTACATTTCAAGAGGACGATTTGTATAAAGGAGCCCTATCTGTGCTGAAATGGGCGTACGGCCACTATGGTGATCAGCTCGTTTATGCATGCAGTTTTGGCATTGAGGGCATTGTCCTGATCGATCTTATTGCGAAAGTAAAAAAAGATGCAAGAATTGTCTTTTTAGATACAGGTCTGCATTTCAAGGAAACATACGACACCATTGATGCAGTGAAGGAAAGATATCCTGGTTTAGACATCGTGCTGAAAACACCTGAGCTGACGGTGGAAGAGCAGAATGAGCAGCATGGTGATAAATTATGGGAAACGAATCCTCAAAGCTGCTGCCATATGAGAAAGGTCATTCCATTGCAAGAGGCACTATCTGGCTATCCGGCATGGCTGTCGGGTTTAAGAAGAGAGCAGTCGCCTAAACGAGCAGGTACGAACTTCTTAAATAAGGATGAAAAATTCCAATCAGTCAAAGTATGTCCGCTCATCCACTGGACGTGGAAGGACATATGGAGATATGCGTCTAGAGAGGATCTTACTTATAATCCGCTGCATGACCAAGGATATCCAAGCATCGGGTGTGCACCTTGTACACAGCCGGCATTTACTGCTGATGATTTGCGTTCTGGAAGATGGTCAGGGACAGCAAAGACTGAGTGCGGATTACATGAGTAAGGGAGCATAATGTATGGAAATCGCCGCAATTTTATTTAGCTTATTCTTTGCTTTAAATATTGGCGCAAGCGGAGCAGCTGCTTCGATGGGCATCGCATATGGTTCAGGTGCGATCAAAAAGCCAATATACGCGCTCAGCGTTTGTGCAGTTGGAATATTAGCAGGTTCAGTGATTGGCGGCGGTGAGGTCGTCAAAACGATCAGCTCCGGGATTATGCCGGAATCTGTCATCACACTTGAAATTGTGTGTATCATCATTGGCTCGGCCGCATTATCACTTTTCATAGCGAATCTCTTGGCCATTCCTTTATCCACAAGTGAGGTCACAGTAGGAGCTGTGGTCGGTGTGGCAGCCGCATATAAAGTGCTGTATGTGAAATCGATCTTAGTCATTGTCTCTTTTTGGGTGATTATTCCGATTGTTGCCTTTGTTTTTACCTTTGCTGTTGTCAAAATCATCAGATTGTTCCCTAAACGGACATTATCCAAAAAAGGTACATTGATCTTATCTGTTGTTTTGATTATCAGTGGGTTTTTAGAAGCATTTTCAGCCGGCATGAACAATGTCGCCAATGCGGTCGGCCCGCTTGTCGCGTCAGGTGTTTTAACAGTCGGGCAAGGAACCCTTTACGGCGGAATCTTTGTGGCCATTGGGGCGCTGCTTCTAGGAAGAAGGGTACTAGAAACAAACGGAAAGAAAATTACACGCTATCAAACGGGTGAAGGCATTCTATTATCGAGCACCGGTGCAGGACTTGTCATCGTCAGCTCTATATTCGGACTCCCTGTTCCCCTTACTCAAATTACCTCCTCGTCCATTATTGGGCTAGGTATGGCAAAGGGTGGACCGAACATATTCCATAAACATGTTGTGAAAAAAATGCTGAAGGTATGGGTTGTGTCACCTTTCTTATCACTTAGTCTATCTTATTTGCTGGTAAGCCTTTTCTTAAAAGGAGACTATTACTCTATCTTTATCATGATGAGTGTACTGCTAGCTTCACTAGGTGCACTGAGTCTTATGAAGGCAGTTAAAAATGAGAGCAGCTCGATTCATGAACAGGGCGGCGGGATTTAAATATAAATCCGACTATTAACATCTAATAAATATGAACATTGAGAGGAAGATGAACAAATGAGTTTAACACCACATGGTGGCGTATTAATTAATCGAGTAAATGAAGAATATGATCTCAGCACAGCTGCAAAGGAAATTGAACTAGATGCGATCTCCTTTGCAGACCTTGAACTCATTGCAATTGGCGGATATAGTCCAATTGAAGGGTTTTTAACAAAAGCTGATTATGAAGCAGTTGTGAGCAGTATGCGGCTAGCAAGTGGTGTCGTTTGGTCTCTTCCGATTACTTTGCCTGTCACAAAGGAAAAAGCAGCGGAGATCAATCAAGGTGACATTGTTCGTCTATCGTATAATGGAACAGTATACGGGGTCATTGAGGTGGAAGATCAATACACACCTGATAAGGAAAAAGAAGCAGTGAATGTGTATAAAACAGATGACCGCAATCACCCAGGCGTGAAAAAATTATTTGAACGCGGTGACACGTATATTGGTGGTAAAATTACACTGACGAAACGCAGTGAAAAACCTTTCCCGCAATTTACGTATGAGCCAGAAGAAACAAGAAAACATTTTAAAGAAAACGGCTGGAAAACCATTGTCGGTTTCCAAACGAGAAACCCAGTCCATCGCGCGCATGAATACATTCAAAAGACAGCACTGGAAACAGTGGATGGTCTATTTTTAAATCCACTTGTTGGTGAAACAAAATCTGATGATATTCCAGCAGATGTAAGAATGAAAAGCTATCAAGTGTTACTGAACGGTTATTACCCGAAAGACCGCGTCTTTTTAGGTGTTTTTCCTGCTGCCATGCGTTATGCTGGACCAAAGGAAGCGATTTTTCATGCGCTTGTGCGTAAAAATTATGGCTGTACACATTTTATTGTCGGCAGAGATCATGCAGGTGTTGGTGATTATTACGGCACATACGAAGCGCAGGAGTTATTTGAACAATTTACAAGCGAAGAAATTGGGATCACACCATTAAAATTTGAACACAGCTTTTACTGCAATACATGTGAAGCCATGGCAACACCAAAAACATGCCCACATGATAAAAGCGAACATGTCATTCTTTCAGGTACAAAGGTGAGAACGATGCTGAGAAATGGTGAATTACCACCGAGCACGTTCAGCCGAAAAGAAGTCATTGAAACATTAATCGAAGGATTAAAAACGACAGTATCTTAAAGGAGGATATGACATGAGCAACGAACATATCGTGTGGCATGATTCATCTATTACTAAAAAAGAATATCAACAGAAAAACAACCATACAAGCGGGATCATTTGGCTGACAGGTCTAAGCGGTTCAGGTAAATCGACGATCGCCAACGCAGCGGCTCGAGAGCTGTTTGAACAAGGGTACCAAGTGACAGTCCTTGACGGCGATAACGTACGCCATGGACTCAATAAAGATTTAGGCTTTTCAGATGACGACAGAAAAGAGAACATTCGGCGCATCGGTGAAGTGGCGAAATTATTTGTTGAGCAAGGAACGATTGTTATTACTGCTTTTATTTCACCATTTCAAGAAGACCGCCAAATCGTAAGACAGTTAGTCGAAGACGGAGAATTTCACGAAGTGTTTGTGAAATGTGATCTGAACGTGTGTGAAGAGCGTGATCCAAAGGGGTTATATAAAAAAGCAAGAAACGGCGAAATTCCATTTTTCACGGGAATCGATTCACCATACGAAGAGCCAGCTGCGCCTGAGCTCGTCCTAGATACAGGTGAATTATCACGCGAGGAGTCAAAACAGCGCCTTGTTGATTATGTAAAAGATAAAACGAAATAATCGCCTGATGGCAGGGGGAGAAAGCAAGATGGGGAAAGTATACATTGTTGGTGCCGGACCGGGTGACCCAGACTTAATTACGCTAAAGGCCCATAAGGCAATACAGCAGGCAGATGTCATTTTATATGATCGTCTTGTCAATCAAGAGATTCTTGCCCATGCCAAACCGGAGGCGGAGTTGATCTATTGCGGCAAACTGCCGAATCATCATACGATGAGACAGGAAGCGATTAACGAAGCGCTTGTTGCTCATGCGAAGGAAGGGAACATAGTCGTTCGTCTAAAAGGCGGTGATCCCTTTGTATTTGGCCGTGGCGGTGAAGAAATCGAATGCTTAGCTGAGCATGGTATTCCGTATGAAGTTGTCCCGGGGATTACTTCTGGCATTGCAGCCGCTGCTTATGCAGGCATTCCAGTCACGCACCGAGAATTCAGCTCAAATGTTGCGTTTGTAACAGGGCATTATCAAAAGGATGAACATTTTGAAGAAAAGTGGGAAGCGCTGGCGACGGGGATTGATACCCTTGTCATTTACATGGGCGTCAAAAACGTGGAAAGAGTCCAGCGGCTGCTTTTGAAAAATGGGCGGAATCCTGAAACCCCAGCTGCGTTTATTCACTGGGGAACGACCACAAGGCAAAAGACGACTTGCTGCACGGTGGCGACACTATCTGAAACGGTTGAAAAAGAAGGGATTGAGCACCCAAGTTTAATCGTGGTAGGAGATGTCGTTCACTTTCATCAAAAGTTGAACTGGTTTGAACCAGCACTGATTGAGAAATGAAAACAAAGATGAAAAGACACGTGTGGACATCGTGTCTTTTCGTCTGAATAAAACTAAGGTCGCAAGGAGGAGTCAAATGAAACAAGCTGTCCTTTATGTTGGGCATGGAAGCAGGGTAAAAGAAGCACAGGATAAAGCCATTTCTTTTATGAAAAGCTGTATGCCGTTAGTGGAAGCAGATATCCAAGAAATTTGTTTTTTAGAGTTGACGGACCCTTCAATTGAAGAAGGGTTTGAGACTTGTGTGCAAAAAGGAGCAACCCACATTGCGATCGTCCCGCTCCTCCTTTTAACTGCCATGCATGCCAAATCAGATATTCCAGATGAGATTGTGAAAGTACAAAAACGTTTCCCACAAGTGAAGGTGACATATGGAAGACCTATAGGCGTGAACCAAGAAGTCACGAAAGCGGTTATCGCAAGGATTGAAGAAGCTGGATACAAGGGAGAGCGTGCAAAAATTCTCTTAATTGGCCGTGGAAGCTCTGATCCAGATGTAAAGCGGGATGTGTTTGGCATTGCAGATGATGTCCGTAGCATGTTGCCTTGTACAGAGGTTTTTCCGTGTTTTATTACAGCGTGTGAACCGAATTATCGTGACGTCTTAGCACAGTTAACAGTAGATGACGATACGCCTGTCTATCTCGTGCCTTATCTTTTATTTACCGGCATTTTAATGAAAGAGATTGAGAGTGAAGCGAATCAGGCGAGAGAGCGGTTGCGAGATGTCCGTGTCTGCCGATATATTGGGTTTCATCCCCATGTAAAAGCAGCTTATATTGAACGTGTGCAGGAAACCATCTTAAACAAAGAGGATGCGTTTCGTTTTCAAGGAGAAAGCCATGCTTCCAGTTCATCTTAATCTAACCAATAAACATGTGCTGATTGCCGGCGGTGGAAGGATTGCGGCTAGAAGGACGAGTGCGCTATGCATGGAGCCATGCAGCATAACCATTGTGAGCCCTGACATTTGTGATGAAATGGCGGATCTCATTGAGACATATGAGCTGACTTGGAAGAAAAAGAAAGTTGAGGCGGAAGATGTAAAGGATGCATTTTTAATTGTCGCTGCTACAGACGATCCTTCAGTAAACGAGTGGATGACGCAATCAGCGCTTCCTCATCAGCTCGTCAACTGTGTGAGCCGGTCAGAGCTTGGCAATGTGATTGTGCCAAAAGTTGTGAGGGCAGGAAAAGTGACAATCTCTGTATCTACGAGTGGTGCAAGCCCAGCCCGCACTAAACAGCTGGCTGAGGCCATTGAGACCTTGCTTGAACAAGAGGATGTAGATGCACTCGATGAGCTCTATATAGAAAGAAAAAAACGACAAAGAAAAAGCCGATAAAATCTCATCCAAAGATTTAATCGGCTCTTTTTTATTTTCTCAGCTTTAGGACAACATCCTCATCAGGCGTCACAAATAATGTTTGCTGCTGATCATACGTGACAAAGCCCGGTTTTGCTCCGTTTGGTTTTTTCACATGCCGGATTTTCGTATAATCGACAGGGACGGAGCTTGATTCTTTTGCCTTCGAGAAGTAGGCAGCAATTTGTGCCGCTTCAAGCAAGGTTTGTTCATCAGGCGCTTTGTGACGAATGACAACATGTGATCCAGGAATATCCTTTGTGTGCAGCCAAATGTCATCACGAGCTGCCGCCTTTGTGGTCAAATATTCGTTTTGCTTGTTGTTTTTTCCAACGAGAATCGGAACACCTTGAGAAGATTCATATGCTTCAAGCTGAATGGCCGATGGTTTTTTCTTTTTGGCGTTGCGCTTTTGTTTGGGACGCAAATATTTTCCTTCCACCAGTTCTTCTCTTATTTCCTCTAAATCTTTTGGTGAGGCAGAGGACAGCTGCTGGATCAGCTCGTCAAAATAAACAATTTCTTCATGTGTTCGTTCGATTTGTTCATTTACGGCCTCTACTGCATTTTTTGCCTTTTGGTATTTTGTAAAATACGCTTGTGCATTTTCAGAAGGGGTTTTGTTTGTTTTGAGCGGAATCGTGATCTCTCCGCCTTCTTCATCATAATAATTGATGACAGTCGCTTCTTTATCCCCTTTTTTAATTGCATATATATTGGCAGTAAGCAATTCACCATAAAGCTGATACTTGTGCGCATTTTGAGATTCTTCAAGCGTTCTTGTTAGTTTTTTCAGCTTGTTTTCATTTTTCTTTTTTTCATTCGCAACAAAACGTTCAAGATCAGCCGCCTGCTGTTTGACTCTATCTCTTTCAGCTTTTCCGAAATAAAAACGGTCAAGTAGCTCGCTAAGAGAATCAAATGTCTTCATGTCACCATGGACGTGCTGAAGTTCTAATAAATAAAAATACTCTTTCCCATCTTTTCTCGTGAGCTGAGGGGTAAAAGAATGCGCCTGAATGAGCTGAAACATCTCGAGCAATGTACTTGGAATCGTTTCCTGATTGGCAAGACCGGCCCTGTGGACAGCTTCCTTAGCAAACAGCGGAGAAACCCCAGAGAATGTATCGACAATTTGATTGGCGATTTTCCCTTCTTGAAAACGTAAATGCTTTAAAATATCTTCCTTCGTCACGTCAAAAGGATTCAGCTTTTGCTGTGCCGGCGGCAGAAGATATTGATGTCCTGGTAGCACCGTTCGATAGCTGTTCACAGATGGAGAAAGATGTTTCAGTCCGTCAATGATCTGCTCCGTTTCGTCCTCCACGAGAATCAAGTTGCTGTGCCGGCCCATAATTTCAATATATAGCTTACGGGTTTGTTCATCGCCAATTTCATTTCGGCTTCGCACGTGCAGCACGATCACCCGATCTAACCCAATTTGTTCAAAACGTTCAATGAACCCACCCTCAAGATGTTTTCTGAGGAGCATACAAAACATTGGCGGTTCGCTCGGATTATCATCATGGTGCTCAGTGAGCTGTACCCTTGCATAGCTCGGGTGAGCGGATAAAAGAAGCTTATGATTCTTCCCCTTTGACCGGATATGAAAAATCAGCTCATGCTTGTATGGCTGATGTATTTTCGAAATTCTTCCGCCAGTTAATGTTTCTTGCAATTCATTAGTCATACCGTATGTAAAAATGCCGTCAAATGACATGTTGGATACACCCTCTTCTTTCACACAAATCTACTGAAAGAACCTTACGTTTTCTCGTTCTTTAGGCAGTCTTATTATTATAGCATGATTTAGGACGAGTCTGAATAAACTGGCTTATAGAACACTGCATAAGAGAGAGAACAAAAGAGGAGTGGACGAGGTCAAATGAATTGGCATGAACTGAACCAAACCGATTTATTAAAAACAATGAATACATCGATAGGTGACGGACTGTCAGAAAAAGATGTGCAAAAGCGGCTTGAAAAGCATGGGCCAAATGAATTGCAGGAAGGGAAAAAGGCATCGGCGTTCGTTATTTTTTTAGCACAATTTAAAGACTTTATGGTGTTAATCCTGCTTGCGGCAACGATTATTTCTGCCTTTTTAGGTGAATACATTGATGCTGTGGCGATTGTGGCGATTGTGCTGATAAATGGTGTGCTTGGCTTTTATCAGGAACGCCGTGCGGAAAAGTCCCTCCAAGCACTAAAGGAATTATCAACGCCGCATGTCTATGCAAGGAGAAACAATGAATGGGTCAAGATCCCGTCCAAGCACCTCGTGCCGGGAGATATTGTGAAGTTTTCAAGTGGGGATCGAATTGGCGCAGATATCAGATTACTAGAAACAAAGAGTTTGGAAATCGAAGAATCTGCCCTCACTGGAGAGTCCATCCCAGCGGTCAAACATGCGAGTCCGCTCTCGCGAGATCATGTCTCGCTTGGAGATTTGACGAACATGGCCTTTATGGGGACGCTTGTCACAAGAGGAAGCGGTGTAGGGGTTGTCATTGGTACAGGGATGAATACGGCGATGGGACAAATTGCCGGTATGCTGGATTCAGCAGGTAATATGGAAACACCGCTGCAAAGACGCCTTGAGCAGCTGGGGAAAATTTTAATTGTTGCTGCATTATTTTTAACTGTTCTTGTGGTTGTTCTTGGTGTGGTGCAAGGTCATGATTTGTATCATATGTTCTTAGCGGGTGTATCTCTCGCTGTTGCTGCGATTCCAGAAGGACTGCCGGCGATCGTCACTGTCGCACTTTCCCTAGGTGTGCAGCGGATGATTAAACAAAAATCCATTGTCAGAAAGCTGCCGGCTGTGGAAACACTCGGCTGCGCCTCGATTATTTGCTCAGATAAAACAGGCACAATGACACAAAATAAAATGACAGTGACACATGTATGGGCAGAGGGGAAAACGTGGAATATTTCTGGCACTGGGTACGAGCCGTCAGGTGATTTTACCTTAAACGGAGAACTTGTCCATGTAGACAAACATCCAAGCCTGCAAAAGGTGCTATTATACGGAGCACTTTGTAATACATCGACCATTGTTGAAAAAGACGGTGAGATGAGACTTGATGGCGATCCGACAGAAGGAGCACTTCTAACCGCTGCGCGTAAAGCGGGTTTTACAGAGCAATTCATCGAAGCGGGATTTCGTGTGGTGGAGGAATTCCCTTTTGACTCTGAAAGAAAAATGATGTCAGTCGTCGTGGAAACGAATCAGAAGGAGCGGTATGTCATTGCCAAAGGGGCGCCAGATGTGCTGATGAACCGTTCAAGTCATATGATGCACGGCGGACGCACCGCATCATTTTCAAAGGCCCACCGGCAAGAAACAGAAGCTGCCATTCAAGGTTTAGCAAGACAAGCGCTTAGAACCATTGCGATTGCATATAAAAAAGTAAGCCTGACAGAAAAAATCACCTCTGTTCAGCAGGCAGAAACTGGCCTCACATTTATCGGTCTAGAGGGCATGATTGATCCACCTCGTCCTGAAGTGAGACGAGCGATTAAAGAATGCCGGGATGCTGGCATTAAAACAGTGATGATTACAGGCGATCACGTAGAAACGGCTAAAGCGATCGCTAAAGATTTAAGTCTCTTACCGAAGCAAGGAAAGGTGCTTGATGGAAAAGCTCTGGATCAGCTAAGCGACAAAGAGCTGGAGCAAACAGCAGAAGATGTGTACGTCTTTGCCCGTGTATCACCTGAGCATAAACTGAGAATTGTGAAGGCCTATCAAAAAAATGGCCATATTGTCGCGATGACAGGTGATGGGGTGAATGATGCGCCAGCGATTAAACAGGCGGATATCGGCATATCCATGGGGATTACCGGAACAGACGTTGCCAAAGAAGCTTCTTCTCTTATTTTGCTTGATGACAACTTTGCGACCATTAAATCCGCTATTAAAGAGGGCCGGAATATTTATGAAAACATTCGCAAATTTGTCCGCTATTTGCTGGCATCGAATGTGGGAGAGATTTTGGTCATGCTGTTTGCGATGCTTCTTGCGCTTCCATTGCCTCTCGTTCCAATTCAAATTTTGTGGGTAAACCTTGTCACAGACGGCTTGCCGGCTATGGCACTTGGAATGGATAAACCAGAAGGCGATGTCATGAAGAGAAAGCCGCGGAACATGAAAGAGGGGATTTTTGCAAGAGGGCTTGGTTGGAAGGTCATATCAAGAGGGTTTCTGATCGGGATTGCCACTTTGTTAGCCTTTATGTTTGTGTATCACCGTGATCCGAACAATCTTCAATATGCGCAGACGGTTGCATTCAGCACACTCGTTTTGGCGCAGCTCATTCATGTGTTTGACTGCCGCAGTGAACGGTCTATTTTTGAACGCAATCCATTCGGGAATATGTACTTGATCGGCGCCGTTGTGTCTTCCCTTCTGCTGATGCTTGTGGTCATTTATTATCCGCCGCTTCAGCCGATTTTCAAAACGGTGGCAGTCGCACCAGTCGATTGGCTTCTGATCATCGGTATGTCTGCATTGCCAACTTTTTTACTGGCAGGATCACTTTTGACAAGAAAAAAATAATTGGTTATGGTATAATTTTGAGGTAATAGTGTCTGCTATTACCTTTTTCATTTTATTAATATGAAAGAATTGGGTGTTTTCACATGATACGCAGTATGACGGGATTCGGCCAAGCGAGTAAAACGGATGGTGAACTGACAGTGTCAGTTGAGCTAAAATCGGTCAATCACCGTTTTAAAGAGGTTCATGCCCGTTTGCCGAGGCCGCTTTTATATTTCGAAGATACATTAAAAAAAATCATTCTTCGTCACGTGCAGCGCGGTCGAATTGAGCTGTTTGTTACGATTGAAGGCGGTAAACTTGCAAGCCGGTCTTTACAGATTGACTGGCCGCTGCTTGATGAATATATGAAAGCCGCAAAAGACCTTGAGGACCGCTATCATATTTCAGGTATTCAGCATGCACATGACTTACTGAAGCTGGAACAGGCTGTTCAGGTGGAAGAGTCAGTCAGCCGTAATGAGCAGCTGGAGCATTTGCTGATAGACACTTGTGAAGAAGCTGTCAAGGAGCTTTGCTTTATGAGAGAGCAGGAGGGAACATCACTTCAAAAAGACTGTGAACTCAGGCTGTCTGAACTCGAGGCATTTACAGAAGAAATCAAAGTGTTTGCACCAGAGGTTGTGAGTCAGTACAAAGAACGATTGAATCAAAGATTGCAAGAATGGATCGGAGAGGCGCTTGAAGAGAGCAGGCTGATCACAGAGGCGGCCATCTTTGCGGATCGCTGTGACATTACAGAAGAGATTACCAGGCTGAAAAGTCATTTTCAGCAGTTCCAGCAAATTTTGACGCAAGGCGGCGCTGCCGGACGAAAGCTTGACTTTCTTGTACAGGAGCTCAACCGTGAAGTGAACACGATTGGATCTAAAGCAAACCATCACCATTTAACAAAGCTGGTGGTTGAAATGAAAAGCGCTATTGAAAAAATAAAAGAACAAGTGCAAAATATAGAATAGTCATTGTGTATGCTGTTTACAGTGCGTCTCTTTCGGCGAGACTAGAGACGTTTATATTACAGGGGGACGAAAGAAGATGACCATAAAGTTGATCAATATCGGATTTGGAAACATCATTTCAGCGAATCGGATGATTTCGATCGTCAGTCCGGAATCAGCACCGATTAAACGAATGATACAAGACGCAAGAGATCGAGGCATGCTCATTGATGCGACATACGGAAGAAGAACCCGTGCTGTTGTCATTATGGACAGTGACCATGTCATCTTATCTGCCGTTCAGCCTGAGACTGTCGCGCAAAGACTTTCTGTAAAAGAAGAAATCATAGATGAAGGGCAGGGGTAATACGCCATTATGAAAGAAAGAGGACTTTTAATCGTTCTCTCTGGACCTTCGGGAGTTGGAAAAGGAACGGTCAGACAAGCCATTTTCTCCCAGGAAGATACGAAATTTGAATACTCTATTTCTGTGACAACCCGCAAACCGCGTGAAGGTGAAAGAAATGGTGTTGATTATTTCTTTAAAACCAGGGAAGAATTTGAACATATGATTGAAAACAAAAAGCTGTTAGAATGGGCAGAGTATGTCGGGAATTACTACGGCACGCCTGTTGACTATGTAGAACAAACATTGAGCGAAGGAAAAGATGTTTTCCTTGAAATCGAAGTGCAAGGTGCACTTCAAGTAAGAGAAGCATTCCCGGAAGGTCTCTTTATTTTCCTTGCACCGCCAAGTCTTTCAGAACTTCAAAACCGCATTATTACACGCGGGACAGAATCTGAGGATCTCATCCGTAACCGAATGGCTGCTGCAAAAGAAGAAATTGAAATGATGGATGCTTATGACTATGTCGTTGAAAACGACGATGTCGAGCTTGCATGTGAAAGAATTAAAGCGATCGTCCTTGCAGAGCACCTGCGAAGAGACAGAGTCGCACCAAGATATAAAAAAATGCTGGGGGTAGAATAAACCATGTTAGATCCTTCAATTGACTCATTGATGAACAAACTTGACTCAAAATATACACTTGTCACAGTGTCTGCACGCCGTGCACGTGAAATGCAAATCCATCAAGATCAACAAATCGAAAACACAAAATCCTATAAATTTGTAGGGAAAGCTCTTGAAGAAATCGATGCTGGTCTTTTGACATTTGAAAAAGAAGAGCAAGAATAACATCGCTTCTGCTATGCAGATACGATACGTTCAAAAAAGTCAAAACTATGATTGGTTTTGACTTTTTTGAATTGTAGACGAATTTGTGAAAAAGGCCGTTAAGGGGGACAAACAAATGTTACAGTCAAAGAATATTTTACTCGGCGTCAGCGGAGGAATCGCCGTATATAAAGCAGCTGCACTCACTAGTAAACTCGTACAGGCAGGCGCAAATGTAAGAGTGATTATGACAGAATCTGCCCGTGAGTTTGTGTCTCCGCTCACCTTCCAAGCCCTATCTCGGCATGAGGTGTATGTGGATACATTTAAAGAAAACAATCCAAAAGTCATTGCGCATATTGATGTAGCTGACTGGGCCGATCTCATTCTTGTTGCCCCTGCAACAGCACATACCATTGGTAAAATGGCCGCAGGACTTGCTGATGATATGCTCACAACGACTTTGCTTGCTTCAACAGCTCCTGTATGGGTTGCACCGGCTATGAATGTGCACATGTATGACCATCCAGCTGTCAAGCGGAACATCCGCACTTTATATGAAGACGGCTACCGGTTTATAGAGCCAAGTGAAGGCTATTTAGCATGCGGCTACATTGGAAAAGGACGCTTAGAGGAGCCTGAAAAAATTGTTGAACACATCCGTGCGTTTTTTGATGAGCCAACCAGCTTGCCGCTTTCAGGTAAAAAAGTCGTGGTCACAGCTGGCCCTACACGAGAAGTGATCGACCCTGTTCGTTTTCTTTCAAATCGATCTTCTGGGAAAATGGGCTATGCCATTGCAGAAGCTGCCGAGCAAATGGGCGCCGATGTTACGCTTATTTCAGGACCTGTTTCGTTAACTGCGCCTGAGCATGTGGATGTGGTGCAAGTGGAATCGGCTGAGGAGATGTATCAAGCAGCGTTAGAGGTGTACGAGAAAGCAGATATAGTGATTAAATCAGCAGCCGTTGCCGATTATACGCCTGTCACGACGTATTCTCATAAAATGAAAAAACAAGACGGTGAACTAGCGGTTGAATTTAAGCGGACGAAAGATATTTTAAAAGAGCTTGGGAAAAGAAAAGAACATCAGGTGCTAGTCGGCTTTGCAGCTGAGACGCAGGATGTAGAATATTATGCGAAAAAGAAAATCGAATCCAAGCATTTAGATATGATTGTCGCGAACAATGTTGCAGCAGAGGGCGCAGGCTTTGGCACAGATACAAATGTCGCAGCATTGATCAAAGCAGACGGAACAAAAAAAGAGCTGCCAATGATGAGCAAAAAAGACCTTGCCTTTGAAATCTTACAGGAGGCAAAGCAGCTGCTGCCAAAAGAGCGTGATCGAGCATGATTGCTGAAGTGATCGTCGATGTCACAACGAAATCCATTGACAGGCCATTTGACTATCGTGTGCCAGACCGCTTTAAAGGCCTTGTCAAGGCTGGTATGAGGGTAGTGGTTCCTTTTGGCCCAAGGAAGATTCAAGGGTTTGTGACAAAAATCAAAGAAGAAACAGACGTACAGTCAGGAAACATCAAGGACATTGTCGATTTATTTGATTTATCTCCTGTTCTGACAGATGAGCTATTGGAGCTTTCCCACTGGCTGACGGAAAAAACATTGTCCTATCATATTACGGCGCTTCAATCGATGCTCCCAGCAGCGATGAAAGCCAAATATGAAAAAGAAATTCAGGTGTTATCAGCTGAGGAACTTCCGCAGTCATTGAAAGAGCTTTTCGGTCAGCAAGAGAGCATCCTTTACGCTGACATTCCGCCTGAACAGCTGAAGCCTATTCAAAAGCATGTCCAAAAAGGCCATCTAGAAGTCAGATATCACGTCTCACAAAAATCCGGAAAGAAAAAGGTGCGGACACTTCAGATAGCAGTTACGAAAGAAAAACTTGAAGAAAAGCAGGAACAGTTAAAGAAAAATGCGGTGAAACAGAAGGCGCTGCTTACCTTTTTATTTCAAGCGAATGAAACGACGTTTTTAGCAAAAGATTTGCAGCAACAAACAGGTGCTAGTTCTCAAACGATAAAAGCCTTGATTCAAGAAGGTCTGTTAACAGAAAGCTATGAAGAGATTTATCGAGATCCTTATCGGGATAGGGAGTTTACACCGTCTACTCCTCTTGATCTCACAGCAGAGCAAGCAGAAGCGGCAAAACCCATTCATCAAGCAGTGAGCGATGACAAACATGAAACGTTTTTACTGCACGGAGTCACAGGAAGCGGTAAAACCGAAATTTATTTACAGACGATTGATCATGTCCTCCAAAAGGGAAAAGAAGCGATCGTCCTAGTTCCTGAAATTTCATTAACGCCTCAAATGGTCCAGCGTTTTAAAGAGCGCTTCGGGTCCAATGTGGCTGTTCTTCATAGCGGCTTATCGACTGGGGAAAAATACGATGAATGGCGGAAAATCCACCGCAAGGAAGTCAAGCTTGTCGTTGGCGCAAGATCGGCTGTTTTCGCCCCGTTTGAAAATCTAGGAATGATCATTATAGATGAAGAACACGAATCGTCATATAAACAAGAAGAAATGCCTCGGTATCATGCGAAAGATGTGGCCATTGAACGAGCAGGGCGGCACCAATGTCCGGTTGTATTGGGCAGTGCAACGCCTTCACTTGAGTCATATGCGCGTGCGAAAAAGGGTGTGTATACACTGCTGACGCTCAAACGGCGCGTCAATCAGCAGCAGCTGCCGCACGTTTCGTTAATTGATATGAGAGAAGAATTAAGAAACGGCAACCGCTCCATGTTCTCAGAAGAATTAATGCTCAGGTTAAAAGAAGTACTTGAAAGGAAAGAGCAGGCGGTTTTATTTCTCAATAAAAGAGGCTATTCATCCTTTGTGATGTGCCGTGATTGCGGATATGTGGAACAATGTCCACATTGTGAGATTTCTCTCACTTATCACCGCTTTCAAAAACGGCTGAAGTGCCATTACTGCGGTCACGAAGCTCCTGTACCTGCAGAATGCCCAGAATGCCATAGTGAGCATATTCGCTATTTTGGTACAGGCACGCAGCGTGTGGAAGAAGAGCTGACGAAGGTATTGCCAGAAGCAAGGGTCATCCGAATGGATGTAGATACAACCTCTCGGAAAGGCGCGCACGAAAAGCTTCTCACGTCCTTTGGCAACAAAGAAGCGGATATACTGCTTGGGACGCAAATGATTGCAAAAGGCTTAGACTTCCCAGATGTTACACTTGTCGGTGTCCTTAGTGCGGATACGTCTCTTCACATCCCTGATTTTCGTTCAAGTGAAAAAACGTTTCAGCTTCTCACGCAAGTAAGCGGACGTGCGGGACGTCATGAAAAAGCGGGGTCAGTCATTATTCAATCATATACACCTTCGCATTATAGTATTGAATTAACCAAACAGCATGATTATGAAGCCTTTTATGAGCAAGAGATGTTGCACCGTCGTCATCAGTCCTATCCGCCATTTTATTTTTTGGCGATGGTGACTGTATCACATGAAGAAGTGACGAAGGCAGCGCATGTCACAGACAAAATTGTTCAGTTCTTGAAAATGAATTGTGCACCGAATACAAGGATTCTCGGTCCTGCTGCTTCTCCGATCGCTAAGATCAAAGATAGATATCGATATCAATGCGTGATAAAATACAAAAGGGAAAATGAACTGGCAAGTTTATTACGAAAAATACAAGATCATTATCAAAAAGAAATGGAACAAAAACAGTTGATGATATCAATCGATATGAATCCATATATGATGATGTAAAACGGAGGTCTTTTCGTGGCAATCAAACCGATAGTCTTACATCCTGCAGACGTGCTTGAACAACAAACAGAGCTTGTTGATACATTCGATAAAAAACTGAAAAAACTGCTGGATGATATGTATGATACAATGCTTGAACTAGATGGAGTCGGCCTAGCCGCACCACAAATCGGCATCTCAAAAAGAATCGCCGTGGTCGATATCGGAGAAGATTCTGGGAGGATTGACTTAGTTAATCCTGAGATTCTTGAAGTGGAAGGGAGCCAGACAGACATTGAAGGCTGCCTGAGCTTTCCATCTTTGTACGGAACGGTTGAAAGACCAAATTATGTGAAGGTGAAAGCCTTTGATAAGAAAGGCAAACCATTTACAATAGAAGCAGAAGGATTTTTAGCAAGAGCTTTATTGCATGAAATTGATCACTTAGACGGTGTATTATTCACGTCGAAAATCATTCAAACCTATACAGAAAAAGAACTTGCGGAAATGGAAGGGTGAAGAAAATGGCACGTATCGTATTTATGGGAACCCCTGATTTCTCAGTACCTGTGCTGCAAACACTTATCACAGAAGGATATGAAGTTGTCGGGGTCGTCACACAGCCAGATCGCCCGAAAGGCAGAAAACGAGTACTGACGCCGCCTCCTGTAAAAGTAGAAGCCTTAAAACACAGCATTCCAGTTTTACAGCCTGAAAAGGTACGTCTTGATGAAGAAATTGATAAAGTGCTTGCCTTAAAGCCAGATTTGATCGTAACAGCAGCGTTCGGACAAATTTTGCCAAAAAGATTACTTGATGAACCTGAATTTGGCTGTATCAACGTTCATGCCTCACTGCTGCCAGAATTAAGAGGCGGTGCACCGATCCATTATGCGATCCTGCAAGGCAAAAAGAAAACAGGCGTGACGATCATGTATATGGTAGAAAAGCTTGATGCAGGTGACATGATTAGCAAAGTAGAAGTAGAAATTGATGAATTAGACAACGTCGGAACACTGCATGATAAATTAAGTGTGGCTGGTGCGGCCTTATTAAAAGACACAGTTCCAAATGTGTTAAGCAGGTCTATCTCGCCAATTCCGCAAAATGAAGAGGCAGCAACGTATGCACCAAATATTAAGCGGGAGCAGGAAAGATTAGACTGGACCAAGCCAGGAGAAGAGCTTTACAACCAAGTTCGCGGCTTAAATCCATGGCCAGTTGCCTATACTGAATGGAGCGGTGCTAACTTAAAAGTATGGGAAGCGAAAAAAGTTCCGCTTCAAGCACCAGAAGAACCTGGGAAAGTGATTGAGCTTCAAAAAGAAGGACCAGTCGTTGGAACAGGAAATCAGCAAGGCCTTTTATTAACGAGTGTACAGCCCGCTGGAAAGAAAAAAATGAGCGGTGAAGACTTCTTAAGAGGCGCAAATATCGAAATTGGACAGAAATTAGGGTTAATCAATGAAGAAAAGTAATGTGAGAGAAATAGCGCTGGACGCTTTAATCAAACTCGAACAAAATCAAGCCTACAGTAACTTGCTTTTGCAGTCAGTGATGAAAGAGAAAGAACTTTCCGATCAAGACAAACCGCTATTAACAGAACTTGTATACGGTACACTGCAAAACAAGCTGGCACTTGATTATATGCTCACACCCTTTGTGAAAAAACCGCAAAAAGTGGCTCCATGGGTGATGCAGCTTTTGCGGATGTCTCTTTATCAGATGGTTTACCTTGAAAAAATTCCAGATCGTGCAGCCATCCATGAAGCAGTGGAGCTAACGAAAAAGCGCGGACATAAAGGCATTTCTTCACTAGTCAACGGCGTTCTTCGTTCTGTGCAAAGAGAAGGCGTGCCATCATTTGATGCGATCAAAGATCCGGTAAAAAGGCTCTCGGTTGAGACAAGCCATCCATTATGGCTCGTACAAGAATGGGTGGAGGCGTACGGTTTTGAAGCAGCAGAAAGCATGTGCCGTATTCATTTAGTCCCGCCAAAGCAGACATTGCGTGTCAATCAAATGAAAAAAAACCGCACTGCACTGCAGCAAGAACTCATGGATGCAGGAATTGAGACAGAGCTCGGCGACCTCTCTGAGGATGCACTCAAACTCATGAAAGGATCTATCGTATCCACTCCTTTCTTTCAAGAGGGCTTTGTCACGATCCAAGATGAAAGCTCCATGCTTGTCGCAAGAGCGCTGGACCCTCAGCCGGGAGAAATGGTGCTTGATGCCTGTGCCGCCCCTGGTGGTAAATCAACACATATTGCAGAGCGAATGAACGATGAGGGGAACGTTGTGTCTCTTGATTTACATGAGCACAAAGTAAAACTGATCAAACAGGCGGCAAAGCGTCTAAACTTAACGCATATTGAGGCAAAAGCACTTGATGCAAGAAAAGCATACGACCATTATGATGATGCTTCGTTTGACCGTATTCTCATTGATGCACCATGTTCAGGTTTTGGCGTCATCAGACGAAAACCAGATATGAAATATACAAAGTCCTCGGAAGACTCAGCAAGACTTGCGACAATTCAGCAATCGATCTTGCATGAAACAGCCCAGCTGCTAAAGCCAGGCGGAACCCTTGTATACAGTACATGTACAATGGATCCAACAGAAAATCAACAAGTGATTCATGCGTTTTTACAAGAACACCAAGACTTCGAACCCGATCTATCTCTTAATGAACGGCTGCCTGAGCAGGTTGCTCCGTTTGTTCAAAACGGAAGTGTACAAATACTTCCTCATTATTTCGGAACAGATGGTTTCTTTATTTGCAGCATGAGAAAGAAGGGATAAAAAATGACAGAACAAAAACAAAAAGTAAGAAAAGAACTGAAAACAGACATGCCGTCGATTTACTCATTTGAGCTAAATGAAATCAAAGACTGGTTAAAGGAACAAGGCGAAAAGCCTTTCCGTGCAACACAAATTTTCGAGTGGCTTTATGAAAAACGCGTCACATCCTTTGATGAAATGTCTAACCTATCAAAGGAATTAAGAGAAAAATTAAAAGATCAATTCGCCATCACGACTTTAAAAACAGTGATCAAACAAACTTCTCAAGATGGAACGATTAAGTTTTTATTTGAATTACACGATGGCTATACCATTGAAACCGTACTAATGCGCCACGAATACGGCAACTCTGTCTGCGTCACAACACAGGTTGGCTGCCGGATTGGTTGTACATTCTGTGCATCTACACTTGGCGGTTTGAAACGTAACCTTGAGGCGGGAGAAATTGTGGCCCAAGTATTGAAAGTACAACAGGCGCTTGATGAAACAGATGAACGCGTCAGCTCAGTTGTCATCATGGGAATTGGCGAACCGTTTGATAACTTTGATGAAATGCTTGCATTCCTTAAAATCATTAACCATGATAACGGCTTAAATATTGGAGCACGTCATATTACCGTTTCGACGAGCGGGATCATTCCAAAGATTTATCAATTTGCTGATGAGCAAATGCAAATCAACTTTGCTGTCTCCCTGCACGCACCAAATACTGACATTCGAAGCCGCCTCATGCCGATCAATAAGGCATACAAGCTGCCAAAATTAATGGAAGCTATTGAATACTACATTCAAAAAACAGGCAGACGCGTGAGCTTTGAATACGGTCTGTTTGGCGGAGTCAATGATCAAGTCCATCATGCAGAAGAACTTGCTGATTTATTAAAAGGAATCAAATGCCATGTAAACCTCATCCCGGTGAACTATGTACCAGAAAGAGATTACGTGAGAACACCAAGAGAACAAATCTTCCTATTTGAAAAAACGCTGAAAGAACGAGGCGTAAACGTAACGATTAGACGAGAGCAAGGCCATGATATTGATGCTGCTTGCGGTCAGCTAAGAGCGAAGGAGCGTCAGGAAGAGACGAGGTGACGAATGTTGATAAGGGCAGCCTTTCAAACCGATACAGGAAAAGTCCGTCAGCATAATGAAGATGATGCAGGTATTTTTGAAGCAAAAGAAGACACACTTCTAGCTGTTGTAGCAGATGGAATGGGAGGTCATCTTGCTGGTGATGTAGCCAGCAAGATGGCAGTTTCTTCTTTAAAAGAATACTGGCAGGAAACATCTTCAATTCCAAATAAACCAGCCGATCAAGAAAATTGGTTAATCTCAAAAATTAGCGACATTAATGACCAAGTATACGAACATGCGAAAAACAATGAGGAGTGCCAAGGAATGGGGACGACCATCGTTTGTGCGCTCGTTCATTTGCAAACGGTCACAATAGCCCATATTGGTGACAGCCGCTGCTATTTGCTAAGAGAAGGCGCGCTAACCCAATTAACAGATGATCACTCACTAGTGAATGAGTTAGTGAAAACAGGAGAAATTTCAAAAGCGGATGCAGAATATCATCCAAGAAAAAATGTGCTGACCAAAGCGTTAGGAACAGATAAACACGTTCAAATTGATGCACGAACTTTTGAAGTGGATCCAGGAGATCAAATTTTGCTTTGCTCAGACGGATTATCGAATAAAGTAGAAGAAGAACATTTGATTCAGATTTTATCGCAAACAACCGCACCAGATGAAAAAGTAACAGAGTTAGTTCAAACAGCGAATGACAACGGCGGTGAAGATAACATTACAGCAGTACTGTTAGAAATCTCCTCCCAAACAGAGGAGGGTGACAGCAAGTGTTGATCGGAAAAAGGATCAGCGGCCGTTATCAAATTCTTCGCGCCATAGGCGGAGGCGGAATGGCCAACGTTTATTTGGCGGAGGATATGATTTTAGATCGCGAAGTGGCGATTAAAATTTTACGGTTTGACTTTGCAAGCGATGATGATTTTATTAGACGGTTCCGGAGAGAAGCGCAATCAGCAGCCAGCTTAGATCATCCGAATATTGTCAGTATCTATGATGTAGGAGAAGAAGATGACATTTATTATATTGTCATGGAATATGTCGAAGGGATGACGTTGAAAGAATACATACACGCCAATGGACCGCTTCATCCAAAAGAAGCCGTTCGCATTATGGAGCAAGTCGTTGCGGCGATGGAAGAAGCCCATGCGAAACAGCTCGTCCATCGAGACATTAAGCCTCACAATATATTAATAGACAACTTGGGGAATATCAAAGTCACTGATTTTGGCATTGCCATGGCACTTAGCTCAGCGACCATTACCCATACGAATTCTGTTCTTGGCTCCGTGCATTATTTGTCCCCAGAGCAAGCGCGCGGCGGTCTTGCAACGAAAAAGTCAGACATTTATTCACTAGGTATTGTTCTTTATGAGCTGATTTCAGGACGCATGCCATTTGAAGGAGAATCCGCTGTCAGTGTCGCACTGAAGCATTTGCAATCAGAGCCGCCATCTGTGAGAAGGTGGAATCCTTCTGTACCACAAAGCGTGGAGAACATCATTTTAAAAGCGATGGCCAAAGATCCATTCTATCGATACGAAGATGCATCTGAAATGCAAAAAGACTTAAAAACGGCTTTTGACCCTGCAAGACTAAAAGAAAAGCGCTTTGTCATTGAAGAAGATCATGAAGCAACAAAAGCCATTCCTATTATAAAAGATCATCAAGTCGATCAAGACAATGAAAAAACAGCCGTCCACTCGGTTCAAAAACCAAAGAAAAAAGAGAAACAAAAGCCGAAGAAAAAACGGAAAAAATGGCCGTGGATTGTAGCATCGATCTTATTTGTTTTGACGGCTGCGACCATTTTAGCGATCACGGTCTTCCCAGGATTACTCTTTCCAAAGGATGTAGAGGTGACCGATGTTTCTGGCATGACGGTTGAAAAAGCGGAAGATACCTTGAAGAAAGCCGGATTTACCGTCGCTTCTGAACCCATTGATATTGCCGACGAGAAGATTGAAAAAGGGCTGGTTGTCAAAACAGACCCGAAAATCGGAACAAAGGTAAAAGAAGGGACAGAAATTCAGCTTTATCAAAGTACAGGTAAAGAAAAAACCGAATTACCTGATGTAACAGGTGAAAAGGTCGAGAAAGCAAAAGAACGATTAGAGAAAAAAGGGTTTAAACAGGTTGTTGTGGAGGAAGTGAATGATAATGACACAGAATCAGGCATTGTCATGGAACAGAAACCTTCCGCGAATACAGAACTTGTCGCAGCAGATGAAGAAGTCACATTGACCGTCAGTATAGGCCCTGCCGATATTACCTTACGGGATTTAACGACGTATAGTAAACAGGCCGCATCAAATTATCTAGAGGATAATGGACTAAAGCTAGATGAAAAAGAAGCATATTCTGACGATGTGCCGAAAGGTGAGGTCATGAAGCAGGAACCGGGAGCGGGGACAGCTGTTAAACCTGGTGATACGGTTAAAATTACGTTCTCTCTTGGACCAAAAGAGAAACCGGCCAAAACGGTGACTGAAAAGATTGCGATCCCGTATGAACCAGAAACAGAAGGACAAGAAATGAATGTTCAAATATCTATTGATGACGCAGAACATAGCATTTCTGATTTATATGAAACCTTTAAAATCACTGCGCCCACTGAGCGAACGATTAAATTTAAGATAGAACCTGGTCAAAAAGGATACTATCAGGTGACAGTGGATGATAAAGTAGTGAGCTCCAAAACGATTGAATACCCTGATGATGAATAAAGGAGGGACTTTATGCCTGAGGGCAAAATTATTAAAGCATTAAGCGGATTTTATTATGTGCTAGATGAGTCTCTAGAAAGTGGCAAAGTAATTCAGTGTAGAGCGAGAGGGATTTTTCGTAAAAACAAAATAACCCCTCTTGTTGGAGATTATGTCGTCTATCAAGCAGATAACGATAAGGAAGGCTATTTGCTGGAAGTAAAAGAGCGGACAAATGAGCTGATTCGGCCGCCTATTAGCAACGTTGATCAAGCGGTGCTCGTTTTCTCAGCAGCAGAGCCGACTTTTAGTACATCGCTTTTAGACAGATTCCTAGTGCTTGTTGAAGAGAGCCAGATTGAACCGATTATCTGCATCACAAAAATGGACTTGCTGAAAACAGACCAAGAGCGAGAAACGATTCAAGCCTATGCAGAAGACTATCGCCAAATTGGATACGACGTTCATTTAACATCGACGATCGAAGGGGATGGAATTGAAAAACTGACCCCGCATTTCCATCACAAAATTACTGTATTTGCAGGTCAATCAGGTGTAGGGAAGTCTTCGCTCTTAAATGCGATGAGTCCTGATTTAGCACTGAAAACAAATGATATTTCCTCCCATCTTGGCAGGGGGAAACATACAACAAGACATGTGGAACTCATTCGAACGGCTGAAGGGCTCATTGCTGATACACCAGGATTTAGCTCACTTGAATTTACAGGCATCGAAGTGGAAGATTTAGGGCTCTATTTCTTAGAAATCAGAGAGAAGAGTGCAGAATGTAAATTTAGAGGCTGTTTGCACGTAAAAGAACCTGGATGTGCGGTAAAAGAGGCAGTAGAACACGATCGCATCAGAGAGTATCGCTATCAGCATTATTTAGAGTTTTTAACTGAAATTAAAGATAGAAAGCCGAGGTACTAAATCATGGTTTATATTGCCCCATCCATTTTATCAGCCGATTTTGCCAATCTGGAGAAAGATATCCGTGATGTGGAACAAGGTGGTGCGGATTATATTCATATTGATGTGATGGACGGTCATTTTGTACCGAATATGACATTTGGACCAAATGTAGTGGAGGCGATCAGGCCGCATACAAAGCTGCCGCTCGATGTTCACTTAATGATTGAGCAGCCAGACCAGTATATCCCTGCATTTGCAAAAGCGGGCGCTGATATTATTTCTGTTCATGTCGAGGCGTGTCCACACTTACATCGCACGATTCAGCATATAAAAGAACAAGGTGTCAAAGCAGGGGTCGTTTTGAACCCGCACACACCCGTTTCTCAAATCGCGCATGTATTAGAGGATGTTGACCTAGTCTTATTCATGACGGTGAACCCTGGTTTTGGCGGACAGGCGTTTATTCCTTCTGTTCTCTCAAAGGTAAAAGAAGTAAAGACACTTAGTGAACAAAAGGGCTTAACCGATTTACTCATTGAAATAGATGGCGGTGTCAATGTAGAGACAGCAAAGAGCTGCAAAGAAGCAGGCGCTAATCTACTGGTTGCCGGCTCAGCGGTATATGGGAAAGACGACCGCGCGGCGGCCATTCAGGCCATTCGAGAAGCATAAGAAAAAGAACCAAAGTCATTGTGATCTTTGGTTCTTTTTCAATGGAGAGGAGCGTAATCATGCACATACATATCGTAGCCGGCGGTCCTTTTGCATACATCCCGCCGCTTAATCATGAAGCATCTGAGGAGGACATTCTCTGGGTCGGCGTAGATCGGGGAACCCTTTTCTTACTAGAGCATGGCATTGTACCTGACAGAGCATTTGGTGATTTTGATAGTGTGACAGAAGAGGAGCTTCATGAACTGAAAAAGAAATTGCCTGCACTCGCTCTATTTCAGGCAGAGAAAGATGAAACGGATTTAGAACTTGCGCTGAACTGGTCTTTGCGTCAGAATCCAGCACATATTCAAATTTACGGCATCACAGGCGGAAGAGCAGATCATTTTCTTGGGAATATCCATCTCCTTTACAAAGGCATTCAGCACAAACAGAGCATGACCCTTGTAGATAAACAAAATATTATTCAAATGTTTGGACCTGGTACATACGAAATCAAACAAGACCCGGATAAAAAATATGTGTCGTTTTTGCCCTTCGGTACATCGGTTGAAAAGCTGACATTAAAAGGTTTCAAATATCCTCTGAAAAATTGTCATATTGAGCCTGGTTCCACACTATGTATTAGTAACGAACTCATCCACTCAAATGGTACTTTTTCTTTTCATGAAGGCATATTAATAATGGTAAGAAGCAAAGATTGACCAACCTATCAATGTGGATGGCTGATTAAGCTCAATTGTGCTGCAAGCGGTACTTTTAGGAGGGGGACAAAATGAAATTTTATACAATCAAACTGCCTAGATTTCTTGGCGGCATTGTCCGTGCGATGCTTGGTTCATTTAAGAAAGATTAATGAGTAATCTCCTTTATTTCCACATAAAAACGCCTGCTACAGTTAAATGTAGCAGGCGTTTACTCTTGCTTATACACGCTCAACTTTACCAGATTTCAAAGCTCGAGCTGATACATATACTCTTTTAGGCTTACCGTCCACTAGAATACGAACTTTTTGAAGGTTCGCGCCCCATGTACGTTTTGTAGAGTTCATTGCGTGAGAACGGTTGTTCCCAGCTTTTGTTTTTCTGCCTGTGATAACGCATTTACGTGCCATTTGTTTCCCTCCTAACTGCGAAAACATCATCATATTCTTCATATACGTACTTAGAGATGCCTCAAGATACTTTAATAATTTACCACAGCTTCAAGGGGTTTGCAAGGATTGTTTACTCCTCTTTCAAGAAAAATACCTTGACATCTTGATAAAAAATCAAGGCTATAGTATAAGTAGATTGGGTCGGATTGAATGATTTCTTTTAAAAAGAAGGGTCTTATAGTAAAATAGTGATAACTCAGGGCAATTTCTCAAAAAGGGGGAACCAATGTGTCCATTGAACTTAGAACGAAATACGGACAAATTGATATATCAAATGAAGTCATTGCAATGGTGGCAGGAGGCGCTGCGATCGATTGCTATGGTATTGTTGGCATGGCGTCCAAAAATCAAATAAAGGACGGCTTGACGGATATTCTCCGCAAAGAGAACTTCAGCCGGGGTGTTCTTGTGCGTCAAAAAGAAGATCGCATTCATATTGATATGTACATCATCGTCAGCTACGGTACAAAAATATCAGAAGTCGCACATAATGTTCAAACGAAAGTCAAATATACGATTCATCACACGATTGGACTTTCAGTTGACTCAGTCAACATTTATGTACAAGGAGTAAAAGTTACGAACCCGTAGTAAGGAGGAAATATATTGTCTATTAGAAATCTGGGTGGCCGCTCATTTGCAAAAATGATTCTTGCAGGTGCTCACCATCTTTCTCAAAACGCACAAATTGTTGATGCGTTAAATGTTTTTCCAGTGCCAGACGGAGACACGGGGACAAATATGAATTTGTCAATGACTTCAGGGGCAAAAGCAGTTGAAGAAACAAATACCGATCACATTGGTAAGGTCGGGGTGGCTCTGTCGAAAGGGCTGTTAATGGGGGCAAGAGGAAACTCAGGTGTGATCCTGTCTCAGCTCTTCAGAGGTTTCAGCAAAAATATAGAACAAAAAGAAACAATTGACGCAAAAGAATTTGCGCTTGCCTTGCAGGCTGGTGTTGATACAGCATATAAAGCCGTCATGAAACCGATTGAAGGAACCATCTTAACGGTTGCAAAAGACGCAGCAAAGAAAGCGGTTGCTGTTTCAGCAACAGAAGACCAAATCGATCGTGTGCTTGAATTAACGATTGAGGAAGCAAGAGCATCACTAGACCGCACACCAGATCTCCTTCCTGTTTTAAAAGAAGTCGGCGTTGTAGATAGCGGCGGTAAAGGACTTCTTTGTGTATATGAAGGTTTCCTTGCTTCATTAAGAGGAGAAGAGCTTCCTCCTAAAACGGCCTCTTTGCCAACATTAAAAGAATTAGTGAGTGCAGAGCATCATAAAAGTGCACAAAGCCATATGAACACAGAAGATATTGAATTTGGCTATTGTACAGAATTTATGGTGAAATTCGAAGAAGACAAACAGTCCTTTGACGAAAATGCCTTCAGAGAAGAATTAAGCGAATTCGGAGATTCACTTCTTGTGGTATCTGATGATACGCTTGCAAAAGTTCATATTCATGCAGAGCAGCCAGGAGATGTCTTATCATATGCACAGCGCTACGGCAGCTTAATTAATATGAAAATTGAAAACATGAGAGAGCAGCATAGCTCGATCGTCAATGAAGAAAAAGATCACTCGCCTGCTGCACCAAAAGCAACAGCTGCTGAAAAACAGCGTTTTGGAGTAGTGAGTGTCGCAATGGGAGAAGGGATTGCTGACTTGTTTAAAAGTATCGGAGCATCCGTCGTCATTGAAGGCGGACAGACAATGAATCCGAGCACAGAAGACATTGTCAAAGCAATTGATAGCATTCATGCCGAAACCGTCTTTATTTTACCTAATAATTCTAATATTGTCATGGCAGCTAAACAGGCGGCAACTGTCTCAAGTCGTGAGGTCGTTGTTATTCCGACAAAGACCGTTCCTCAAGGAATGTCGGCACTTCTTTCTCTAAATGAAGCAGCTTCAAATGAAGACAATGAAGCAGCGATGTTAGAAGCGATTGATCATGTGAAAAGCGGCCAAATTACCTTTGCAGTGAGAGATACTCAAATTGATGGGATCGACATTGCCAAAGGCGATTATATGGGCCTATACAATGGAAAAATCACCTTAACAGCTAAAAATCAATTAGATGCAGCAAAAGAGCTTTTGACCCAAATGGTGACAGAAGATGATGAGATTGTCACAATCATCAAAGGGGAAGATGCATCATCTGATGAGATGGAAGCTTTAGAAGCATATATTGAAGAAACATTTGAAGATGTAGAAGTTGAAGTCCACGATGGAAAACAGCCGCTTTATTCATATATTTTGGCTGTTGAATAAAGAAAGAAGGGCACATGAAGCCCTTCTTCTTCTTTTGCATTTTTTTACTATGTGTTCATTCGTCAAATGAGTTGCGGGAATCGAATGAATCCATTAGTCTAAAGGGAGTAACAAACCAATCTGTGATTGGTGATGAGAGGGGAAGACCTATGAAATTTAGAAGTGTGTTTGATATTATTGGACCCGTCATGATTGGTCCATCAAGTTCGCACACGGCGGGTGCGGCTCGTATTGGAAGAGTGGCTCGCAGCTTGTTCGGAAGAGAACCGAAACGAATTACTGTATCGTTTTATGGCTCTTTTAAAGATACGTATAAAGGACACGGGACAGATGTAGCCATTATCGGCGGTGTTCTTGACTTTGATACATTTGATGAACGAATTAAAACAGCGATCGATATTGCAAAAAGCAAAGAAATCGACATTGAGTTTAAAGAAGAAGATGCGGTTCCAGCGCATCCAAATACAGCAAAAGTAGAAATTTCAGATGCGAATGGAAGCCTTGAATTAATCGGGATTTCCATTGGCGGAGGTAAAATTGAAATCACAGAATTAAATGGCTTTGAACTGAGACTCTCAGGGAATCATCCGGCCATTCTTGTGGTTCATAACGACCGTTACGGGACGATTGCAGCAGTTGCCAATGTGCTAGCGAAATTCGCCATCAACATTGGTCATATGGAAGTGGCACGTAAAGAGGTCGGACAAGAAGCACTCATGACGATTGAAGTGGATCAGAATATTGATCCAGCGGTTTTAACAGAGCTTGAGACGCTGCCAAACATTATTCAAGTCACACAAATTGCAGAGTAACAACAAGGAGGTTATGTATGATGTTTAAAAACGTCAAAGAACTCGTGCAGCTAACAGAAGAACGGAATACCTCCATTTCAGAAATTATGATTACTCAAGAAATGGAAGTGACAGGGAAGTCACGTGAAGACATTTTCTCGCAGATGTACCGCAACCTAGAAGTGATGGAACAGGCCGTTGAAAACGGACTGAAAGGTGTGAAATCATTATCTGGTTTAACAGGCGGGGATGCGGTGAAACTTCAAGCATATATCGCATCAGGCAAAACATTGTCTGGTCATACCATTTTAGATGCTGTCAGTAAGGCAGTGGCAACAAATGAAGTGAACGCAGCAATGGGAACGATCTGTGCAACGCCTACAGCTGGCTCAGCAGGTGTTGTGCCAGGAACGCTCTTTGCGGTGAAAGAAACATTAAAGCCAACAAAGGAACAAATGGTCAGATTCCTATTTACATCTGGTGCATTTGGTTTTGTTGTCGCCAATAACGCAAGTATCTCTGGTGCAGCAGGCGGCTGTCAGGCAGAAGTAGGATCTGCATCAGGTATGGCAGCAGCAGCCATTGTAGAAATGGCAGGCGGTACGCCGCAGCAATCCGCTGAAGCCATGGCCATCACCCTAAAAAATATGCTAGGTCTTGTTTGCGATCCAGTCGCAGGACTTGTGGAAGTGCCATGTGTGAAACGAAACGCAATGGGCGCTTCTAATGCGATGATTGCAGCAGATATGGCACTTGCCGGCATTACAAGCCGCATCCCTTGTGATGAAGTCATTGATGCGATGTACAAAATTGGTCAAACGATGCCAACCGCTCTTCGTGAGACTGCACAAGGCGGACTTGCTGCAACACCGACAGCAAGGGAGCTTGAAAAGAAGATTTTCGGAGGTGTGACCTCATCTCGTGATACAGAAACTGCAAGATAAGATCTCTGCCTTGAAAGGGATTGGAGAAGAAACAGAAAAAACACTAAATGAACTTGGAATCTACACAGTAGCCGATTTACTCGGCTACTTCCCTTATCGATATGACGACTATGAGCTTCGCAACTTAGAAGAAGTCAGGCATGACGAACGTGTCACAGTTGAAGGAAAAGTGCACAGTGAGCCCGTTCTCACCTATTATGGAAAAAAACGAAGCAGGCTGACATTCAGGCTGCTTGTCGGTCGTTTTTTGATTACAGCCATATGCTTCAATCGCCCTTATTTAAAACGAAGTCTTGTTTTAGGCGATACGGTATCCGTCACAGGGAAGTGGGATAAAAACCGGCAATCCATTATGGTTCAGGAATTTAAAAAAGGAACACACGAACAAGATGGCAGTATAGAACCTGTTTATTCGGTCAAAGAAAATGTAACCGTGAAGATGATGAGGCGTTTTGTGAAACAAGCGTTGTCACTCTATGTAGACCATGCAGAAGATCCACTGCCAAAGCAGCTTGTAGCTGCTTATAAACTCATGTCTTATCAAGAAGCACTAAAAACCATTCATCTCCCTGAAACGAGAGACTCGCTCAAGCAAGCAAGACGACGCTTCGTGTACGAGGAATTTCTCATCTTTCAGCTGAAGATGCAGGCGATCAGAAAAAAAGAACGAGAAAAAACATCAGGCATCCAGCATCCGTTCTCAAAAGAGGCGGTCTTTGAGTTTGTTCATAGCCTGCCGTTCCCACTGACAAAAGCACAATCAAGAGTGCTGGATGAAATTATGTCAGATATGGCATCCCCGTACCGAATGAACCGGCTTCTTCAAGGGGATGTTGGATCGGGGAAAACAGCTGTAGCGGCAATTGCCCTTTATGCCGCTCATTTATCCGGCTTTCAAGGTGCGCTGATGGTGCCAACTGAAATCTTGGCTGAACAGCATGCCGATTCACTGTATCAGCTATTTGAAAAATGGGGGCTAAATATTGCTCTTTTGACGAGTTCAGTGAAAGGAAAGCGCCGCAGAGAACTGCTTGAACGTCTGAAAGAGGGAGATATTGATATTTTAGTCGGCACGCATGCCCTTATCCAGGACGAAGTGGAATTTCAGCAGCTTGGTCTTGTTATTACAGATGAACAGCACAGGTTCGGCGTGGAACAGCGGAAAAAACTGCGAAGCAAAGGGCAGGACCCAGATGTTTTGTTTATGACCGCAACGCCGATTCCAAGAACGCTTGCCATCACAGTATTTGGAGAAATGGACGTTTCTGTCATTGATGAGCTACCAGCCGGCCGAAAGCAGATTGAAACGTATTGGGTGAAGCATGACATGCTTGAGCGGATTCTTGCTTTTGTTGATAAAGAGCTGAGAAAAGGCAGACAAGCGTATATTATTTGTCCACTTATAGAAGAATCAGACAAACTGGATGTCCAAAATGCGATTGATGTTCACAGCATGCTGACAGAGGCGTATCGCGGAAAATGGTCGATCGGCTTAATGCACGGGAAACTTGCAAGTGATGAAAAAGATCAAGTGATGAGAGATTTCACTTCCAATGAAGTGCAAATCCTTGTGTCAACGACAGTTGTTGAAGTTGGAGTCAACGTGCCAAATGCGACCATCATGGTCATTTATGATGCGGACCGTTTTGGACTGTCACAGCTTCATCAGTTAAGAGGCCGAGTCGGACGCGGAGAGCATCAATCTTTTTGTATTTTAATGGCGGACCCTAAATCAGAGACCGGTAAAGAGCGCATGCGGATCATGTCTGAAACAACGGATGGCTTTGAACTGTCTGAAAAGGACTTAGAACTAAGAGGCCCTGGCGACTTCTTTGGCAAAAAACAAAGCGGAATGCCTGAATTTAAAGTGGCAGACATGGTTCATGACTATAGAGCGCTTGAAACCGCTAGAAAAGATGCGGCAGAGCTCGTGCAGTCTGAAGCCTTTTGGACAGACCCTGAATACAAAGAACTTAGGCAAACACTCGTAGACAGCGGTGTGCTTGGCGGAGATAAATTGAGCTGATCAAGTGCTGGAGGAATTTTCTTGTCTTTTTGAAACAAGGATTGATTTATCATCTATGAGATTATATACTACTATTAGTACCTAGTCATAAATGTACGGATGGTGTCTGCATATGAAACTAAATAAAAAAGAACGACAAAGGCTTCTCCAGCAAACGATCAGCTCGACTCCGTTCATTACTGATGAAGAATTGGCAAGTAAGTTCGGTGTAAGCATTCAAACAGTTCGTCTGGACCGTTTGGAGCTGTCAATCCCTGAATTACGCGAACGAATTAAACACGTGGCCGAAAAGACATTAGAGGATGAAGTGAAGTCTCTTCCGCTGGATGAAGTTATTGGAGAAATGATTGATGTAGAGCTTGATGATCAAGCGATTTCCATTTTTGAAGTAAGAAAAGAGCATGTATTCAGCCGTAACCAAATTGCCAGGGGACATCATCTTTTTGCCCAGGCAAATTCGCTGGCAGTAGCCGTCATCGACGATGAACTGGCTTTGACAGCAAAAGCAAATATTAAGTTTACAAGGCAGGTCAAACAAGGCGAAAGAGTCGTCTCAAAAGCCAAAGTTGCCTCACATGATAAAGAAAAAGGCAGAACCGTAGTTGAAGTAAACAGCTATGTAGGTGAGGAAGTTGTCTTCTCAGGCGATTTCGTCATGTATCGCTCAAAACAAAAGTAAAAGGTGGCACATAACATGAGAATTGCAGTCGATGCAATGGGGGGAGATCATGCCCCTAAAGCCATTATTGACGGTGTGCAAAAAAGCTTAGAAGCATTTTCAGATATCGAGATTACACTAGTCGGCGATGAAAGCAAGATCAAATCATACATAACAAATCATGAACGCATCACGATCTTAGATGCAAAAGAAGTCATTGAACCAACGGATGAACCAGTGCGTGCAGTGAGACGTAAAAAGGATTCTTCTATGGTGAAAATGGCGCAGGAAGTTTCAGAAGGAAGAGCAGATGCCTGTATTTCAGCTGGAAATACTGGGGCACTCATGACAGCAGGCCTGTTTATCGTAGGCAGAATTGATGGCATTGACAGACCAGCACTTGCTCCGACGTTGCCAACACTTGATGGCAGCGGGTTCTTATTATTGGATGTCGGCGCAAACGTTGATGCAAAGCCAGAGCATCTTGTGCAATATGCCATGATGGGATCTATTTATGCAGAGCATGTCTTCCCGAAGAGCAATCCACGCGTTGGACTTTTAAATGTCGGGACAGAAGATAAAAAAGGCAACGATTTAACGAAAAAAACCTTTGAATTATTAAAAGCATCAGATTTGAATTTCGTAGGAAATGTAGAATCGCGTGATTTATTAGAGGGTGTAGCTGATGTCGTTGTCACAGATGGTTTCACGGGGAATATCGCCCTTAAAACGATCGAAGGCACAGCCCTTTCTGTTTTTAAAATGCTGAAAGAAACCTTAACATCCAGTTTCACAGCTAAAATAGCAGCAGGTATGATGAAGCCAAAATTAATGCAGATGAAATCTAAAATGGATTACTCCGAATATGGTGGTGCCGCATTATTTGGTTTAAAAGCACCGGTTATTAAAGCGCATGGTTCCTCTGATGAAAATGCGATTTTTCATGCTATTCGTCAGGCGCGCGACATCGTTAAAAAAGACGTTTCAGCTATCATTCATCAAGAAGTTCAAAAAGAAGACACGAATGAGTCGTAATGGAGGTAGAGCAGCATGAGTAAAATTGCTTTTTTATTCCCAGGCCAAGGCTCTCAAAAAATTGGCATGGGAAAAGATTTATTTGACCAAGAAGCAGCATCTAAAGCTGTGTTTGAAGAAGCAGATCAGACCCTTGGTTTTGATTTATCTTCAATGATTTTTGAAGGAGATGCAGAAGAACTGACGCTGACATATAATGCACAGCCAGCTCTTTTAACGACAAGCATCGCGATCTTAAAGAAATTTGAAGAGAGCGGAATCAAAGCAGATTATGCAGCAGGGCACAGCCTGGGTGAATATACAGCCCTTGTTGCAGCGGGAGCTCTTTCGTTTAAAGATGCCGTTTTCGCAGTGAGAAAGCGCGGCGAATTAATGAATGAAGCCGTTCCAGCAGGAGAAGGCGCAATGGCGGCGATTCTTGGCTTAGACCAAGCAGCGCTTGTAGAAGTGACAAAAGAAGTGACAGAAAGCGGTCATCTTGTAGAACTTGCGAACTTAAACTGTCCGGGCCAAATCGTCATCTCTGGTACAGCAAAAGGTGTGGAACTTGCATCAGAGAAAGCGAAAGAAAAGGGCGCAAAACGTGCAATTCCACTTGAAGTGAGTGGACCTTTCCATTCTGCATTAATGAAACCAGCAGCTGAAAAATTCACAGATGTATTATCTAAATTAGACATTTCTGATGCCGCGACGCCAGTGATTTCAAACGTAACAGCAGACATCGTGACATCACGTAATGAAATTGAAACGAAGCTGATTGAACAATTGTATTCTCCTGTTCGATTTGAAGAAAGTGTAGAACGCCTGATTGACTTAGGCGTGACAACATTTATTGAAATTGGTCCTGGTAAAGTGCTCTCAGGTCTTGTGAAAAAAGTCAATCGCCGCCTGACGACCATTTCCGTATCAGATCAAGAAACAATTGAAGCAGCCATTCAAACACTCAAGGGGGATTCTTGATGCTTACAAATAAAACAGCCGTTGTCACAGGTGCATCTCGCGGTATTGGTCGTTCGATTGCGATCGATTTGGCGAAAAAAGGTGCCAATGTTGTGGTGAACTATTCAGGCAACGAAGCAAAAGCAAATGAAGTCGTCGATGAGATCAAAGCACTTGGCCAGCAGGCTTTTGCTGTCAAAGCGGATGTGTCAAATGCAGAAGAAGTACAGGCATTAATGAAACAAGCCGTTGATACATTTGGTTCAATCGACATTCTTGTGAATAATGCTGGAATTACAAAGGACAACCTGCTCATGAGAATGAAAGAAAATGAATGGGATGATGTCATTAACATAAACTTAAAAGGTGTCTTCAACTGTACAAAAGCTGTGACACGTCAAATGATGAAACAGCGCAGCGGAAGAATCATCAATGTAGCATCTGTTGTCGGCGTTTGCGGAAACCCTGGACAAGCAAACTACGTTGCAGCAAAAGCTGGTGTGATCGGTTTAACGAAAACAACAGCGAAAGAGCTGGCAAGCCGTCATATTACAGTCAATGCCGTAGCACCAGGCTTTATTTCTACTGATATGACTGACAAGCTTGATGAGAATGTTCAAACAGAAATGCTAAAGCAAATCCCGCTCGCACGCTTTGGTGCGCCTGAAGATATAAGCAACGTTGTTGTCTTTTTAGCTTCAGAAGGAGCAGGTTATATTACAGGCCAAACCATCCAAGTAGATGGCGGAATGGTTATGTCCTAAGAAATATCAAAATTTCGTTACGTTTTCTCTAGTTTTTTAAAAACGAATCAACTATAATACTTTGAGGGGAGGTGAAAGGCAATGGCAGACGTATTAGAGCGTGTATCAAAAATTATTGTAGACCGCCTTGGCGTTGATGAGGCTGACGTGAAAATGGAAGCTTCATTTAAAGAAGATTTAGGCGCTGATTCCCTTGATGTAGTTGAGCTAGTTATGGAACTTGAAGATGAGTTCGATATGGAAATTTCTGACGAAGATGCTGAAAAAATTGCAACAGTCGGTGACGCTGTGAACTACATAAATAGCCAGCAATAAGCGTAACAAAGTCCCGTCTATTTTCATGGCGGGACTTTGAAAATTTATGTTAGTTTCAACATATTCAGCTGATCAATTGTCAGCCTTTTTCAGATGCTAAGGAGCACGGTTTCCTTGCATGTAGAAAGAGAGACTCCATATAATCAGTATCCTTAAAGGCGATGACGCCTACCTGGAGGTTGCTATGCCAAAACACTATAAAGACAAACAGAAACAGAGCAAAAAACTAGAGCAATTCAGAGAATTTCAGCAGCGCATTTCTGTACACTTTAAAAATGAAAAACTACTCTATCAAGCCTTTACACATTCCTCTTATGTGAATGAGCATCGGAAAAAACCTTATGAGGATAATGAAAGACTTGAATTTTTAGGGGACGCTGTTTTAGAATTGACGATCTCACAGTTCTTATTTGCAAAGTATCCAGCCATGAGCGAGGGAGATTTAACAAAACTGAGAGCGGCGATCGTATGTGAGCCATCACTTGTGTCATTAGCACATGAGCTGTCCTTCGGAGACCTTGTTCTTTTAGGAAAAGGGGAAGAAATGACAGGCGGCAGAAAGCGTCCGGCACTCTTAGCAGATGTATTTGAGGCGTTTATCGGAGCGCTTTATTTAGATCAAGGACTTGAGCCTGTTGAACGATTCCTAGAAGCCTATGTGTACCCGAAAATTAATGACGGGGCATTCTCACATGTCATGGACTTTAAAAGCCAGCTTCAAGAATTTGTTCAGCGAGATGGAAAAGGTGTACTTGAATACCGAATCCTGCATGAAAAAGGCCCAGCACATAACCGGGAATTTGAAGCCAATGTATCCCTTAGAGGAGAAGTGCTAGGAATTGGAAATGGTCGTTCAAAAAAAGAAGCGGAACAGCATGCTGCACAGGAAGCACTTGCTAAATTACAGAAACATCATATGAACCAATAAAATCCCCCTCGTGATTCAGGGGGATTTCACTCTGTTTTCCATCATCTTTTTTCAGTTCATATGGTAAGATAATAGTACTTTAAATACATAAGGAGGATCACTCTCATGTTCCTCAAACGTTTAGACGTGATAGGATTCAAATCTTTCGCACAGCGGGTGACTGTAGACTTTGTCAAAGGGGTTACAGCTGTTGTTGGACCAAACGGAAGCGGCAAAAGTAATATTACTGATGCGATCCGCTGGGTACTTGGAGAGCAATCAGCAAAAAGCCTCCGCGGAGGAAAAATGGAAGACATCATTTTTGCAGGAAGTGACTCAAGAAAACGAGTCAACTTAGCAGAAGTGACATTAACGCTCGATAACGAAGATCACTTTTTGCCAATCGATTTTCACGAAGTCAGTGTGACAAGAAGAGTCTATCGTTCTGGAGAAAGTGAATTTCTCATTAACAATCAATCTGTCCGCTTAAAGGATATTATTGATCTTTTCATGGATTCAGGTCTTGGAAAAGAAGCTTTTTCGATCATCAGCCAAGGTAAGGTAGAAGAGATTCTATCGAGTAAAGCTGAAGAAAGACGTAGCATCTTTGAAGAAGCAGCTGGTGTCCTGAAATATAAAACAAGAAAGAAAAAAGCCGAGAATAAACTGTTTGAAACGCAGGACAACTTAAACCGGGTAGAAGATATTCTGCATGAACTAGAAGATCAAGTAGAACCACTAAGAATGCAGGCATCTATTGCAAAAGACTATCTGCAAAAGAAAGAAGAACTTGAAAATGTAGAAATTGCTCTCACCGTCCATGATATTGAAGCACTGCACAAAAAATGGACAACACTTGGTGAAGCTGTCGAGCGGTTCAAACAAGATGAAATGAAGCAGTCCACAGACATTCAAGCGAAGGAAGCCAAAATCGAAGAATCGAGAGACCGTATTCAGGCACTTGACGATTCGATTCATGACCTTCAAGAATTCCTCCTTTTCACAAGTGAAGAACTAGAAAAACTTGAAGGGAAAAAAGAAGTTCTAAAAGAACGGAAAAAAAATGCGGCCGCTAACCAAGGGCAGCTAGAAGACACGCTCGTGCGTTTAACCGAAAAACAGGCGTTGTTAACGGAAAAGATTGAACAGCAGAAAGTCACACGTGACGGCCTGCAAACAGAAGTGCAGCAGCTAAAAGATGAAGTGAAAACAAAACAGCATCAGCTGTCTCTTCATAGTGAAGATGTGGAAGGGCAAATTGAACAGCTGAAAAGCGATTATTTTGACCTATTAAACGAGCAAGCTTCTATCCGAAACGAACGTACATTACTAGAAGAACAGCAGCGCCAAGCAGCCTTGCAGCTAGAGCGGTTAACGCAAAATAATCAGAAACATATCGAAGAACGGGTATCTGTGAAGGAAAAGAAAACAGAAGCCGAGAAGCAACTTTCAGAACGAGAAGAAGACATTTTGGCTCAGGTGAAACGCTTTAGAGAAGCGGAACAAAAGCTAGAGCAGATGAAACGTCAATACGAGAAAAAAGAAACGGCACTTTACCAAGCCTATCAATATGTACAGCAGGCAAAATCTAAAAAAGAAATGCTTGAATCCATGCAGGAAGACTTCTCAGGATTTTTCCAAGGAGTGAAAGAGGTTTTAAAGGCAAAGGACCGGTTAGGCGGTATTCACGGGGCGATTGCAGAGCTGATTCAAACAGAGCAGCAACATGAAACAGCGATTGAAATTGCACTTGGCGCAGCCACGCAGCATGTCGTTACTGAAAATGAAGCGGCTGCCAGACAGGCCATTGGATACTTAAAGCAGCATTCCTTTGGGCGTGCGACCTTCCTGCCAATGAACGTCATCAAAGAACGAACCATTCAGTTCAGAGATATTCAAACAGCTGAGCAGCATGACGCATTTATCGGCGTAGCGAGTCAGCTCGTTTCCTTTGATGAAAAGTATGAAAAAGTCATTCGGAATTTGCTTGGAACGGTCCTAATCGTGAAAGACTTAAAAGGTGCCAACGAGCTAGCGAAAATGCTAGGACATCGTTATCGTATCGTGACCCTTGATGGGGACGTGGTGAACCCAGGCGGTTCAATGACTGGGGGAGGCGTAAAGAAAAAGAACAATTCCCTCCTGTCCAGAAACCGAGAGATTGAAACATTAACAAAGCAGCTCGTTGAAATGGAAGAAAAAACAACGATCCTTGAAAAAGAAACAAAAGAAACGAAGCAATCGATTGCCGAAAGCGAAGTCCAATTAAATGAATTGCGTCAGCGCGGCGAAATGCTTCGAGAAAAGCAGCAAGAGTTAAAAGGGACATTATATGAACTGCAAGTAGCTGAAAAAAATATTAACGCTCATCTAGAGCTCTATGATCAAGAAAAAGAAGAGTTGCAGCAGCGCTCTAGCGAACTTGCGAGCAAGGACAAAGAGCAGGCAGCCCTTGAAACATCTATAGGTGAGAAACTGACCTCTCTTGACGAAGAGATCAACACGTTAACAAAACGGAAGCAGACCCAAAGCTCAACGAAAGAAACCATTTCTTCCGAATTAACAGAGCTGAAAATCTCGCTTGCCAAAAAAGAGCAGTCTTTAGCAAATGAACAAGAAAAACTGTCGAGCTTAACGGCTGAATTAGAAGAGGCTGAAAAGACGCTGACGGAAACAAAAGAAGATTTGTCTCTCTTAACAAGTGAAATGTCATCCAGCTCAAGCGGCGCCGAACAACTGGAAGAAGCGGCAAAAGAGAAACTGGAACATAAAAACAAAACGACAGCGCTTATCTCAGAGCGACGCAAACAGCGCCTGGCTCTTTCTGAAACATTAGAATTCGCAGAACGTGAACTAAAAGAGCAAAAACGCCTGTATAAACAGCTCACGACAAGCTTAAAAGATGAAGAAATCAAGCTTGGCCGCATGGAAGTTGAACTTGATAACCTCATCGCCTATTTAAACGAAGAGTATGCCCTTTCGTTTGAAGGAGCAAAAGAAATGTATCATCTGACGCTATCGCCGGATGAAGCAAGAAAACGCGTGAAATTGATCAAACTAGCCATTGAAGAGCTTGGAACAGTGAACTTAGGCAGTATTGACGAGTATGAACGTGTGAATGAACGTTTTCTCTTCTTAACTGAACAGCGCAATGATCTGACAGAAGCGAAAAATACGTTATTCCAAGTCATTGAAGAAATGGATCAGGAGATGACGAAACGTTTCTCTGAGACATTCTCTCAAATCCGCGGGCATTTTGAATCTGTTTTCCAAGCATTATTTGGCGGAGGAAGAGCAGACCTTAAGCTCACAGATCCAAACGATTTACTAAACTCAGGCGTCGATATTGTGGCGCAGCCGCCGGGGAAAAAGCTGCAAAATCTAAGCCTGCTTTCAGGCGGAGAAAGAGCATTAACAGCCATCGCTTTATTATTCTCGATCTTAAAAGTGAGACCTGTTCCATTCTGTGTGCTAGATGAGGTAGAAGCAGCGCTTGATGAAGCGAATGTGTTCCGCTTTGCCCAGTATTTAAAGAAATATAGCCAAGAAACACAGTTTATTGTTATTACACACCGAAAAGGAACCATGGAAGAAGCAGATGTTCTGTACGGTGTCACGATGCAGGAGTCGGGTGTCTCAAAACTAGTATCTGTCAAACTAGAGGAAACGAAAGAGCTTGTCCAGTAATTAAAGGAGGTTTTTGAACCCATGAGCTTTTTTAAGAAATTAAAAGAAAAATTTACGCAGCAAACCGATTCAGTATCAGAAAAGTTTAAAGATGGACTTGAAAAAACGAGAAATTCGTTTCAGGGAAAAGTAAATGAACTCATTTCTCGCTATCGTAAAGTGGATGAAGACTTTTTTGAAGAACTAGAAGAAGTGTTAATCGGTGCGGATGTCGGTTTCACGACTGTGATGGAACTGATTGATGAGCTGAAAAAAGAAGTGAAATTAAGAAACATTCAAGACCCAAGTGAAGTACAAGCAGTCATCTCTGAAAAACTCGTGGAGATTTACAATAGCGGTGAGGAACAAATTTCTGAACTGAACATTGAAGACGGCCGTTTAAATATTATTTTATTTGTAGGCGTGAACGGTGTCGGTAAAACCACCACCATTGGTAAGCTGGCAAACAAGCTAAAAAATGAAGGGAAATCCGTCATTTTAGCAGCAGGTGATACGTTCCGTGCGGGGGCGATTGAACAGCTTGAAGTGTGGGGCGAGCGCTCTGGTGTTCCTGTCGTTAAACAAACAGCAGGCTCTGACCCGGCAGCGGTCATCTATGATGCCGTTCAATCAGCTAAAGCCAAAAAAGCAGATGTCTTGATCTGTGATACAGCAGGCAGACTGCAAAACAAAGTCAACTTGATGAAAGAGCTAGAGAAGGTCAAGAGAGTCATTGAACGCGAAGTGCCCGATGCGCCGCACGAAGTACTGCTTGCCCTTGATGCGACAACAGGTCAAAATGCGATGGCGCAAGCGAAGGAATTTTCTAAAGCAACAAACGTGACAGGTATCGCTTTAACAAAGCTTGACGGTACTGCAAAAGGCGGGATTGTTCTTGCCATTCGCAATGAGCTCAACATCCCTGTAAAACTTGTCGGACTAGGTGAAAAAGTAGACGATCTGCAAGAGTTCGATGCTGAATCGTATGTGTACGGATTATTCTCAGACATGATTGATCAAGAAGACTAATCAAGATGTCGGCAAAACTGCCGGCATTCAGCGTGTAGACAAACCCTCGCATTCTTTGTCAGTCCTGCGTGCTGGTGCTCACGAATGATAAATTCGCTCCGCGCCAGTACTCGTCCTTCCTAGACTGCAAAGGTTTTCTATCACGCTGAAAAGAAGACAAAGTGCTAAAATCAAGTTCATTTTAGCCCTTTGTCAACAATCTGGGGATGCCGGCAAAACTGCCGGCATTTTTATTTATATATCGCCGCAGGAAGTGACAAGATAAAAACTTGACACATAGATTAGAACCGTGTAAACTTAGTTGTTGTAAAGGGAATGAACTTAACAAAGGGGAGAGAGCCCATGACGCTTGAAAAAACAACGAGAATGAACTACTTGTTTGATTTCTATCAATCGTTGTTGACCGCAAAACAAAAGAGCTACATGTCGCTTTACTACCTAGACGATTTTTCCCTCGGTGAAATTGCGGATGAATATGAAGTATCAAGACAGGCTGTTTATGATAATATTAAACGGACTGAAGCGATGCTTGAACAATATGAAGAAAAGCTGCTCTTGTTTAAGAAATTTAAAGAGCGTAAAGAACTTCTCACAAAAATGAGAGAGCTTGTAGCAGATTCCGCGCAAAAGGAAGAAGCAGAAGCTTTAATTGAATCGCTTGAGAAATTAGATTAGGAGGCGGCACAGTATGGCATTTGAAGGATTAGCCGACCGACTGCAGCAGACGATTTCAAAAATCCGCGGCAAAGGAAAAGTGTCAGAGCAAGATGTAAAAGAAATGATGCGCGAGGTACGCCTTGCCCTTCTTGAAGCTGACGTCAATTTTAAAGTAGTCAAAGACTTTGTGAAAAAAGTAAGCGAGCGGGCAGTTGGACAAGAGGTCATGCAAAGTCTTACCCCAGGACAACAGGTCATTAAAGTTGTAAAAGAAGAACTCACTGAATTAATGGGCGGGGAAGAGAGTAAAATCGCTGTAGCGAAAAAATCTCCAACTGTCATTATGATGGTTGGTCTTCAAGGGGCAGGTAAAACGACCACAACTGGAAAGCTTGCCAACTTACTTCGCAAAAAACATAATCGCAAGCCGATGATGGTGGCCGCTGATATTTACAGACCAGCAGCGATTCAGCAGCTTCAAACGCTTGGGAAACAGCTTGATATGCCCGTATTCTCATTAGGTGATCAAGTTAGTCCTGTCGAAATTGCCAAACAGGCAATTGAAAAAGCGAAAGAAGAACATCACGATTATGTCATTTTAGATACAGCAGGACGTCTTCATATTGATGAAGACTTGATGGATGAACTTCAGAAAGTAAAAGAAGTCGCAAATCCAGAAGAGATTTTCCTCGTTGTTGACTCGATGACTGGTCAAGATGCTGTCAATGTCGCAAAAAGCTTTAATGAACAGCTTGGTTTAACAGGTGTTGTTCTGACAAAACTAGACGGTGATACGCGAGGCGGGGCAGCACTTTCAATTCGTGCAGTCACAAATACGCCGATTAAATTCGCCGCACTAGGTGAAAAGCTTGATGCAATTGAACCATTCCACCCGGAGCGGATGGCATCGAGAATTCTTGGCATGGGAGATGTGCTCACGCTTATTGAAAAAGCACAAGCAAACGTTGACCAAGATAAAGCGAAAGAGCTTGAACAAAAAATGCGGACAATGAGCTTCACGCTCGATGATTTCCTCGAGCAGCTTGGGCAGGTTCGCAACATGGGTCCACTTGATGAACTGATCCAAATGATGCCGGGAGCCGGTAAAATGAAAGGGCTCAAAAACGTCCAAGTAGACGAAAAGCAGCTCAATCACATCGAAGCGATCATTAAATCAATGACGACCGAAGAAAAAGAACAGCCAGAGGTCATCAATGCAAGCCGAAGAAAACGGATTGCAAAAGGAAGCGGAACATCTGTACAGGAAGTCAATCGCCTTTTAAAACAATTTGACGAAATGAAAAAGATGATGAAGCAAATGACCAACATGTCCAAAGGAAAGAAAAAAGGCGGCTTTAAATTACCATTTATGTAATTGGTTATACATGATAAAACCGTTGTTAAGAAAAAACACTTTACAAACCCTTTTATCATTGTTAATATACTATCTTGTTGAAATATTTTCGGAGGTGCTAGTAAAATGGCAGTAAAAATTCGTTTAAAACGTATGGGAGCAAAAAAATCTCCTTTCTATCGTATTGTTGTAGCAGATTCTCGTTCACCACGTGACGGTCGTTTCATCGAAACAGTTGGAACTTACAACCCAGTGGTATCACCAGCTGAGGTGAAAATCAACGAAGAATTAGCGCTTAAATGGCTTCAAAATGGTGCGAAACCATCTGATACAGTTCGTAACCTTTTCTCAAGCCAAGGAATTCTTGAAAAATTTCATAATGCGAAAAACAGCAAATAATGAATGAGCTGTCCTTGGAAGAATTGATTGTGTCCATCGTCGAGCCACTTGTTGATTTCCCTGAAGATATTCACGTATCTTCATTAGAAAAAGATGAGCAGGTCATTTACACACTGTCTGTCAATGCTGAAGATACCGGAAAAGTGATCGGAAAGCAGGGACGTACAGCTAAAGCGATACGAACAGTCATGTTTGCAGCAAGTGCAGAGTCTTCTAAGAAAGTTCAACTTGAGATTGCTGACTAAAAAGGGAGAGGGCTTAGGACCTCCCCTTTTTTTACACGTTTAAATCTATTTTTCGTTATACTGTAGAGGACAAATGCCTTCGGATAGGGGGACAAAAAGGAAGATGCAGATCATTCAACATGTCACCGTTATGCAAGTATTAACTGAAAGCAGTAAGGACAAACTGTTAACGACTTTTTTGGAGAAAAAAGAAAGACTAGAACGTGAGTGCAATCAACTATATTTTCAACTAAAAAAGCATGAAAAAGAACCGCATCAGCAAGAAGCCATCCCTCAATTTCAAAAAGCCATTGAAAAAAGACAAGAGAAAATGAGGCAAATTGATTTTCAAGTCGAGCAGCTTCATATCTTGCCTCTTGGCAGTGAAATGAAAGAAACAGAAGTGGATGCGCTGATTGAAGTAAAAATAGGTGATAAATGGGATGACAAAATGCAAGACAATGTCATCGTCGTGAAAGACGGCACCATTGTGGAAATACGTCAGGGGTGATTGAGAACATGGAGCTAGAATGGTTGAATGTCGGAAAGATCGTCAATACACATGGAGTGCGCGGAGAAGTACGTGTTGTGTCAAAGACTGATTTCCCAGAGGAACGCTACAAAAAAGGCAGCGTCCTTTATATTTTCAAACAAAATCAAAAAGAACCGCTAAAAGTGACTGTCGCATCACATAGACAGCACAAACAATTTGATTTACTGACATTTGAAGAAGTTGGCTCGTTAAATGAAGCTGAGCAATTAAAAGAGTCGATTTTAAAAGTAGAAAAAGAACATCTTGGTTCATTAGATGAAGGGGAATTCTATTTCCACGAAATCATCGGCTGTGAAGTATATGATGAAGAGGACAAACTGATTGGTCAAATCAAAGAGATTTTAACGCCAGGGGCAAATGATGTATGGGTGGTTGGAAGAAAAGGCAAAAAAGATGCCCTCATCCCTTATATTCCATCTGTCGTCAAAACAGTTGATATTTCATCCAAGAAAGTACACATTGAAGTGATGGAAGGACTCATTGACGAATGAAAATTGACTTTTTAACACTGTTTCCTGAAATGTTTGAAGGAGTGCTTCACTCATCGATCTTAAAAAAAGCTCAGGAAAAAGATGCGGTCTCGTTTGATGTCGTGAATTTTAGGGAGTATTCCGATCATAAACATAAAACAGTGGATGACTATCCGTATGGCGGCGGTGCTGGCATGGTTCTGAAAGCACAGCCTGTATTTGATGCGGTAGAAGATTTAACGAAAAAAGCAAACAAGAAGCCCCGCATTATTCTTGTCTGTCCTCAAGGAGAAAGATATACACAAAAGAAAGCAGAAGAGCTTGCAAAAGAAGAGCATCTTATGTTCATTTGCGGCCACTATGAAGGCTACGATGAGCGCATCAGGGAGCATCTTGTCACAGATGAAATCTCAATCGGAGATTTCGTTCTCACAGGCGGAGAGCTGCCGGCGATGATGATTGCAGACAGTGTGGTCAGGCTTTTGCCTCATGTGCTTGGAAAAGAAGCGTCTCATATCGAAGATTCATTTAGTACAGGTCTGCTTGAGCATCCGCACTATACAAGACCAGCTGATTATAAAGGATTGAAAGTACCAGATGTGCTTCTCTCTGGAAATCATGCCAAAATTGAAGAGTGGCGGCGTAAAGAATCGTTGAAGCGAACCTATACAAGACGGCCAGATTTGATCGATTCTTGCAAAACATTAACGGATGAAGAAAAAAGATGGCTTTGGCAGCTTCATAATGACTAGATTGTATTGCACAAGGTATACAGGTGTGGTATGATACTACTTGTGACTTGGACGGCTTGCCGATTCAAGTTTGAAAACGATGTTCCGCTGCAATGAAGAAAGAGGACATGAGCATCTGTTGGAAGGAGTTGAAAACGATGCAACAATTGATTGAAGAAATCACAAAAGAACAATTACGCACTGATCTTCCTGCGTTCCGTCCTGGTGACACTTTACGTGTACACGTGAAAGTTGTCGAGGGTACTCGTGAGCGTATCCAGATCTTTGAAGGTGTTGTAATTAAGCGTCGTGGTGGTGGAATCAGCGAAACTTTCACAGTTCGTAAGATCTCTTACGGTGTAGGCGTTGAGCGTACATTCCCTGTACACACACCAAAAATCGCTAAGATCGAAGTTGTACGTCACGGTAAGGTACGTCGTGCGAAACTTTACTACCTACGTGAACTTCGCGGTAAAGCGGCTCGTATCAAAGAAATCAGACGATAATGATATCAAAGGAAAGAGCTTGTTACCTGTAACAGGCTCTTTTTTTGTACAATGTATAGAGACAACCGTTAGAAGAGAGAAGGTGCACATATGACAATTCAATGGTTTCCAGGCCATATGGCAAAAGCAAGACGGGAAGTCACAGAAAAATTAAAGCTCATCGACATCGTATTTGAATTAACCGATGCAAGAATTCCGATGTCCTCTAGAAACCCAATGATTGAAGAAATCCTCCAAAACAAACCGAAAATTATGCTTTTGAACAAAGCAGATAAAGCAGATCCTCGTATGACAAAAGAGTGGCAGGCACACTTTGAAGCGCAAGGCGTAAGGTCACTTGCCATTAATTCTGTCGATGGACAAGGGTTAAATCAAATCATTACGACATCAAAAGAAATCTTAAAAGAAAAGTTCGATCGAATGAAAGCAAAAGGTGTTAAGCCGCGTGCCATTCGAGCTTTGATTATCGGAATTCCCAATGTCGGCAAATCAACGCTGATCAATCGGTTGGCAAAGAAAAATATTGCGAAAACAGGAGATCGACCTGGTATTACGACGTCACAACAATGGGTGAAGGTCGGAAAAGAACTTGAACTGCTCGATACCCCCGGAATTCTCTGGCCGAAATTTGAAGATGAACAAGTAGGTCTTAGGCTGGCCGTCACTGGAGCGATTAAAGACTCAATCATCAACTTGCAGGATGTCGCTGTGTATGCGCTCCGCTTTTTAGAAGAGCACTATCCAGAGCGGTTAAAAAAACGCTATGATTTAGCAGAAATACCTGAAGATACAGTTGAGCTGTTTGATGCCATTGGCACAAAACGCGGCTGTCTGATGAGTGGAGGATTCATTAATTACGACAAAACGACCGAAATCATTATTCGGGATATTCGAACGGAAAAATTTGGTCCCCTCACTTTTGAGAAGCCTGAAAGCTAAAAGACACGCAGCTCATGCGGGTCTTTATTTTTTGCGAAAAACTGCCGATATAAAGAAGGAGGCTGCGGAAAAGCCAATGTACACGGTCAAACAAATAAAAGAATTAATAGAACAACATGCTGACGACGAGTCATACATTCGTGAACTATTGAAAGACGATACAAGAAAAAGTGTCCAGAAACTGATGGACAAATGGAACAAAGAGAGAGAAAAACAGCAAGAACTGCATGCAGCATGGAAGCAAATGCTGCAATTTGAAACCAAAGCAAGAGCGCAAGGATACACTTGTATTGCAGGCATAGATGAAGCAGGAAGAGGACCACTTGCTGGCCCAGTTGTTGCGGCAGCTGTGATATTAAAAGAAGATACCGTCCTACTCGGTTTAAATGATTCAAAACAGCTATCTGAGAAAAAAAGAATGACCTATTATGAGCTCATTCAAAAGGAAGCACTCGACATCGGCATCGGCATTGTTGATGCGGCAACGATTGACGAAATGAATATATACGAAGCATCAAGACTGGCGATGGTGAAGGCTGTAAAGCAGCTCACTCACACACCTGATTATCTACTCATAGATGCGATGACGCTCCCGCTTCCTACTCAACAGGAGAATATCATCAAAGGAGATGCTAAAAGCGCATCCATCGCAGCTGGTGCATGTATTGCCAAAGTGACAAGGGACAAAATGATGGAAGAGTATGGACGCCAGTACCCTGAGTATCAATTTGAAAAACATAAAGGGTATGGAACGAAAGAGCACCTGGCTGCCATTCAAACACATGGCGCCACACCTATCCACCGGTTATCATTTGCACCAGTGAAATCTGTTATTTCATAAATATTTTGACACAAGGAGGCTGCCTGTGATGACAAGAGTTGAAGATATACATACTGCACTGAATAGTCGGCTGAATACGGCAGAATCTGTTCCGCTTAACACGGAAGGAAAGGAAAATATTCACCGGCTCATTCTCGGCAAAGTACTGAAAATGCTTGGTGATGATACAGCACTTGTTCAAATAGGTTCGACCAAAATCAAAGCGCAGCTAGCGGCTCAGCTCAAAGCCGATTCTTTCTACTGGTTCCAATTAGAACAAGAAGGTGGAGGCAGTCTGAGTAAATTAAGACCTGTTCAGCAATTTGACCAAGATCCTAAAACATTAAAGGATGCCGCAGCTAAACTACTAGAAGGTCTGTCGCTTAAAAATGGACTTGAACAAATGTTAACAGCTACAGCCTTTTTAAAAGAAAAACCGGTCATCAACGAAGCAGAGTTAAAAACGGCAGTAAAATGGATTGAACAACTTCAAGGCGCGGATATCAAAAAAGGTCTGCAAGCACTTCTTTTTGCTTTAAAGAAAGATTTGCCGATTCAGCAAGGAGTGCTCCAATCAATATTAGCGATGAAATCCCCCTCTGCACTTCATCAAGATGTGACAGCACTGCTAGATCGATTAACACAGCTTCCGAAGCAAACAGAAGCCACACAGGCTCTTACACAGGCCGTTCGTACGGTTGTAAATGCTGAGACAACTGTTCATGCAGAAAAGCTCTTATCGGTGCTTCTAGGAGCAAAAGAAGGTCAAACGAAGCAAGGAGAAAGCTTGCCGCAGCTGCAGCCTCATGTCAATCCGGCTCAGCAAACAAAGCAGAGCCAGCCCGCCGCTATACAAGGGCGGCAGGTGGATACAGTGAATCAGAACAGCGTGCAGCAATTATTAAGTCCAAAACAGCTCCCGCTTCAGCAAATAGAACGCATTCTGACAAGCATCACAAAGCAAGGCACAGACGGACAGCAGCAGCTTGATGTAAAACAACTCACATCACTGGTTCAAGCAGTCCAGCAGGCAGGGCCACAGGCTGACGCAAAGGCAGCCGTGCTTCAAAAGGAATTTCCGTTTCTTTCAAAAACAGAGGCGAACGCATTGGTAAAGGTCATTCAGCAGACTGAACCAGCATTAAGCAATAAAACCGATGTACTCGATTTACTGATGACGATGAAAAAAGCGATAGGTGTACGAGATGAAATCGGGATGCTGAAATTACTGGAAAAGGGCAGCCAAGATGTCAAAAGCCAAGAGCTTCACCAATTAAAGATGGTTTTAAATGATGCAAGGCAAGCTGATGTTCCGGAACCCGTAAAAAAAGAAATGGATCAATTATTCCATAGATTAAATGGGCAGTTACTAGTGCATCAGGAAAACCAAACAGTTAGTCAAATGATGGTTTCTTACCCTCTTTTCTCAAAACATAGTGTTCAAGATTTAACCTTTATTCTAAAAGGGCATAAGAAAAAAGATGGCTCTATTGACATTTCTCAGTGCCGTTTAATGTTTTATTTAAACATGGAAAACTTAGAAGAAACGTTAATAGACTGTACGATTCAGCAAAAAGTGATGTCAATTACAGTCGAGACGGCTCACGAACTTCAAGGGACCATTAATCCAATGATTCCAGCTGTTCGAGAGAATTTAAATGCCCTAGGGTATAGTTTAACGGGGATTACAGCGAAAAAGAGAGAAGAGCCAATTGATCCGTCTGACTTTCTAGATGAACACTTTCATAAAATCAGCGAGAAAGGGCTGGACTTACGAGTATGAAAGATTCAAAACCGCTTAGAAGAGCGGTCGCTCTACACTATGATGAAGAAAAACAAAAGGCGCCAAAAGTCGTTGCAACAGGCAGCGGCTATGTGGCTGATCATATTATTGAAGAAGCTCAAAAAGCTGGGGTTCCTATCCAAGAAGACCGTAATTTAGTAGAACTGATGCGCCACTTAACGCTCGATGAGGAAATCCCAGAAGCGTTATACGATACTGTAGCAGAAATATTTTCATTTATCTATCGATTGGATCAAAAAATGAAAAAATAAGGTAAAATAAGTGTTTTGACTGAAAAATTTATATTTTTAATAAAATAAAAGTTTGAATGTTTAGAAGGATTTTACGATTTTACATAGAACCCTAGACATTCTCTTTTTTATTCTTTAAAATGAAAGCGCAGTCTATTTTATAATTTTTGTTTCTACATATGTTGGGAGGATGGGAAATGAATATCCATGAGTACCAAGGAAAAGAAATCCTAAGAAAATATGGGGTTTCAGTTCCAAATGGTAAAGTAGCATTTACACCTGATGAAGCAGTGAAAGCATCAGAAGAGCTTGGAAGCTCTGTATATGTCGTAAAAGCACAGATTCATGCAGGCGGCCGTGGTAAAGCAGGTGGGGTAAAAATTGCAAAAACAAAAGATGAAGTGAAAGGGTTTGCAGAGGAATTGCTCGGCAAGACACTTGTCACACATCAAACAGGGCCTGAAGGGCGCGAAATAAAACGCTTACTTATTGAAGAAGGCTGCGATATTCAAAAAGAGTACTATGTAGGACTCGTTTTGGATAGAGCGACATCAAGAATTGTTTTGATGGCTTCTGAAGAAGGCGGTACTGAAATTGAAGATGTAGCAGAAAAAACGCCAGAAAAAATCGTGAAAGTGGTCATCGACCCAGCGATTGGTCTCCAAGCCTATCAGGCGAGAGAAGTTGCGTTTAAAATTAATATTCCAACAAAATTAGTTGGTCAAGCTGTTAAGTTTATGACAAGCCTTTACAATGCGTTTATTGAAAAGGATTGTTCAATTGCCGAGATAAATCCTCTTGTTGTAACAGGTGATGGAAAAGTCATGGCACTTGATGCAAAATTAAACTTTGATAGCAATGCCTTATATAGACAAAAAGATATATTAGAATACCGTGACCTTGATGAAGAAGATCCAAAGGAGATTGAAGCATCTAAATATGACCTAAGCTACATTTCACTAGATGGGAATATTGGCTGTATGGTGAATGGAGCAGGCCTTGCGATGTCTACAATGGATATCATCAAGCATTACGGCGGGGACCCTGCAAACTTCCTTGATGTTGGCGGCGGTGCAACTGCTGAAAAAGTAACGGAAGCATTTAAAATCATCTTATCTGATCAAAATGTCAAAGGGATTTTCGTGAACATTTTTGGCGGCATCATGAAATGTGATGTCATTGCAGAAGGTGTTGTTGAAGCGACGAAACAAGTCGGCTTAACATTACCACTCGTTGTACGTCTTGAAGGAACAAACGTTGAATTAGGGAAGAAAATCCTGAGTGATTCAGGCTTAAATATCACTTCTGCTGAGTCTATGGCTGACGGGGCAGAAAAGATTGTATCTTTAGTCAAGTAGAGCAGAAAGGCAGGGAACCTAAATGAGTGTATTTATTAATAAAAATACGAGAGTAATTGTTCAGGGGATTACCGGTTCAACCGCATTATTCCATACAAAACAAATGATTGAGTATGGAACAAATATCGTTGGCGGTGTCACACCTGGAAAAGGTGGAACTGAAGTAGAGGGAGTTCCTGTATTTAATACTGTATCTGAAGCAGTACAGACAACTGGAGCAAATGCTTCTGTTATCTATGTACCAGCACCATTTGCAGCAGACGCCATTTTAGAGGCTGTTGATGCAGAAGTGGATCTAGTGATTTGTATCACAGAACACATTCCAGTTCTGGATATGGTTAAAGTGAAACGCTATATGGAAGGTAAGAAGACAAGACTTGTTGGACCGAACTGTCCTGGCGTGATTACACCTGAAGAATGTAAAATTGGCATCATGCCTGGCTACATTCATAAAAAAGGTCATGTTGGTGTTGTGTCTCGTTCTGGAACGCTTACATATGAAGCGGTACATCAGCTTTCAGAGGCTGGTGTTGGTCAATCAACAGCTGTAGGAATTGGCGGAGACCCTGTCAATGGCACGAACTTTATTGATGTATTAAAAGCCTTCAATGAAGATCCTGAAACGCATGCTGTGATCATGATTGGTGAAATCGGTGGTACTGCTGAAGAAGAAGCAGCTGAATGGGTAAAAGCAAATATGACCAAGCCGGTTGTTGGCTTTATTGGCGGTAAAACAGCGCCTCCAGGAAAACGTATGGGACATGCTGGTGCCATTATTTCTGGTGGTAAAGGAACTGCTGATGAAAAAGTAAAAACAATGCGTGAATGTGGAATTGCAGTGGCAGAGACACCATCTGTCATGGGAGAAACCTTAATTAAAGTGTTAAAAGAGAAGAATCTCTTCGAAGCTTGTAAAACGCATTAATGACACAAGAAGACTTGTTCTTTGACAAGTCTTCTTCTTTCTATCTTAAACTGGAGGAATGGTATGTACAACGTGTCCGAAAGAATGATTTTTCACCGCTTAAAAGGCCTCATCTCACCCTCTTTGTTAACAAAATGGTGGAAAGTCGATCCTGAGCTATATATAAATGAAGAAACACATCATTTCAAACAGGATCGATCATTACAAAAGATCGACTTTACCCGCTTACAACAAGCTGAAGAAAATGAATTCCCCATTTTTCAACACATCGTTCAAGCCTATTTAAAGCAAAATATTCACATGATTCCCATCACATCACCTTTATATCCCAGCTCACTAAAACACATTTATGATCCTCCCCCAGTATTATTCCTAAAAGGAAACGTTACCTATTTAAATGAAGAAAAAAGTTTAGGTGTAGTAGGTACACGAGTGCCATCCTCTTATGGAGAAGCGTGCGTGAAGAAAATTGTTGGAGAACTTGTAGAGGAAGATTGGATGATTGTGAGTGGTTTAGCAAAAGGAATTGATGGACTTGCACACAAAGAGTGCATAAGAAAAAAAGGAAAAACGATTGGTGTTGTAGCTGGCGGCTTTCAACATGTATATCCAAAAGAACATGTGCAAATGGCTCAATATATGGGAGAACATCATTTACTGTTGTCAGAGCATCCGCCTTATATCAAACCAGAAAAATGGCATTTTCCAATGAGAAACCGATTAATTAGTGCCCTGACAAGAGGAACCATCGTGGTCCAGTGCAAAGAAAAGAGCGGTTCGCTTATTACAGCCTACCAGGCATTAGAGCAAGGAAAAGAAGTGTTTGCTGTTGCAGGATCGATCTTTGATTCTAATTCTATAGGTCCAGCTAGACTGATTCAGCAAGGTGCCAAGCTTGTTCATTCAACGAAGGATATTTTAGAGGAATTCTCCTTGAGTGGTGTTCAATATACTGAACTCCCATAAAAATATCGTTTGACAAAAGACATCGGAATATTTAATAATAGTGAGGATTTAAGTTTACACTTTGTTTTTCGTGTTTATAATGATGTTCATCATAAAGAATTTTTAACGATTGCCTGTTAGATAGGTGCAATTAACATAAATATAAATTTGTGAAATGGATAAAGAGAGAACACCTCTTAAGGGGGATTTTGAGTATGGCTGATTATTTAGTCATCGTTGAGTCGCCAGCAAAGGCGAAAACGATTGAGCGTTATTTAGGAAAAAAGTATAAAGTAAAGGCTTCAATGGGGCATGTAAGGGATTTACCGAAAAGTCAGCTTGGTGTTGACACTGAGCATGACTTCGAACCGAGATATATTACGATTCGAGGAAAAGGTCCAGTCTTAAAAGAATTAAAAACAGCAGCGAAGAAAGCAAAAAAAGTATATCTCGCAGCTGACCCCGACAGAGAGGGAGAAGCGATTGCTTGGCATTTAGCCCACAGCCTTGACCTTGACCTCTCTTCAGATTGCCGCGTTGTCTTTAACGAGATTACAAAAGATGCAATTAAAGATTCCTTTAAACATCCACGTATGATCGATATGGACTTGGTTGATGCGCAGCAGGCAAGACGGATTTTAGATCGTCTCGTTGGATATAAAATCAGCCCGATTTTATGGAAGAAAGTCAAAAAGGGTTTAAGCGCCGGTCGTGTTCAATCAGTTGCACTCCGCCTGATTATTGACCGCGAGAATGAAATTAATGAATTCAAACCAGAAGAATACTGGACAATTGATGGCACCTTCCTAAAAGGGAAAGAAAGCTTTGAAGCGAGTTTCTTTGGCGTAAATGGCAAAAAACATCCGCTAAAAACAAAAGAAGATGTAAAAGAAATCCTTTCGAAATTAAAAGGAAGCAAGTTTTCTGTTGAAAAAGTGACGAAAAAAGAACGTAAACGCAACCCAGCTGTTCCGTTTACAACATCTACCTTACAACAAGAGGCAGCGAGAAAACTAAACTTCCGTGCGAAGAAAACGATGATGATTGCACAGCAATTATATGAAGGAATTGATCTTGGTAAAGAAGGTACAGTAGGTCTCATTACATATATGAGAACGGACTCAACACGTATTTCCAATACGGCAATTGAAGAAGTATCTGCTTTCATTGATCAAACGTATGGCAAGAATTTCTTGAATACAACAAAACGTACTGCCAAAAAGAACGAAAATGCACAGGATGCTCACGAAGCCATCCGTCCGACTTCTACGCTAAGAAAACCAGCAGATGTCAAACACGTGCTAAGCAGAGATCAACTTCGTCTTTATAAATTGATTTGGGAACGTTTTGTGGCAAGCCAAATGGCACCAGCTGTTCTTGATACAATGAGTGTGGATCTTGAAAATAACGGGCTTACTTTCCGTGCAAATGGGAGTAAGGTGAAATTCCCTGGATTTATGAAAGTATATGTTGAAGGGAAGGACGACCAGTTAGAAGAAAAGGACAAAATGCTTCCTGATCTGAAAGAGGGAGACACCGTTCTTTCAAAAGATATTGAACCAGAGCAGCACTTTACGCAGCCGCCTCCACGCTACACTGAGGCTAGACTTGTCAAAACCCTTGAAGAGCTAGGTATCGGCCGCCCATCGACGTATGCACCAACATTAGATACCATTCAAAAGCGCGGCTACGTGGCACTTGATAACAAACGGTTTATTCCAACAGAGCTTGGAGAGATTGTGCTCAACTTAATTATTGAATTCTTCCCTGAAATCATTAACGTAGAATTTACTGCGAAAATGGAAAAAGAACTTGATAGCGTTGAAGAAGGTACGATTGAATGGGTACGCATTATCGACAGTTTCTATCAAGATTTTGCAAAACGGGTAGAAAAAGCAGAAGCAGAGATGCAGGAAGTTGAGATCGAGCCTGAATACGCCGGAGTTGATTGCGAAGAGTGTGGTCATCCAATGGTGTACAAAATGGGGAGATACGGTAAGTTCATGGCATGCTCTAATTTCCCTGACTGCCGTAACACAAAACCAATTGTCAAAGATATTGGTGTCAAATGCCCGACTTGTCACGAAGGAAATATCGTTGAACGGAAATCTAAGAAGCGCCGCATTTTTTACGGTTGCGATCGTTTTCCAGAGTGTGAATTCGTCTCTTGGGACAAACCAATTGAAAGAAAGTGTCCAAAATGCGAAAATATGCTTGTAGAGAAAAAGCTGAAAAAAGGCATTCAAGTTCAATGTGTGAACTGTGATTATAAAGAGGAACAACAAAAATAGCGGTGAGCAACCTTGTTCACCTGCTTTTTTATGTCATCAAATAGAACTTACGAAATAGGAGAGTTGTACAATGAGTCAATTTGTAAATGTGATCGGAGCAGGTTTAGCAGGAAGTGAAGCGGCATGGCAAATTGCCAAGCGCGGAATTAAAGTTCATCTGTATGAAATGAGACCTGTCAAACAAACACCAGCTCACCACACTGATAAATTTGCGGAGCTCGTATGCAGTAACTCATTGCGTGCGAACGCTTTAACAAACGCAGTAGGTGTACTAAAGGAAGAAATGCGTCATTTAGATTCAGCAATCATCGCAGCAGCAGATGAAAGCTCGGTTCCTGCTGGTGGAGCGCTTGCAGTAGATCGTCATGAATTTGCAGCTAACGTCACAGACCGCGTGAAAAATCACCCGAATGTGACGGTCTTTCAAGAAGAAGTGCAAAGCATTCCAGAAGGTCCGACGATTATCGCAACGGGTCCTCTAACATCAGAAGCACTTTCAAAAGAATTAAAATCCTTAACAGGTGAAGAGTATTTATATTTCTACGATGCAGCAGCGCCGATCCTCGAGAAAGACAGCATCGATATGGATAAAGTGTACTTGAAATCACGTTATGATAAAGGGGAAGCGGCTTATTTAAACTGTCCGATGACAGAAGAAGAATTCGATCGTTTTTATGAGGCGCTCATTTCTGCTGAAACTGTGCCGTTAAAAGAGTTCGAAAAAGAAATCTTCTTCGAAGGCTGTATGCCCATTGAAGTCATGGCCAAAAGAGGGAAAAAAACCATGTTGTTTGGCCCGATGAAACCAGTTGGACTTGAAGATCCAAAAACAGGAAAAAGACCTTACGCTGTTGTTCAATTAAGACAGGATGATGCAGCAGGTACTTTATATAATATTGTTGGGTTCCAAACTCATCTGAAGTGGGGCGATCAAAAGGAAGTATTCCGTTTGATTCCAGGTCTTGAAGAGTCAGAGATTGTTCGCTATGGTGTGATGCACCGTAATACATTTATTAACTCGCCAAGCCTTCTAAAACCGACGTATCAATTTAAAAATAGAGACGACTTATTCTTTGCCGGACAAATGACTGGTGTTGAAGGATATGTTGAGTCCGCGGCTTCAGGACTAGTGGCTGGAATCAACGCAGCTCGTTTTGTTAAAGGAGAAGAGCTTGTGACACTTCCAGAAGAAACAGCGATTGGCAGTATGGCTTACTACATCACATCAACAAACAAGAAAAGCTTCCAGCCGATGAATGCAAACTTTGGCTTGCTGAAAGATCTTGGCGTTCGAATTAAAAACAAACAAGAGCGCTATGCAGAGTACGCTAAACGCGCAATCGGAACTATTCAAACTATTTCGAAATCTCTGTAGTAAAACATTGCACGGGAAGCAAGATATGTGATACCATTTAAAAGCCTTAAAGAGGTGTAAAAATGACAGATAAACAGCGTCTTGTCCACTTATTCATTGAATATTTGCAGATTGAAAAGAACTATTCAGCTTTAACGATCTCGGGTTATACTGAGGCGATTGAAGAGTTTGTCAGATTTATGAACATTCAAGGAATAGACGGTTTTGAAGAGGTATCCTATCAAGATACGAGAATTTATTTAACAGAAGCTTATGAAAAAGGCCTTACAAGAAGAACGATTAGTAAGAAAGTCTCTGCACTTCGCAGCTTTTATAAATTTTTATTAAGAGAACAGCTTGTGAAAGAAAATCCTTTTTTACTCGTTAGCTTACCAAAGCAGGATAAGCGAATTCCTTCATTTTTGTATGAAGAGGAGCTAAAAGAGCTATTTACAGTTTCTGATGTAAATACACCGCTTGGTCAAAGAAATCAAGCCATTTTAGAACTTCTTTATGCAACAGGTATGAGGGTCAGTGAGTTATGTTCATTAAAAGAATCTGATCTTGATTTATCGATGGATACAGTGCTTGTTCATGGGAAAGGCAGCAAACAACGGTATGTACCTTTCGGCTCTTATGCACATGAAGCGCTCTCCACATATTTAGAGGATGGAAGGCAGAAGCTGAAAGTGAAGGGAAAGGATCGTGCTGATTCACATGTGTTTTTGAATCAGCGCGGAGCTCCTCTTACAGACAGAGGCGTTCGATTCATTCTAACTGAATTAATGAAAAAGGCGTCTGGCACATTACATATCCATCCTCACATGTTAAGGCACACCTTTGCTACGCATCTTTTAAACGAGGGAGCGGATTTAAGAAGTGTTCAAGAACTTCTCGGTCACTCAAATTTATCATCCACACAGGTGTACACGCATGTATCAAAAGATTCTTTAAGAAAAACGTACATGTCTCATCACCCAAGGGCTTTTAAACGATCCTAAAAGGAGGTTTTTTCATGTCATCATTTCATGCAACCACAATCTTTGCCGTTCAACATAAAGGAAAAAGTGCGATGGCTGGAGACGGTCAAGTCACTTTTGGGCAGGCTGTCGTCATGAAACACACAGCAAAAAAAGTGCGCCGTCTTTTCGGAGGCAAAGTACTCGCAGGTTTTGCTGGTTCAGTTGCAGATGCATTTACACTCTTTGAGAAGTTTGAAACGAAGCTTGAAGAATACGGTGGTAACCTAAAACGAGCAGCTGTAGAACTGGCGAAAGAATGGCGAAGTGACAAGATGCTCAGACAGCTTGAGGCCATGCTGATCGTCATGAATAAAGAAAGCATCCTGCTCGTATCTGGAACAGGAGAGGTCATCGAGCCAGACGATGGCATTTTGGCTATCGGGTCAGGCGGTAACTATGCGCTTAGCGCCGGGAGAGCACTCAAAAAACATGCAGGTGACCATCTCTCAGCTCGAGAGATTGCAAAGGCGGCTCTTGAAACGGCCGGAGAAATCTGTGTCTACACGAACGATCAAATCACTTTAGAAGAGCTTGAATAGAAAGGACATGAGACGTATGGAGAAAAAGCCGTTCACCCCAAGAGAGATAGTTGAAAAGCTCGATCAGTACATTATTGGTCAGCTTGATGCGAAAAAAGCAGTGGCGGTGGCTTTAAGAAACCGTTACAGAAGAAGTCTTTTACATGATAAGCTAAAGGATGAAGTCGTTCCTAAAAACATCTTAATGATTGGTCCGACAGGTGTGGGGAAAACAGAAATTGCCCGCAGAATTGCAAGGATTTCTGGTGCACCTTTCATTAAAGTGGAAGCGACGAAGTTTACTGAAGTTGGATATGTCGGACGTGACGTAGAATCAATGGTCAGAGATTTAGTGGAAACAGCAATCAGACTAGTCAAAGAAGAGAAAATGAAGGATGTTCAAGAAGAAGCGGAAAAACAAGCAAACAAACGGCTTGTTCATCTACTTGTTCCTGGAAAGAAAAAAAGTCAGTCTGTGAAAAATCCTTTTGAGATGCTGTTTGGTAGTTCTGATGCTGATGAAAGTGATCGAGATCACTCAAGTGAAGAAGTAGAGCTTGAGTCGACGAGAAAACGCATTGCGCACCAGCTGGCGATGGGTGAACTTGAAGACCATTACGTCACGATTGAAGTCGAAGAGCAGCAGCCTTCCATGTTTGATATGCTTCAAGGCTCGGGTATGGAGCAAATGGGTATGAACATGCAGGATGCGCTTAGCAATCTCATGCCTAAAAAGAAAAAACGCAGAAAGCTGACCGTCAGAGAAGCGAGAAAAGCGTTAACTGCTGAGGAAGCTTCAAAACTGATTGATATGGATGAAGTCGGTCAGGAAGCCGTGCAAAAAGCAGAGCAGCAAGGAATAATCTTTATCGATGAGATTGATAAAATTGCCAAAAGCGGTGGTGCATCGTCTGCAGATGTTTCTCGTGAAGGGGTTCAACGTGATATTTTACCGATTGTAGAAGGTTCCACTGTGATGACGAAGTATGGGGCTGTGAAAACAGATCATGTTCTATTTGTAGCAGCAGGCGCTTTTCATATGGCGAAACCCTCGGATTTGATTCCAGAGCTTCAAGGGCGCTTCCCAATCCGTGTAGAATTAGATAAATTAAGTATAGAAGACTTTGTGAAAATCTTAACGGAACCAGATAACGCGTTATTAAAGCAATATAAGGCTTTACTTGAAACAGAAGGTATATCTCTTGAATTTTCTGACGATGCTATTCATAAGATTGCCGAAGTGGCTTATCACGTCAATCAGGAGACGGATAACATCGGTGCAAGAAGGCTTCACACCATACTTGAGAAGCTGCTAGAAGAGCTCTCATTTGAGGCGCCTGATATTACAATGGAAACAGTGACCATTACCCCTCAGTATGTAGAAGAGAAGCTAGGAAAGATTGCAAATAATAAAGACTTAAGTCAATTTATACTTTAACAAATGAATAAAGTAATCTAGGAGGATCATTATTATGGCGTTACTACAAAAAACAAGGATTATTAACTCGATGCTGCAAGATGCAGCGGGGAAGCCGGTTAATTTTAAAGAAATGGCAGAAACATTGAGAGATGTCATTGATTCAAACATTTTCGTATTAAGCAGAAGAGGGAAGCTTCTTGGCTACTCCATTAACCAGCAGATTGAAAATGCACGTATGAAAAAAATGCTGGAAGATCGTCAGTTCCCTGAAGAATATACAAAAAGCTTATTCAATGTCCCTGAAACATCTTCAAACCTTGACATCAACAGTGAGTACACAGCTTTCCCGATTGAGAACCGTGATTTATTCCAATCAGGTTTGACAACGATTGTACCAATCATCGGAGGCGGAGACCGCTTAGGGACGTTAATCCTTTCTCGTTTGCAAGATACATTCACAGATGATGATTTAATTCTTGCTGAATACGGCGCAACAGTTGTTGGAATGGAGATTCTTCGCGAGAAAGCGGAAGAAATTGAAGAAGAAGCAAGAAGTAAAGCGGTTGTTCAAATGGCAATCAGCTCTCTTTCATATAGTGAGCTTGAAGCGATTGAGCATATCTTTGAAGAACTTGATGGAAACGAAGGGCTGCTTGTGGCAAGTAAGATTGCTGACCGTGTAGGAATCACTCGTTCAGTGATCGTAAACGCACTTCGTAAATTAGAAAGTGCAGGCGTTATTGAATCTCGTTCTCTTGGAATGAAGGGAACATACATCAAAGTGTTAAACAACAAATTTTTAATTGAACTTGAAAATTTAAAATCTCACTAATCAAAAAAAACCCTTTTCGGCCGAAATAAATGCTGAAAAGGGTTTTTTTGTATAAAAAATGAGGATTTGTCCGAAAAATGACACTCTTTTTTCCAAGAAACCCCTTACAATTCTGTAGTGCTTTGAATCTAGGTCTTTATACCTATTCGTAAAATAGATATATATTACGAGTTTTTTTTACAATTACATCATAGACTTTAATCCTATTATTTCTTACAATGAACATATGGTTTTACAAATCTCGACATGATTAAATGGAATGAAATACATATGATTGGAGGTATATGGTTTTGGATATATTTTCTGGAACGATAAGTAACCTTGAGAATGCCTTGGGCAGAGCGAACGTTAAGCAAAAAGTCATAAGCAATAATATCGCGAATATAGACACACCGAACTACAAGTCTAAAAAAGTTGCATTCCACGACATGCTAAATGATGCGTCAATCAAATTAGATGCTAAAAAAACATACCAAGGTCACATTGATTTCTCTAAAACAGGGTCTAATTATTCAGTTGTTTCGAGTAACCGTACTTCTTATCAAGAAAACGGAAATAATGTCGATATTGATCAAGAGATGAGTGAACTCGCTAAAAACCAAATTCAGTATAATGCGTTGGTTGAAAGAATGAGCGGAAAGTTCAATTCTCTTAAAACAGTTTTGACAGGAGGTAAGTGATGTCGATTTTTTCAGGCGTGAACGCTTCGGCCTCAGCATTAACAGCACAGAGGCTCAGAATGGACGTTGTATCCTCTAACCTTGCGAATATGGATACAACAAGAGCTAAACAGGTTGATGGCAAGTGGGAGCCTTATAGACGCAAGCTCGTCACATTACAGCCGTCAGGTGAATCATTTTCATCTATATTGAACTCAAGCATGAATTCGAGCGGCAAATTAGGAAACGGCGTCAAAGTAACAAAAATTACTGAAGACGAAACTCCATTCAACCTTCAATATGATCCTACAAATCCCGATGCCAATGAAAATGGATATGTTCAAACACCAAACGTTGATCCATTAAAGGAAATGGTTGATCTCATCAGCAGCTCAAGGTCATATGAAGCAAACGTGACTGCGCTGAATGCGAATAAAAGCATGCTGATGAAAGCTTTAGAAATAGGAAAGTAAGGTGAAAAGAATTGGTTAACGCAATATCTCCTTTCCAGCTTCAAACCGCTCAGCAAGCAAGTGAATTGACGAATGCATCGTCTGTGCAGGCGGCTGCACCTAAAAGTCAAACGAATTTCTCTGATGTGCTGAAGAATTCCATTGAGGCATTAAATCAATCACAGCTGAAATCAGACCAGTATACGAATGCTCTCGCACAAGGGAAAGATGTCAATCTCGATGAAGTCATGATTGCTTCACAAAAAGCGAGTGTGACACTCACAGCTGCAACCGAGTTTCGGAATAAAGCAGTCGAAGCGTACCAAGAGATTATGAGAATGCAGATGTAGGAGGTGCTGGTGGACAAAAAATAGACTGAATGGAATGACCGGGGGTTAAGATGAATCGTACTTTAATGCAATTAAGAACAAAAACAGTTGAGTTTTGGCGAAATCGATCAAAATTACAAAAAATACTCATGATTGGCGGCGTAGCTGCCCTAGCAATCATTATTACGGTTGTTAGCATCTTTGCTTCTTCTGAAAAAATGGTTCCGTTGTTTAGAGATTTGTCTGAGGCAGAAGCAGGACAAATCAAACAGGAACTGGATGGCAAAAACGTTAAATCGGAACTTGCAAATAACGGAACGACGATTTTAGTTCCAGAAAAGCAAGCAGACACTTTAAAAGTAACACTTGCATCAGAAGGACTTCCTAAAACGGGGAATATTGATTACTCCTTCTTTGCGAACAATTCCGGCTTCGGTTTAACAGATAATGAATTTGATGTTCTGAAAGTAGACGCAACTCAGACAGAACTATCCAATCTGATCAACACGATTGATGGGATTAAAGATTCAAAGGTTATGATTAACCTGCCAAAAGATTCCGTTTTTGTTGGAGAAGAGCAAAGTAATGCATCAGCATCAATTGTGCTGCAAGTTCAACCAGGCTACACGCTTACTCAGCAACAAGTAAAAGGCCTTTATCATCTTATTTCAAAAAGTGTGCCGAATTTAAAAACAGAAAACATTGTCATTATGGACCAAGATTCCAACTACTATGACTTAAACAGCAGCTCAGATTCCTATGCAAGTGGAATGGATGCACAGCAGCAGAAAAAAGAGGAGATTGAAAAGAATCTTCAACGAAAAATTCAACAGCTGCTTGGAACGATGATGGGTCAAGAGAAAGTTGCCGTATCGGTCACTACAGACATTGATTTTACTGAAGAAAAAAGAAAAGAAGATCTTGTCGAACCAGTTGATCAAGAAAACATGCAAGGAATTGCTGTCAGCGCTGAAAAGATTGCTGAAACTTATTCAGGCAATGGCGCAGCAGCTGGAGGCACCGCTGGAACAGGTGACGATGATGTCACAAATTATCAAGGTGCCGATGGAACGAATGGAAGCGGAGATTACGAAAAGAGCGAAGATCGTATCAATTATGAAGTCAACCGCATTCATAAAGATATCAAAGAAAGTCCTTATAAAATCAGAGACGTTGGCATTCAGGCACTGGTTGAACCACCTACTGCAAACGATCCGAACTCATTAACTGCTGAAAGGCAGGATGATATCAAAAAAATTCTTTCAACCATCATCAGTACATCGATTGATAAAGAATACACAAACGGTCAAGCGCTCACTCAAGCTGACTTAGATAACAAAATCGTTTTATCTGTATCAAAATTAGACGGTAAACAGCAAACGGCAGCAGAAAACCCTTCAAACAATATTCCAATTTGGGTTTATATTGTTGGCGGTGTGCTACTACTTGCCATTATCGCTCTCATTATCCTTCTCGTACGTAAGAGAAGAAAAGATGAGGAAGAAGAGTTTGAGTTTGATGAACGTACACCAATTCATGTTCCTGATATCGATACTGAGCCAGAAACAGAAGAAATGGTGAGAAAAAATCAGCTTGAAAAAATGGCAAAAGATAAACCAGAAGACTTTGCTAAATTGCTACGCAGCTGGCTGTCCGAGGATTAGGAGGAATACACATGTCGAGAAAAGATCCAAATCGACTAACAGGCAGACAAAAAGCAGCAATCCTAATGATTTCCTTAGGGCTAGACGTGTCAGCATCTGTATACAAACATCTGTCTGAAGACGAAATAGAAAAATTAACATTAGAAATTTCAAATGTAAGAAGTGTAGATACTGCTAAAAAAGATGAGATCATCGAAGAATTTCACAGCATTGCCATCGCGCAGGACTACATATCACAAGGCGGCCTTATGTACGCAAGACAAGTGCTTGAAAAAGCGCTTGGTGAGGACAAAGCGGACAGCATCTTAAATCGCTTAACATCCTCACTTCAAGTGAAACCATTTGATTTTGCTAGAAAGGCTGACCCAGAGCAAATTTTAAACTTTATCCAGCACGAGCATCCACAAACCATTGCGCTCATTCTTTCCTACTTAGATCCAGTACAGGCTGGACAGATTTTATCTGAGTTAGGCGAGGAAGTACAAACTGAGGTTGCAAGAAGAATTGCTTTAATGGATCGCACATCTCCAGAGATCATCAATGAGGTGGAACGTATTCTTGAACAAAAGCTTTCTTCAACCTTTACGCAAGATTATACCCAAACGGGCGGAGTCGAAGCGGTAGTCGAAGTACTGAATGGTGTAGACCGTGCAACGGAGAAAACCATTTTAGATACACTGGAAATTCAAGATCCTGAGCTTGCTGATGAAATTAAGAAACGTATGTTTGTCTTTGAAGACATTGTTACTCTTGATAGCAGAGCCATTCAGCGTGTGATTCGAGATGTTGAAAATGACGATTTACTACTTGCACTCAAAGTGGCAAGCGAAGAAGTCAAAGAAATTGTCTTCCGCAACATGTCGCAACGTATGGTCGAAACGTTCAAAGAAGAAATGGAGTTTATGGGACCTGTCCGGCTTAGAGATGTCGAGGAAGCACAGACTCGTATTGTCAGCATCGTAAGACGACTTGAAGAGGCTGGAGAAATCGTCATAGCTCGAGGTGGAGGAGACGATATCATTGTCTAGGATTATCAAACATGAAACATCTGTTATTCCTGAACAAGGCCGTCAAACCATTCCCTTGCAGCAAGTGGAATTCAAAAGAGAACATCACGAAGAAGAGCTTGTCAACGAGACAGAAGCATCTCAACTTGTATTAAGTGATGCGCAAGATGAAGCAAGCCGTATTTTAGAACAAGCAAATCGTGAGCTGGAACAAACAATGGCTGAAATCAATCAGCGGCGAGCTGATTTTGAAGCAGAAAGAGTACAGCTCATTGAAGAAGCGAAACAAACAGGATATCAAGATGGTTTTCAAAAGGGCGAAGCAGATGCGAATTTACAGTATCAATCGATTCTTGATCAAGCGAATGACATTGTCAGCCTTGCAAAGCAGGACTATGAAGCGAAAATCGAAAGCTCTGCTGAAGAAATTGTCGAACTTGCCTTTGAGCTCGCTAAACGAGTATGGAATGCAGCTGAGGACACAAAAGAACAATTTTTAACGCTAGTGAAGCAGGTCATTTCAGAAGTGAAGGAATATGACGATATTTCCATCTATGTCGACCCTGCACATTACGAACATGTGATGGAATATAAAGACGAATTAAATAGAATCCTTCAAAAGAATACACATCTTGCCATTTACTCGGATGAAAAAGCACCAAAAGGTACTTGTTACGTCGAAACAAGCTTTGGAAAAGTGGAAGCGAGTGTTGATACCCAAATGAATCAGTTAAAAGAAAAGTTATTAGAAGTCATTGATTCAGGTGATCACAAATGAACATAGATGTGCTAAAAGAAACGATTGAAACCGCCGATCCTTATAAACGTTTTGGTAAAGTCAATCGAGTTGTTGGACTGATGATCGAGTCCAAGGGGCCAGAAAGCTCAATCGGTGATGTATGTCTTATTCACAAAAAAGGGAGTAAGAATCATCCGATCAAAGCAGAAGTCGTTGGCTTTAAAGATGAAAACATTCTACTCATGCCCTACGTAGAAGCCTCTAACATCTCACCAGGCAGTCTTGTTGAAGCAACAGGTGAATCGTTAAAGGTCAAAGTAGGAACTGGTTTAATCGGTCAGGTTGTTGATGCCTTCGGTGATCCACTGGACGGCAGCATGCTTCCTAAAGGACTTGCACCTGTCTCAACAGAACAATCTCCTCCAAACCCGATGGACAGACCGCCTATTCGTGAAAAAATGGGCGTTGGTGTCAGAGTGATTGACAGCTTGCTCACAGTCGGCACTGGTCAAAGAATTGGCATATTCGCGGGAAGCGGTGTTGGTAAAAGTACCTTGATGGGGATGATTGCCAAGCAGACAGAAGCGGATCTCAATGTCATTGCACTTGTTGGAGAGCGTGGACGTGAAGTTCGCGAGTTTATCGAAAAAGATTTAGGAGCTGAAGGACTGAAGCGTTCGATTGTTGTTGTCGCAACTTCAGATCAGCCCGCACTGACAAGATTAAAAGCAGCCTATACTGCAACAGCTATTGCCGAATATTTCAGAGACAGAGGCAAAAATGTCATGTTTATGATGGATTCTGTCACAAGGGTCGCCATGGCACAGCGGGAAATAGGACTTGCAACCGGTGAACCGCCAACAACAAAAGGATATACGCCTTCAGTGTTCGCTATACTGCCAAAATTGCTAGAACGAACTGGTACAAATCAACTTGGTTCCATCACAGCGTTTTACACAGTGCTTGTTGATGGTGACGATATGAATGAGCCGATCGCTGATACAGTGCGGGGGATTTTAGATGGCCACATAGTACTTGATCGTGCACTGGCCAACAAAGGACAGTTTCCAGCTGTCAATATTCTGAAAAGTATCAGTCGTGTCATGAGTAATATCGCAAGTCATGATCACAAGGAAGCGGCTAACCGGTTCCGCCAGCTTTTATCCACATATCAAAACGCTGAAGACCTCATTAACATTGGAGCATATAAAAAAGGCTCCTCTAAAGATATTGATGAGGCCATGCAAGCTTACCCACAACTGATTTCATTTTTGAAGCAGGACGTTGAAGAGGCTGTATCGATTGAAGACAGCGTGAGGATATTGCTCAGTTTGATGAATAGAGAGGATTGACAAAAACAGTGAGATATCAATACAAATTTCAAAAGCTCTTAGAATTGAAAGAAAGTGAAAAAGACAAATCACTCGCAGCGTATCAACAATCCGTTTCGGCATTTGAGCAAGCCGCTGAAAAACTCTATGAAAATATGAGTAAAAAAGAGCTAATGGAAAAGAGCAAAGAAGAAAAGCTGAGAAGTGGGATGAGTGTTCAAGAAATGCGTCATTATCAGCAATTTGTGACGAACTTAGATAACACGATTCATCATTATCAGCAGCTTGTGATCATGAAACGCCATCAAATGAATGAAAAACAATCTGATTTAACTGAAAAAAATATTGAGTTTAAAAAGTTTGAAAAAATGAAAGAAAAGCAATTTGAAAAGTTCTCCCTTGAACATAAGGCAATTGAAATGAAAGAAATGGATGATATCTCTATCAGCCAATTCATGTTTCAAGGACATTAGGAGTCGAGATGAATGCCTAAGAAGGAAAAAACAAAGGAATCAAGCGGCGGCGGTAAATTTCAATGGATCTTGTTTATTGTCATTATCCCATTGGTTGTGCTTGTGATTGTAACGGGCACAATCCTTTATATGGCAGGTTATGATCTAAAGAAACCGCTCCAAAACATTCCAGGGATTAGCAGCTTGGTTGGATCAGATGACACATCAAAAACGTCATCTTCAAATAACGATCAACGTGATACAGAGTTGAAAGCGTTGAAAAAGACGATTAAAGAACAAGAGAATGAACTTGAAATTGCTCAAAAAGACTTGAAGACAAGTGATGAAGAGATTAAACGATTGAATCAAAAAATCAATTCACTTGAAAAAACATCTGATAAAGAGAACACGTCAGCAAGTGACAGTTCATCAAACAGTACAACATCAAGTAATAACGCATCAGGATCTTCAACTGATTCGTCAGCATCTTCTAATCAGCAATCAAAAGGAAAGGTCGCCAGCATTTATGAAAGCATGGATGCAGGAAAATCTGCCAAAATTCTATCAGAGCTAAGTGATAAAGAAGCTTTGAAGATCCTTGAAGAGCTGAGTAAAAATAAGCTGACGGACATATTAGCAAAACTGACACCTCAGAAGGCAGCAACGTTCACGAAGGAGCTTGCCAAAAAAGAAGAAAGTGAAAATGGAGGTGGACAATAAGTGAAGCTATTGGACATTGGAGCCTTACAGCAATCTTCCCAAGGTCTCTCGGGACTAAAGGGAGAGGGGGCAGAATCTGCTCGCGGCCTGTTTAAACAATTGTTAAATGGCGCAGGTATTCAAAGTGGTCCAGCTATTTCTCAGCCAGCGGAAACCAATCTATCCATGAATGATGCGATGCAAATCATTGGAAAATGGATGCAATCACCTGAAGAAGGAATAGGTGGAGATCTTCTTGCGGCACTTCAGGCGCTGCAAGGGCAAAAGCTTGAAGGGGCTGACTTAAAGTCACTTGAAGAGCTATTTCAAAAGATGGAATCGGTTATCTATGGCGATCAGGATGAGAAGCCAGTTGCTGAACATAGTGAACAGCTCATACAAGTCCACTTTTTCTTATATCAAATACTGAATCAGCAGCCGGTGAGCTTTGATGCAAAACTTGTACAGAATATCCAAGCAAAAGGTGAAGATTTCATCAAGTTTCTAACGAAAAACGGAGCAGATGAAAAGCTCATTCAACAAGTAAAAGAGCAGTTCTTCTCGCAAGGATCGGCACCTAAGCTGAATAATATGTCGCAAAGCGAGCTGAAACACTTTAATCAGTTAATCGATCATATGATGGCGAATGCGAAAGGGTCAGATAAAGAGTGGAAAATTTCCTTAGGAGAGTTAAAAGAAATGGTTGCTCCAAGGCAAGAATCTTCCTTCTCATCTCCAGCAAAAGGTGCTGCCTCACTTGAATGGCTTATGAAAAAAGAAGTCACCAAAGGTCAAGGCACTACGGCACCTGCTTCTGAAAAAACAATCACCCATACGCTGCTTCCAGGGCATAAACAGTTCTTCCAACTGCAATCAGCTGCTCCTGTGCAGCAGACGCAAACAACTGACGAAAAGCCAGGCACGGTTGATCAGCAGATTTTAAATACGTGGAAACAAATGAAGTTCACACCATTTGGCAATTCAAGCGGACGGTTTACCGTACGATTAAATCCAGAAAATCTAGGGTTTATTACCATCCAGCTAACGAAACAAAACGGGATGTATGCGAGTAAAATTACAGCTTCAACGCAAGCAGCAAAAGAGCTGCTCGAGCATCATCTGCCGCAGCTCAAGCAGGCGCTACCGAATATGTCGGTTCAAGTTGACCGTTTCCATATACCGCTTCAGTCAAATGAGCAGCCGTCTTTTGGACAATTTAATGAGGAAGGCAAGCAGCAGCCATCAAAAGGACAAAGTTTCCAGCAGCCTGATGAACAGGAAGCTGAATTCCAAGATGTACTAGATGCGCTTGTTGGATCAGAAGAAGAAGAGGAGGAGATCTAATGGCAACTGTTGATGCGACGAATAGAACAGCCGCACAAGCGGACACTTCTTCAAACGCAGCAAAGAAAACAGATACACTTGGCCGAGATCAGTTCTTGAAAATCTTGCTTACGCAGCTTCAAAACCAAGATCCGACAAACCCGATTGATGACCGTGAGTTTGTCACACAGCTTGCAACATTTTCTTCTTTAGAACAGCAAATGAATATGAACGAATCTATCACTCAAATGAATCAGATCATGTCTACATTTGTTGCACACCAGGATCCATTTACGACATATGTAGGATGGATTGGTAAAGAAGTAGCGGGCAAACAAGATGATAAAGACATATCTGGCACTGTGAAGTCTGTGAAAAACATAAACAATGAATACTTCCTATATTTAGAAGATGGAACGAAAATCAGCCCATGGGATGTTACAACTGTTGGAGAAAAATCGTAAGCAAATCGAGGAGGAAAATAAATGTTACGCTCACTTTACTCAGGAATTAGTGGAATGAAAAACTTCCAATCAAAATTAGATGTTGTAGCCAACAACGTAGCCAACGTCAACACACACGGATACAAAAAAAGCCGTATCACTTTTAAAGATATGGTCAGCCAAACCATTGGAAGTTCTGGTGGGCCAACGAACAACTCTGGTTCAATCAACTCAAAGCAAATTGGTTTAGGGTCATCTTTATCTTCAATCGATAAAATCATGTCAGCGGGATCTTCTCAAAATACAAATGAACCTTACGACTTCTATATCAATGGAGATGGGTTTTTCCGTATTGAAGTTCAAGGAGAAGTTCTTTATACAAGAACAGGAAATTTCGACACTGATTCAGAGGGAAGCTTAGTCACCCCTGATGGAAATTATCTACTTGGAATGAATGGACAAAAGATAACGATTCCAGACGGTGTTTCAAGTGTAAGTGTTGGTCCAGATGGAACGATTTCGGTTGTTGAAAACAATGTATCAAGAACCGTTGGTCAAATATCACTCGTATCTTTCCGTAACGCAGGAGGGCTAGACAAAGTTGGTGACAACCTTTACCGCCAAACGTTAAGCTCAGGTGCTCCAAGTAATCCAATCGTACCAGGTGAACAAGGAACGGGCGTCGTCCAAACAGGTAAACTTGAAATGTCAAACGTTGATTTAACAGACGAGTTTACAGAAATGATTATCGCACAGCGTGGATTCCAATCGAATGCAAAGACGATCACAACATCTGATGAAATTCTGCAAGAACTTGTGAATCTGAAACGATAGGAGGTAGGGGGAGCGGTTTATCGCTTCTCTGCTTAATATGATTGAAGTGACAAGATTAAATGGCAAAGGATTTATGCTCAACGCTCTCCATATCGAGCAAATCGAAAGCTTTCCAGACACGACCATTACACTCGCCAATGGAAAGAAATTCGTTGTGAAAGAAGATGAAGAGCAGCTTCAGGAGAAAATCATTTCTTTCTATAGAAAAATCCAAGTCATTTCATTGAATCAAGGAATAGAGGAGTTTGAATGAAGAAGAAATTAGTCGTAGTAATGCTAATCATGATTATTGCTATCGTCGGAATTGGAGCAGGTATTGTCTTTCTGGTGAATGGGTCAGACGAAGCAAAAGCAGAAAAAGAGCCAACAGCAGATGAAGTCGTAAAAGCTTCTGTTGAAATTCCTGAGATTGTGACCAATTTAAAATCTGAAGGAAATGCGGTCAAACTTGTACTAAATATTGAAACAGATTCAGAAAAAGCCAAAGAAGAGCTTGAAAAAAGAAGCTTCCAAGTGAAGGATGCTGTGATCGACATTTTATCAGACACGAATGCAGATGAACTTGATGGCAAAAAAGGCAGAGAACATTTTAAAACACAGGTCAAAAACAAAGTGAATAACTATTTGCAAGATGGCAAGGTGAAAGAAGTTTATATAACCTCCTTTAATCTGCAATAGAGGCGATTAATTGACACGATGGAGGTGAAGAAATGTCAGGAGAAGTGCTTTCCCAGAATGAGATCGATGCATTATTATCCGCCATATCAACAGGCGAAATGGATGCAGAAGAGCTGAAAAAAGAAGAAACGACGAAAAAAGTGAAAGTGTATGACTTTAAACGTGCACTGCGCTTTTCAAAAGACCAGATTCGAAGTTTAACAAGAATTCATGATAACTTCGCTAGACTGCTTACCACACACTTTTCAGCGCAGCTAAGATCATATATTCAAATTTCTGTCAGCTCGGTTGACCAAGTGCCATATGAAGAATTTATTCGTTCGATTCCTAATATGACATTATTAAACTTATTTTACGTCAGCCCGCTTGAAGGAAGAATCATGCTTGAAGTGAACCCAACGATTGGCTATGCCATGATGGATAGGCTGATGGGTGGGATTGGCATTAGTCATAATAAGACAGAATCACTGACAGAAATCGAAACAAAGATTATCTCAAACATGTTTGAGGGAGCTTTGGAAAACTACAGAGAAGCGTGGCAGTCCATAACCGACATCGAGCCAGAAATGGCAGATTTCGAGGTAAATCCCCAGTTTGTTCAAATGGTGTCACCAAACGAAACAGTTGTCGTCATTTCTCTTAATACACAAATTGGTGAGGTAAGCGGGGTTATTAATCTCTGTATTCCTCACGTAGTATTAGAGCCTATTATTCCGAAGCTGTCTGTACACTACTGGATGCAATCGGAACGAAATGAACCGAAACAAGAAGAAACAAAGGCCATTGAAAAACGGATTATGACGGCGAAAATACCGGTAGTCGCAGAGCTTGGACAATCGGAAATGACGGTGGAAGAGTTTTTGAATTTGGAAATTGGTGATTGTATTGCCTTGGACAAACCAGTAAATGCGCCTCTTACTGTTATGGTCGGAAATAAACCGAAATTCTTGGGACAGGCCGGCCGCGTGAATCGGAAACAGGCGATTCAAATTCTAGATCACGACATAAGAGGTGAAGAAGATGGAGAATAACGGAAGTAAATTATCACAAGATGAAATCGATGCGCTCCTTAAAGGAGGCAGCAATGACGATATAGAGCCTGATACACTCCTTTCTGCAATGGAACAAGATGCCATTGGGGAAATCGGAAATATATCATTTGGAAGCTCTGCAACAGCACTTTCAACCCTATTAAGTCAAAAAGTGGAGATTACAACTCCAACTGTCACAGTGATTCAAAAAAGCAAGCTGAATGAGGAATTTCCTCATCCGTATGTCGCAATTGAAGTGAATTATACGGAAGGCTTCAGCGCTAGTAACCTGCTTGTCATCCAGCAAACCGATGCGGCAGTCATTGCGGATTTAATGATGGGCGGAGATGGAACAAATGCTGACCCGTCGTTAAGTGAAATTCACTTAAGTGCAGTACAAGAAGCGATGAACCAAATGATGGGTTCAGCAGCGACGTCCATGTCAACAGTCTTTAATAAAAAGATTGATATTTCTCCGCCTCGCGTTGAGCTGCTTGATGTGAAAGAAGGAGAAGGCACAGACCGCATTCCAGCTGAAGAGATGCTTGTCAAAGTGTCCTTTAGATTAACGATAGGTGAACTCATAGATTCAAATATTATGCAGCTTTACCCTATTACGTTTGCGAAAGATTTGATTGCAGAATTAACAGACCCAGCGGAAGAAGAGCCGGTTCAAGAAGCACCTCAGAGTGCACCTGAACCACAGCAGGCTGCTCCGCAAGCACAATCTGCTCCTATGCAGCAATCGGCACCGCCGAAAAGACAGGCGAAGCCAAAGCCGGCAGAACCTGTCAATGTGGCGCCAGTTGAATTTGAGGCATTTAGTGAGCCTCAGCATACAACAAGTCAGCTCGGTAATCTTGATATGCTGATGGATATTCCACTTTCCATTACAGTGGAGCTTGGAAGAACGCAGCGCAGTGTGAAAGAAGTACTTGAACTTTCCGCTGGAAGTATCATTGAACTGGACAAACTTGCAGGTGAGCCAGTCGACATTCTGGTCAACAAACGAATCGTCGCCAAAGGAGAAGTTGTTGTCATTGATGAGAACTTTGGTGTACGTGTGACTGACATTTTAAGTCAGTCTGAAAGACTTTCTAATTTAAAATAAACAAACATATAGGGAGAGAATAAGTAAATGGCTACTAAGGTATTAATCGTAGATGATGCAGCATTCATGAGAATGATGATTAAGGATATTCTTGTAAAAAATGGATTTGATGTAGTAGGAGAAGCAGAAAACGGCGCACAAGCTGTTGAAAAATATAAAGAAACATCTCCTGATCTAGTCACAATGGATATCACAATGCCAGAAATGGACGGGATCACAGCATTAAAAGAAATTAAACAAATCGATGCTTCGGCAAAAATCATTATGTGCTCAGCGATGGGACAACAATCAATGGTTATTGATGCCATCCAAGCAGGTGCAAAAGACTTTATCGTGAAGCCATTCCAGGCAGACCGTGTACTTGAAGCAATTAATAAAACGTTAGGCTAAAAAAGGGTGTAAGACTTGTTGAAAAAACGTTTGATATGTATAGCAATGATCAGTTTTATGCTTTTCTTGACAGCGCAGCCCGCCTCACTGTTTGCTGAAACAAAAGATCCTGAAAATGGCACGGTGAATGACTGGCTCAAAGATGAGAAAGAAAGCAAAAAGGATACAGAAAAGAAAACCACTGACAATCAAACGAATCCGGCAGAAGAAGTTCCCTCTTCTTCTGTCTCCATTATGGATTTTGTCAAAATGATTGGTGCCTTACTTTTTGTCATCCTGCTCATTTACGGATTGGTGAGATTTGTTGGAAAGCAAAACCGCTTACTCAAGCCATTTCGCTATGTTGAAAATATTGGCGGAACGACGGTTGGTCAAAATCGTTCAGTTCAGCTGATCAAAGTGGGCAAACGAGTATTAGTTGTCGGCGTAGCAGACTCAATCCAGCTGCTAAAAGAAATCGATGATGAACAAGAATGCGAAGCGATTGTGAAACAATACGAAGAAGCGATGGAAAGTAAGACTGACTTACCGAAAATGATGCAAAAATTAACATCGCAAGTGAAGAAACACGATCAGCCGACCACTTCTTCTTTTTCAGCCAATTTAAAGGCGCAGCTAGCCGAATTGAAAAAGACCCAATCAGAAGTCAGAAAGAAAGGCCCGAAACAAAATGAATGAGTTTATCGATTTATTTAATTCCAGTGGCGCAGGGAATATTAGCACATCTGTCCGTCTTCTTTTATTGTTAACTGTATTTTCAGTTGCACCAGGCATTCTTATTTTAATGACCTGTTTTACACGGATTGTGATTGTTCTTTCGTTCGTCAGAACATCACTTGCAACCAACTCAATGCCGCCAAACCAAGTGCTTGTAGGACTTGCTTTGTTTCTCACATTTTTTATTATGGCACCCACGTTCTCAGAGATTAATAAAGAGGCACTCACGCCGCTTTTAAATGATGATATTACGTTAAATCAGGCCTATGAAAAAGCCGAAGTGCCAATTAAAGAGTTTATGAGTAAACATACGAGACAGAAAGATTTGGCTTTATTTCTTAGTTACGCAAAAATGGATACCCCTGAATCGATTAAAGATATTCCTTTAACGGCGATGGTACCAGCGTTTGCAATTTCAGAATTAAAGACGGCATTTCAAATTGGTTTTATGATTTTTATTCCATTTTTAATTATTGACATGGTGGTCGCAAGTGTCCTGATGTCGATGGGGATGATGATGCTTCCGCCGGTTATGATATCGCTCCCTTTCAAAATATTGTTATTTGTATTAGTTGATGGATGGTATTTGATTGTTAAATCTTTGCTGCAAAGCTTTTAGAGTAGGTGCTTAAAACATGAGTTCAGAATTTGTCATTACGATGGCTGAAAGATCAGTGTATGTTGTATTACTTGTCAGCGGGCCGCTTCTAGCGCTCGCACTAATCGTGGGACTAATTGTCAGTGTGTTTCAGGCGACAACCCAAATCCAAGAACAGACGCTTGCGTTCATTCCGAAAATTGTTGCAGTGCTCATTGGACTTGTTGTGTTTGGTCCGTGGATGCTTTCAACAATTGTGTCATTTACAACAGAGCTGTTCTCGAATTTAGATCGATTTGCAGGTTAATCAGAGATGTCAATCATAGAATTATTTCCTGCCTTTCTTCTCGTTTTCATTCGGATCACCGCTTTTTTCGTGACAGTGCCGCTATTAGCGCATCGAACGATACCAGCAGTTCACAGAGTTGGTTTTTCACTGTTTTTGGCTGTCATTAGTTTTAGCACCATTAAAGAACCGCCAGCACTCGATATCGATGGTCTTTATATGATGCTTGCCGTGAAAGAAGCAATGGTCGGACTTCTTCTTGGACTGATTGCATATATCATGGTGTCCGCAGTTCAAATTGCCGGCTCATTCATCGATTTTCAAATGGGTTTTGCAATCGCCAATATCATTGATCCACAAACAGGGGCGCAAACGCCGCTGATGGGGCAGTTTTTTTATACGGTGACCTTGCTACTGATGCTGGCAACAAATGCACATCATTTGCTGCTTGATGGAATCTATTACAGTTTTCAATATATTCAAGTTGATCAGTATGCGCTGAACTTCGGTAGTGAATCCTTTGCTTACTTTATTGCAAAGAGCTTCAACCAAATGTTCATCATAGCCTTTCAAATCTCAGCACCTGTTGTGGCTAGTTTGTTTTTAGTCGATTTGGCATTAGGAATTGTGGCACGTACAGTTCCACAAATGAACGTATTTGTCGTTGGACTTCCCATTAAAATGGGCGTGAGTTTTATTATGATCATCATTTGTATGGGTGTCATCTTCGGGGTCGTCCAAAATACATTTGAAACGATTGTGCTCACCATGAGGAATTTCTTAGCATTGGTCGGTGGTTCGTCATGACGACAAGACTTAGACTCGACTTGCAATTTTTCGCAGGTGAAAAAACAGAAAAAGCAACACCGAAAAAAAGACGGGATTCACGTAAAAAAGGGCAGGTTGCCAAAAGTACCGACGTCAATACAGCCATCTCATTTCTACTAATCTTTTTATCATTCTTTTTTATTGGGCCTTTTATGAAAGAGCGTATTATTGCGCTCATTGAACGTTTTTATTCAACAACGATGCTAATGAAGGTTAGCACATCTAATATTCACCAGTTGTTCTTGGAATTGCTTCAAGAGACAGGTCTCCTCCTCATGCCAATTCTTGGTGTTGGGATGCTTGCAGGGATCATTAGTAACTATTTGCAGGTTGGCTTTCTCTTTTCAACAGAAGTAATCAAACCGAAATTAGAAAAACTCGATCCAATCAAAGGGTTTAAACGAATATACAGTATTCGAGCACTCGTTGAGCTATTAAAATCCATTTTGAAAATTGGTTTTGTTGGTTTTGCAACATTTATCGCTCTATGGATGCACTTTGACGAAATCTTGCGGCTCCCTCTACTCACTGCAGAGGAAACTCTTCATTTCGTGGCAAATATGACCTTGATTATGGGGCTATATGCAGCAGGTGCTCTTCTCATCTTAGCCGGGCTTGATTATATGTATCAGAAATTTGATTATGAAAAAAACTTACGGATGTCTAAACAAGACATCAAAGATGAGTATAAAAAATCAGAGGGTGACCCGCTCATAAAATCAAAAATTAAACAGCGGCAAAGGGAAATGGCCATGAGACGGATGATGCAGGAAGTCCCAAAAGCGGACGTCATCATTACAAACCCGACCCACTACGCAATTGCCTTGAAATATGACGAAGAAAAGATGGACGCGCCCTATGTTGTGGCAAAGGGAACAGATATTTTGGCTTTGAAAATTAGAACAATTGCGAAAGAACATGATGTCATGACTGTAGAGAACCGGCCACTCGCCCGCGCCCTCTATGATCAAGTGGATATCGACCAAGCGGTGCCGGAGGAGTATTTTAAGGCGATCGCAGAAATTTTGGCTTACGTATATAAAACGAAACAAAAGATTTTATGAATTTTTGGTTTTAAAAGGAGAGAACAGGCATGTCAGCAAGAGATTTATCTGTTTTATTCAGTGTTATTTTAATCGTGGCGATGCTGGTCATACCGTTTCCGCCCATCCTATTAAGTATTTTAATCATTATTAATATTTCTCTTGCGCTTATCGTGCTTCTCACCACAATGAACATGCAAGAACCACTGCAATTTTCCATTTTTCCATCTTTGCTTTTGCTCTTAACACTGTTTCGTTTAGGGCTTAACATCTCTACAACCCGTTCTATTTTATCAACTGGAGATGCTGGTAAGGTTGTAGAAACGTTTGGATCATTTGTTGTTGGGGGCAATATACTCGTTGGTCTGGTTGTCTTCCTTATTCTGATCATCATTCAGTTTATTGTCATCACCAAAGGGGCAGAGCGTGTATCAGAGGTTGCGGCCAGATTTACACTCGATGCGATGCCAGGTAAACAGATGAGTATTGACGCAGATTTGAATGCAGGAATGCTGACAGAAAGTGAAGCTAGAAACCGCCGTGAAAAAGTAGCAAGAGAAGCAGACTTTTATGGTGCGATGGATGGTGCAAGTAAGTTCGTTAAAGGGGATGCCATCGCAGGTATTATCATCGTCATTATCAATATTATTTTTGGCATCATTATTGGGATGATTCAGCAAGGAATGTCAATTCAAGAATCAGCTTCCCACTTTACTCTGTTAACAGTAGGGGACGGAATTGTTTCCCAGATCCCTGCACTTCTTATTTCAACAGCGACAGGGATTGTTGTCACGAGAGCGGCTTCTAACGGAAACCTTGGTTCAGACATTACGGGTCAGCTCTTTGCCTTCCCTGCCATGCTTTACGTCACAGCAGGTACGATCTTCCTGCTTGGATTGTTTACGCCAATTGGCGTACTTTTGACAGGGCCGATCGCAGGTTTACTTGCACTCGGTGCGTACATGATGTCGAAAAACAAACAGGATCAAGAAGAGATTGAAGAAGTACTGGAAGAACAGGCAGAGGTAGAAGAGATGAAAAGTCCAGAAAGCGTCATTCATCTCCTGCAAATGGATGCCATTGAATTTGAATTTGGCTACGGGTTGATCCCGCTTGCAGATGCCAATCAAGGCGGAGACCTGCTAGACCGAATTGTCATGATCAGAAGGCAGCTTGCTCTTGAACTAGGTCTTGTCATTCCAGTTGTCCGTATTCGAGACAACATTGCGCTGAACCCGAATGAATACAGGCTCAAAATAAAAGGGAACGAAGTGGCAAAAGGAGAGCTGCTGCTCGATCATTACTTAGCGATGTCTCCAACGCCTGATGATGATCCGATTGAAGGAATTGAAACAATCGAACCATCCTTTGGTCTGCCGGCAAAATGGATATCAGAAGCAGAAAAAGATCAGGCTGAAATGCTTGGATATACAGTGGTCGATCCAGCATCTGTTGTGTCTACCCACATCACAGAGAAGATTAGACAAAACACCCATGAACTGCTTGGACGCCAAGAAACGAAGCAATTAATCGATCATCTGAAAGAAAGTTATCCAGTTCTAGTAGATGAGGTAACACCAAATCCTCTAGCAGTCGGGGATATCCAAAAAGTACTTGCAAAGCTTCTGAAAGAAAAGGTCTCTATTCGAAACCTTGTGACCATTTTTGAGACTCTTGCAGACTACGGAAAATTAACGACTGATACAGACTTGCTAACAGAGTATGTTAGACAGGCACTTGCAAGACAGATTACTGCACAGTATGCAAGAGAAAATGAATCACTGAAAGTCGTGACATGCTCTGGCCGAGTCGAAAAGGTGATTGCAGACAGCGTGCAGCAAACAGAGCATGGGAACTACTTATCGTTAGATCCAGAATCCTCTGAAAGTGTGATTCAATCAGTGGCGAGAGAAATTGAACAGCTTTCGCTTCGTCAGGAAACGCCGGTTCTATTATGCTCACCTCCTATAAGAATGTACGTCAAACAGTTGTTAGAAAGATATTTCCCAGATTTACCGGTACTATCTTATAACGAACTAGAAGCAAATGTGGAAGTACAGAGCATCGGAGTGGTGGATATCTAATGAAAATGAAAAAAATCACAGCGAATTCTATGCAGGAGGCAACGATTCAAATCAGGCAGCAGCTTGGGAAGGATGCCGTCATATTAAATTCGAAAACCGTTGTCAAACGAAAGCTGTTCGGTTTAAAGAAACAGCAAATGGTCGAAGTGATTGCAGTGCTGGATCAAGATTTTGAAGAAAGAGCCGGTAAAGGATTACAACCAGCAGCTGCGTCTATCCCGGTGTTACCGAAAAAGGAGCAGACTCAACACCTTACACAAGAGCTGCCGGCTGCTGCTCAAGCAGTCAAAGCAGCGCCTTCTCATTCTCAGCCTATAGAATATGCAAGAAACGAACGCCATGCCGGGATCTTGCCGGATTCTCTCATGCAAATGGATCAAAAGCTAAAGGATCAAGGTCTTGATGCTGAGATTCGAGATGAGTGCTTAAAGGGTCTTTTAACAAAAGGTGCTGTGAAAGAAGAGCAGATTGAAAAAGAACTTGAAAAACTACTCACAGGGATGCTGCCGGCTCACACTTCTGATGAGCCGATGATTCGTTCGAAATACATTGTGCTGTTTGGTTCAACTGGTGCTGGTAAAACGACAACGATTGCAAAGCTGGCTGCGAAAACGGCTATTCAGCAGCAAAAGAAAATTGCTTTTATCACAACAGATACGTACCGGATTGCCGCGATTGAACAACTAAAAACATATGCTGAACTGCTGAATGCACCTCTTGAAGTTTGTTATTCAAGAGAGGACTTTGTGAAAGCACAGCAGACCTTTAAAGACTATGATCATATTTTCATCGATACAGCAGGCCGTAACTTTAAAGAAGAGGCGTACATCAAAGAGCTGACAGATATCATTCCATTTGATGAAAGCATTCAAAGTTTTCTCGTCATGAGTGCGACATCGAAATATCAAGATATGAAAGCCATGGTCAAACGTTTTGAACACGTTCCAATCGATCAATTTATTTTTACAAAAGTTGATGAAACAGACACGATGGGAACGATCTTTCAAATCATTGCAGAATCTCAAATCGGGCTCGGGTTTTTAACAAATGGCCAAAATGTGCCTGAGGATATTCTTGAGAGTTCCCCCCTTGATTTAACAAGGATGGTCTTACAATGATGAAGCCTGACCAAGCCGAAGGTTTAAGAAAGCTTGTTCAGCAGAATCAACTGATTGTACCGAACTCTCTTCATGCGAATGGACAGGCGAAAACCATTGCTGTCATGAGCGGTAAAGGCGGAGTAGGTAAATCGAATTTGACGCTGAATATGGCACTGTCTATCGCAAGTACGGGCAAGCAAGTGCTCATCATCGACCTCGACTTTGGCATGGGGAATATTGATATTTTACTAGGGAAAACATCGACCAGCTCTATATTAGACGTGCTTGTTAGAAAAAAATCCTTCCAAGCGGCTATGACAAAAGGAACGGACAATCTGTATTACATTTCTGGCGGCAGCGGGCTTGACCAGCTGTTTTCTTTAGACAAAGATCAATGGTCGTTCTTTTTAGAAGAGATGGAGAAAATATTGAATGACTTTGATTGTATATTCTTTGATATGGGTGCAGGCTTGTCAAAAGATCAACTCCCATTTGTCTTATCGGCAGGAGAAGTGGTCGTTGTGACAACGCCAGAACCAACATCCATCATGGATGCCTACAGCGCAATTAAGCACTTAGCCATTCATCAGTTTGAACAGTCTGTTCAAATCATTGTCAACCGGTGTAAAACCCCTTCGGAAGGATCTGAAACGTACCGGAAATTAGCGGGAGTGGTGACGTCATTTCTACACCGAAAGCTTGTGTTTGCTGGTGCGGTACCTGATGATCCTGCTGTTCCTAAAGCAGTCACTGAACAAATACCATTTTATATGAAGCAGCCTCATTCAAGGCTAAGTAAAACCATTAAAATGTTGGCTGAAACACTTTATCATCAGCAGATAAGAGAGGCACAGAGAGAGCAGCATACGTTTATAGATAAGTTGTCCTCTTTTTTTAAAAGGAGGAAAGTGGACTCATGATTAGAGTGCTTGTAGTAGATGACTCGGCTTTTATGAGAAAACTCATCAGTGATTTCCTAAGTGCCGAGCAAGAAATTGAAGTCGTCGGAACGGCGAGAAATGGAGAAGATGCCTTAAAACGGATTAAGGAATTGAATCCAGATGTTGTCACACTTGATGTGGAAATGCCTGTTCTAAATGGAACAGAAGCATTAAAACAAATTCTGGCTGAACACGACCTTGCTGTGATTATGGTGTCAAGCCAGACGAAGCAAGGGAAGGAATTAACCATCCATTGCTTAGAACTCGGTGCTTTTGACTTTGTGACAAAGCCTTCAGGAAGTATTTCGCTCGATTTACACAAAGTAAGAGGTCAAATTGTAGAGCGGGTACTTGCGGCAGGCCTGTCTAGAAAACGTACTGAGAAACAAGTTTCTCCTAAGCCGTTCATGAAGCCGCCAAGTCCAATTCCAGCGGCCGCTCCCCGCCTGCAAGAAGTAAGAAGCGGCTCATCACTCCGAAAGATTATTTCAATCGGAACTTCTACGGGAGGGCCTAGGGCGCTTCAACGAGTCGTCACGAAGCTGCCAAAAGACATAGAGGCGCCGATTTTGATTGTGCAGCATATGCCGGCAGGATTTACGGCATCGCTGGCTACTAGATTAGATCATTTATCACAAATTACGATCAAAGAAGCTCAAGATGGAGACATCGCTAAAAATGGAGTGGCTTACATAGCTCCTGGTGGATTGAATATGTCACTTCATGAACAAGGGGCAGCTTTAGTGATCAGGCTGTCCCCAGAAGACACTGACAGCCGTCACAAACCTTCTGTTAACTATTTATTTGAATCCATCAGCAACATAAAAGGTTACGAGAAAATCGCTGTCATTATGACAGGAATGGGTAGTGACGGCACAGAAGGTGTCAAAAAAATGGTCGCAAGTGGTCATACAAAAGTCATTGCAGAAAAAGAAGAATCATGTGTTGTTTTCGGAATGCCTAAATCAGTCATTAAAGCAGGCCTTGCACATGAAACAAGGCATGTGGATGACATCGCACATGCAATTATAAGCTCCATGAAAAAAGAGAGGGCGTGAACACGTTGGATGTAAACCAATACTTAGATATCTTTTTAGATGAAAGCAGAGAACACTTACAAACTTGTAATGAAAAACTTCTTGAATTAGAAAAGAACCCAACAGACTTGCAGCTAGTGAATGATATATTCAGAGCCGCTCATACACTGAAAGGCATGAGTGCAACGATGGGCTATGATGATATGGCTCAATTAACACATCATTTAGAAAACATGTTTGATGCCATCAGAAACGAACAAATGATTGTCACTCCTGAATCAATGGATACGATGTTTGAAGCACTCGATCACCTTGAAGCAATGGTTCAATCGATTGCAGAGGGCGGGGATGGAAAACGTGATGTCACGGAGATTAGTAAAAAACTAGATGTGACAGGAAGCCATGCAGAAACAGCATCTGCCGTTGAGACAGCTGAAGCATCATCAGCTGCAAGCGACCTAGATTATAACGAATTTGAACGAACAGTTCTTGATGAAGCAAGAGAACAAGGCTTTAAATGTTATGAGCTGACCGTGACATTAAGTGACGCATGCTTATTAAAAGCCGTTCGTGTCTATATGATTTTTGAAAGACTGAACGAAGCAGGAGAAGTTGTCAAAACGGTTCCGAATGCAGAACTTTTAGAATCAGAAGATTTTGAATCTGAATTCAGCATTTCTTACTTATCGAAACAGCCGATGGAAGAAGTGAAAAAAATCGTGACAGCGATCTCAGAGGTTGAACAAGTGGAGATTTCTGAAGTCTCTGCCTTTGAAGAAGCGGCTCCGGCTGAAACAAAAGCAGCGAAACCTGAGCAGAAAAATGAAGAAGCCACAGTTCCTGCCACTAAAGCGCCAGCAAACGATGCGCCAAAAGCAAATGGCAATAACGGTGCAGCTGCCGGCGGAACGAAAACGATCCGTGTCAACATCGATCGTCTAGATTCACTTATGAACCTGTTTGAAGAGCTTGTCATAGATAGAGGACGTTTAGAACAGATTGCCAAAGAACTTGAAAACAACGAACTCACGGATACAGTGGAAAGAATGTCCCGTATTTCTGGCGACCTGCAATCGATCATCTTGAACATGAGAATGGTGCCTGTAGAAACGGTGTTTAACAGATTCCCTCGTATGATTCGTCAATTGACGAAAGAGCTCAATAAGAAAATTGAACTGATCATTGAAGGTGCTGAGACAGAGCTTGATCGAACAGTGATCGATGAAATTGGCGATCCGCTCTTACACTTACTTAGAAACAGTCTCGATCACGGGATTGAATCACCAGAAGAACGTGTGAAAAAAGGCAAACCAGAAAAAGGAACCGTTCTATTAAAAGCGTATCATAGCGGAAACCATGTCTTCATTGAAGTAGAAGATGATGGCGGCGGGATTAACCGTAAAAAGGTCCTTGAAAAAGCATTAGAGCGCGGAGTTATTACGGAAAGAGAAGCGGAAACACTTGAAGATCACCAAATTGATTCATTGATCTTTGCAGCAGGGTTCTCTACAGCTGATACGATTTCTGATATCTCGGGCCGAGGTGTAGGTCTTGACGTTGTGAAAAACAAGCTGGAATCATTAGGTGGTTCTGTGAGTATTAACTCAACAGAAGGTCAAGGCTCACTTTTCTCAATTCAGCTTCCACTCACATTATCGATCATTTCCGTACTTCTTGTGAAACTAGAGGAAGAAACATTTGCTATTCCGATTTCTTCTATTATAGAAACGGCTGTCATTAAGAAGAGTGACATCCTTCAAACGCATGATCGTGAAGTCATTGATTTCCGCGGATTTATCGTACCGGTTGTGTACTTGAAGAAACAGTTCAACGTACCAAATGCGAATGATTTAGAAGAAGAACTGCACATTATTGTTGTCCGTAAAGGAGACAAGCTAACAGCATTTGTGGTCGATTCGTTTATCGGTCAGCAAGAGGTCGTATTAAAATCACTTGGAGATTACCTACCAAACGTATTTGCGATATCAGGCGCAACAATCTTAGGTGACGGTCAGGTTGCACTCATCATTGACTGTAATGCACTGATTAAGTAAAAAACAATAGAGGAGCGGTCTGAAATGAGTACAGATATCAAAACTGGCGAAAAGATGATTGTGTTTATCGTAAACAAAAAAGAATACGCCATTTCAGTATCAGAAGTAAAGTCCATTGAAAAATGGCAGCAGCCGACAAGAGTTCCTGGCGTTGCCCCTTATATTTGCGGTGTCATTAATCTACGTGGTGTCGTGACACCTGTCATTGACCTTAGAGTGAGACTTGGATCAACTGACAACGAGATTACAGACGAAACAAGAATGATTATTGTACAAGTTGGTGACATTGAAGTCGGCTGGATTGTTGATGAAGCAAATGATGTCATTACTGTTCATCAGGAAGAGGTAGAAACTTCTACTGATTCAGCTGAAAAAGAAGGACTGTCATGGGTGACAGGAATTATTAAGCATGATCAGCGTCTATTCAATATCATTCATGCTGGTGCGGTCCTCGACAAGAGCGTGCAAGATGCACCTGTTCATTAAGGGGGATGTGAAATGAGCATTTTCAATGAAATTAAAGATGAACAGCTAGATATTTTAAGTGAGGTTGGGAATATCGGAGCAGGCCATGCAGCGTCTGCTCTTGCCAGCCTATTGAACCGCAAAATTGATATGGCTGTTCCTTTTGTCAAAGTTCTCTCGTTTGAAGATTTAATGGATTTCTTTGGTGGAGCAGACCTTCCAGTTGCCAGTATCTTTTTGCGAATGGAGGGTGATCTTACCGGTTCAATCTTTTTCATTATGCCGTTTGAACAAGCGGAACAATTTGTAAGAGAGCTTGTTCAGGACCCAGCATTTGATATTGATACGATTCATGAACACATGCTAGGAACATCAGCGCTTCATGAGCTAGGAAATATTTTAGCGGGCTCTTATTTATCAGCACTTGCCGATTTAACAAAACTGCAGCTTCACCCAAGTGTTCCAGATGTCACGCTCGACATGTTCGGGGCTGTCATTAGTGAAGGATTAATGCAGTTTAGCCCGCTCGGCGATCAGGCGATTGTGATTGATACATCGATTTTTGATGATCAAAATCAGCAAGAGCTGAAAGGAAATATGTTTCTATTACCAGACTTTGAATCGTTTGAAAAACTGTTCAAAGCATTAGGTAACCTATAATGAACGTGCAGATTCCGGCAGTTGTAAAGGTTGGTATAGCGGATGTTCAGCTTGTGAAAACACCGGACCGTATACGGACATCCGGTCTCGGTTCTTGCGTAGGACTTGTCCTTTTTGACCAAGAAAAAAAACTGGCAGGACTTGTCCATGTCATGCTTCCAGACTCCTCTCTTTCAAAAGGAGCGGTAGAGAACTTGGCTAAGTATGCAGATACAGGTGTCAAGCATACAATTGATCTGCTCTTAAAAGAAGGAGCGCGCAAACATGCGCTAAAAGCGAAGCTTGCTGGCGGCGCAGAAATGTTTAAATTTAAGTCAACCAATGATCTGATGAGAATTGGACCTAGAAATGTATCAGCTGTGAAAGAACATCTGTCTCTTCATCATATCCCGATCATTAGTGAGGACACGGGCGGAAACAATGGACGCACGATTGAATTCGATCCGCTTACAACAGAACTTGAGATCCGCACTGTGAAACAAGGCATTATGAAGATATAACTAAGGAAGTATAGGGGGAGAAAGATGCAATCCTTAAATTACGAAGATCAGGCGCTATGGGCTAGATGGAAAGAGTGGAAGGACCCAGCTGCTGGAGATGATCTTATGCGCCGCTATATGCCGCTCGTCACATATCATGTTGGAAGAATTTCCATCGGTCTCCCGAAGTCAGTGCACAAAGAAGACTTGATCAGTCTAGGGATGCTCGGTTTATATGATGCCCTTGAAAAATTTGACCCCGGAAGAGATCTGAAGTTTGATACATATGCATCCTTCAGAATTCGGGGGGCCATCATCGACGGTCTTCGTAAAGAGGACTGGCTGCCTCGTACATCAAGAGAAAAAACAAAAAAAGTAGAAGCGGCAATTGAAAAGCTTGAACAGCGATATTTACGAAATGTGACACCAACAGAGGTTGCTGAAGAACTCGGCATGAGTGAACAAGATGTGGTCACAACGATGAATGAAGGGTTCTTTGCGAATTTGCTCTCGATTGATGAGAAGCTGCATGATCAAGAAGACGGAGAAAACGTTCAAGTCATGATTCGCGATGAAAAGACTGTGACACCTGAAGAGAAAATGCTGAAAGATGAATTAATTGAACAGCTTGCCGAAAAAATGACAGAGCTTTCGGAAAAAGAAAAGCTTGTGATTAGTCTTTTCTATAAAGAGGAATTGACGTTAACGGAAATTGGTCAAGTGCTTAATTTATCGACCTCCCGCATTTCGCAAATTCATTCAAAGGCATTGTTCAAGCTTAAGCATCTGCTTGATAAAGCCATTCAATCTTAAAGAGTTAGTGAGTGAAAAAATATGCTATGGCTGATTAGCTTTATGCTTCATGCTGCACTTATTTATTTTGTGATCATTTTATACACGAGAATGAATTCGCTGAAGGCAACAGAACAAAAGCAGCGAGAGCTTTTAGAAGAAACGGAAAATACCCTGGCTGCATTTTTGATGGAAGTCAAAGAAGAGAATGAAAAACTATCAAAAGCTGCAGCCACTTCCCCTGATTTTTCTGCTGAAGAGCTGAAATCGGATCTTCAGACACCAAAGCAGCCACAACCACCAATTGAATCCCAGCAATCGGTAGAAAGTGAAGATCCAGTTCCAGAGCACCTGTCGGCTCTCCTTAGCGAAGTTGAGGTGCAGGAAGAGAAGGTAAACGAACCCGTTTCAAGTCTCGAAACAGAAGCTTCTGCGCCTTCTGAAAGTGAAAGAGAAGAAACATTTGAGGATCAAGTAAAGGCCTTATATGATCAAGGGCTATCATTAGAAGAAATAGCGAAAGAATTAAAAACGGGCAAGACAGAAATCGAGCTTTTATTAAAATTTAGCGGAAAGCTGTAAAGGATTCTTGATTGTCAGTCCATCATGTGTTATATTATTTCTTGGTGTTAAATACACACGCTTAATGATTCGTATGAAGGTGCTGCCGTGGCGCAGTTTTATGTGAACATGACTTAAGCGGAGGAAAAAAAACCATTATATTAGGAGGCAACAACATGTCAGTTATTTCTATGAAACAATTGCTAGAAGCTGGTGTTCACTTCGGTCACCAAACACGCCGTTGGAACCCAAAAATGAAGCGTTACATCTTTACAGAGCGTAACGGTATCTACATCATCGATCTTCAAAAAACGGTGAAAAAAGTAGAGGAAGCTTACAACTTCACGAAAAACCTTGCTGCTGACGGAGGAAAAATCCTTTTCGTTGGTACGAAAAAGCAAGCACAAGATTCAGTGAAAGAAGAAGCAATCCGTTCTGGTATGTTCTATGTAAACCAACGCTGGCTTGGTGGAACGTTAACAAACTTTGAAACAATCCAAAAACGTATCAAACGTTTAAAAGATATTGAAAAAATGCAAGAAAACGGTACGTTCGAAGTTCTTCCTAAGAAAGAAGTCGTTCAACTGAAAAAAGAATTAGAACGTCTTGAAAAATTCCTAGGCGGAATCAAAGACATGAAGGGTCTTCCAGATGCACTTTTCATTATCGACCCTCGTAAAGAGCGTATTGCAGTTGCAGAAGCTCGTAAATTGAATATCCCAATTATCGGTATCGTTGACACAAACTGTGATCCAGACGAAATTGATGTTGTGATCCCTGCAAACGATGATGCAATCCGTGCTGTAAAACTTCTAACTGCTAAAATGGCAGATGCGATTCTTGAGTCTAAACAAGGCGAAGAAGAAGCTGTTGTAGAAGAAACGACAGAAACTGAAACAACAACTGCGTAACCTATTCAAAAGGTGATAAGAGGGAACTGCCTTTTATCACCTTTTTTTCACCTAGTAATCCGTGTTTTAACATAGAAGGAGGAAATGTAAAATGGCAATTACTGCTCAATTAGTAAAAGAACTGCGTCAAAAAACTGGTGCAGGTATGATGGACTGTAAAAAAGCGTTAACAGAAACTGATGGTGACATCGACAAAGCAATCGATCTTCTAAGAGAAAAAGGGATCGCAAAAGCTGCGAAAAAAGCAGACCGTATTGCGGCAGAAGGATTAACTCTTATTAAAACTGACGGCAACACTGGTGTTATCCTAGAAGTAAACTCTGAGACTGATTTCGTTGCGAAAAACGAAGGATTCCAAAATCTTCTTAACGAACTTGCTGATCATTTACTTGCTGCGAAACCTGCAACAATTGAAGAAGCACATGCTTCTAAAATGGAAAATGGTTCAACAGTTGAAGAACATATTACTTCTGCAATTGCGAAAATCGGAGAAAAAATTACGCTGCGCCGTTTCTCAGTCATCACAAAAGAAGATAACGCTGCATTCGGTTCTTACTTACACATGGGCGGACGCATCGGTGTATTAGCGGTTCTTAACGGAACAACTGATGAAGAGCTTGCGAGAGACATCGCAATGCACGTTGCTGCTGTAAACCCTAAATACATTTCTCGTGACCAAGTGTCTGAAGAAGAAGCAAACCGTGAGCGTGAAGTATTAACACAACAAGCGCTTCAAGAAGGAAAGCCTGAAAATATCGTTGCTAAAATGGTAGAAGGCCGTCTAAACAAATTCTTCGAAGAAATTTGCTTACTTGACCAAGCATTCGTTAAAAACCCAGATGAAAAAGTGAAACAAGTTGTAGGTGCGAAAAACGCAACTGTTCAAACTTATGTTCGCTATGAAGTGGGCGAAGGTATCGAAAAGCGTCAAGACAACTTTGCTGAAGAAGTCATGAGCCAAGTGAAAAAATAATGTTTGAAAAGCTCTCTGGGGCTTTTTTAGGGAGCACAAGCACTGTGTTCCCTATTTTTTAGAGGATATTGATTTACAAAAGACGGTTTCTTACGCATAATAAGAGACGGTATAGTTTACACTTGGAGGTTATCATGAGCAAACCGAAATATAATCGCATTGTACTGAAGCTAAGTGGAGAAGCACTAGCTGGTGATGCTGGAAATGGAATTAACCCAACTGTCATTCAATCAATTGCAAAGCAAGTAAAAGAAATTGCAGAACTTGATGTTGAAGTTGCAGTCGTTGTAGGTGGAGGAAACCTTTGGCGTGGTAAGACAGGCAGTGACTTAGGAATGGACCGGGCAACAGCAGACTATATGGGGATGCTTGCAACAGTGATGAATTCATTGGCATTACAAGACAGCCTAGAAACGCTTGGCATTCAGTCTAGAGTACAAACCTCTATCGAAATGAGACAGGTTGCAGAGCCATACATAAGAAGAAAAGCGATCCGTCACCTTGAAAAGAAACGTGTCGTGATTTTTGCTGCAGGTACTGGTAACCCTTATTTCTCTACTGATACAACAGCAGCACTTCGTGCAGCTGAAATTGAAGCAGATGTCATTTTAATGGCGAAAAACAATGTAGACGGTGTCTACAGTGCTGATCCTCGTACAGATGCGGATGCAGTAAAATATGATAAGCTTTCATATCTTGATGTACTAAAAGAAGGGCTTGCTGTAATGGATTCTACTGCGTCCTCATTATGTATGGACAATGACATTCCATTAATCGTCTTCTCTATTATGGAAGAAGGAAATATTAAACGTGCCGTCAATGGCGAATCAATCGGAACGATCGTGAGGGGGAAATAACGTGTCAAAAGAAGTGTTGAACCAAACAAAAGAAAAAATGGAAAAAGCCGTTCAAGCATACGGACGTGAACTAGCAACTGTCCGTGCGGGCAGAGCTAATGCTTCCCTTTTAGACAAAGTAACAGTGGATTACTATGGTGCGCAAACACCACTAAACCAAATTGCGTCAATTACAGTGCCAGAAGCACGTATGCTGATTATCACACCTTACGATAAAACAGCGATCGGTGATATCGAAAAGGCGATCCAAAAGTCTGATCTTGGTATCACACCAACAAGTGACGGAAACGTGATCCGTATTGCGATCCCAGCACTAACAGAAGAAAGACGTAAAGAACTTGTAAAAGTTGTGAGAAAATACTCAGAAGAAGCAAAAGTAGCTGTTCGTAACGTTCGTCGTGATGCAAACGATGAATTGAAAAAGCTAGAGAAAAATGGGGAGATCACTGAAGATGAATTAAGATCATCTACAGAGGATGTTCAAAAATTGACAGATGAATATGTCGCTAAAATTGATGAAGTGACAAAAGATAAAGAAAAAGAAATCATGGAAGTTTAAGAAAAAACTATGTACAATAGATAATAGTGAAAAGACCCTCTTCATGTTTACAGGGGGTTTTTTTGTTAATACTGTTGAGGACTATATTATTAGCGGGAACGCAACCTTTTTGGGTGATGGAGGAATCTCATGCTCAATATACTCAAAAATTGGAAGAATCAGCAAACAGCAGCTTCCAACTTAGAAAGCCTGACAAAAGAAGACATATTAAATGGAGAAATTCCTGAACATATCGCCATTATCATGGATGGGAATGGAAGATGGGCAAAGAAACGTGCACTTCCACGGGTAGCAGGACATCATGAAGGAATGAAAGTTGTCAAGCGCATGACCAAGCTTGCAAATAAGCTGAATGTCAAAGTGCTGACTTTGTATGCTTTCTCTACAGAAAATTGGAAACGTCCAAAACTAGAAGTAGACTTTTTAATGAAGCTTCCTGAAGAGTTTCTTAACATCTATCTGCCTGAACTCATCGAGGAAAATGTCCGTGTACGTTTAACAGGTGATCCAGACGGCCTCCCGCAGCATACGAAAAAAGCGGTAGAGAACGCAGTGAAGAGTACGGCGAATAATAACGGACTCATTTTAAATTTTGCGCTCAATTATGGAGGACGGACAGAAATTATTTCTGCATGCAGACAAATTTCTGAAAAAGTCAAAGAAGGCAAGCTTCGAGCAGAAGACATCACAGAAGAGATGTTTTCAGCTTATTTAATGACAGAATCTCTTCAAGATCCGGATTTGCTTATTCGCACGAGTGGAGAAATTAGATTAAGCAACTTTATGCTTTGGCAAATTGCATACAGCGAGTTTGTCTTTACGGATGTGCTTTGGCCTGACTTTTCTGATGAGCATCTCATAGGCGCTATCGGAGAGTACCAGCGCCGCGGCCGGAGGTTCGGTGGAATTTAGAGGGTGGTGCAGATGAAACAAAGAATTTTGACGGGTGTTCTGGCAGCTGCAGTGTTTTTACTTGCAGTGATTTATGGACAAATGCCCTTTACCCTGCTGATTTATTTAATGGGAAGTGTCGCTCTCTTTGAGCTTCTTAGAATGAAAAAGATTTCGATTTTCAGCTTTCCTGGCATTGTCAGCTTAATATTGCTTTGGCTTTTAATGGGCGGAGAAAATAGCTTCTTCCCGAACGTAGACGCATCAAAAATGCAGATTGCTTTATTTGCAGTCTTAATCCTTTTAACTTATACAGTTCTGAGCAAAAACTCTTTCACATTCGATGAGGTTGCTTTTGTTATATTAGCCACATTATATATTGGCGTTAGTTTCTATTATTTTATTCAAATTAGAGGCTTGTATGGCATGAGTGCGATCTTCTTCGCAGCGGTGATTATTTGGTCCACTGACTCAGGTGCCTATTTTATTGGGAAATCTATGGGGAAACGAAAGCTTTGGCCAGAGATCAGCCCAAACAAAACAGTAGAAGGATTTATCGGCGGAATCGTCACAGCGGTCGTGCTGTCACTTGTGTTCCAGGCGGTTACAGGATTTTTGCCATCATATCTGCTTGTTATGTTTATTACTCTTTTGCTCAGTATTTTTGGACAGCTTGGCGACCTTGTGGAATCTGCTTTAAAGCGTCATTACCATGTGAAGGATTCAGGGACAATCCTCCCAGGTCATGGCGGAATTTTGGACAGGTTTGACAGCTTTTTATTCGTTCTGCCGTTTTTATATTTATTGCTGGCCACGTTTGCTAGCTAACCTCATAGAAACTAATTGAACGAGAGAAGGAGTGGCAATTTGAAATATATTTCGCTATTAGGCGCAACAGGATCAATTGGAGAACAAACATTAGATGTGATCAGGCAGCATCCAGACAAATTCAAGTTGAAAGCGATGACGTTTGGCAGAAATATAGACAAGGCCATCCCTATCATTGAACAATTTCAGCCTGAATTTGTTGGATGTGTAGACGAAGCGACCTATCGCACGTTAAAAGGTCATTCATTTCAATACGATGTCAAAATGGCTGCGGGTGATGAAGCAAACATCGAAGCAGCGACCTATGATGCAGTGGATGTTGTGGTCAATGCACTGGTAGGAAGTGTCGGACTTGTACCGACATTAAAAGCCATTGAACAAAAAAAGACGATCGCACTTGCAAATAAGGAAACACTTGTGACAGCTGGTCATATAGTAAAAGAGTACGCCAAAAAGTATGACGTGCCTTTACTTCCTGTCGATAGTGAACACTCCGCTATTTTTCAATCCCTGCAAGGTGAACAAGCTAAAAACATTGAACGCTTAATCGTCACAGCTTCAGGCGGCAGTTTCCGAGATAAAAAACGCACGGAGCTTGAAGGTGTAACGGTTGAAGAAGCGCTGAATCATCCGAACTGGTCCATGGGCGCAAAAATCACGATCGATTCAGCGACCATGATGAATAAGGGGCTTGAGGTAATTGAGGCGCATTGGCTGTTTGATATCCCATACGATCAAATTGATGTGCTGTTACATAAAGAGAGCATCATCCATTCCATGGTGGAATTCCATGACAAAAGTGTCATGGCTCAGTTAGGTACACCTGACATGAGGGTTCCGATTCAATACGCGCTCACTTATCCTGATAGAGCGCCATTAAAAGAGGCGAAATCATTAAACCTTTGGGAGATTGGACAATTAAATTTCCAAAAAGCGGATTTTGACAGGTATCGCTGCTTACATTTTGCTTATGAATCAGGTAAAATAGGAGGGACAATGCCTACTGTGCTTAATGCAGCCAATGAAATAGCTGTTGATGCATTTTTAAAAGGCAAAGTAACGTTCCTGCAAATTGAAGAATTGATTGAAAAGGCACTGAACAGACATCATGTGATTTCAACGCCTAGTTTGCAAGATATCCATGAAGTGGACAAAGATACACGAGACTTTGTTCAATCAATCCTCGCATAAGGTGGTATGTTCGTGAATACAGTGATTGCGTTTATTATTATTTTTGGAACGCTCGTTTTTTTCCACGAGCTTGGCCATTTAATTATGGCGCAGCGCGCAGGCATTTTATGCCGCGAGTTCGCAATTGGTTTTGGACCGAAGATTTTCTCCTTTAAACGAAAAGAAACCGTCTATACCATCAGACTTCTGCCAATCGGCGGATTTGTTAAAATGGCTGGAGAAGACCCTGAAGTCATTGAAATTAAACCGGGTCATACAGTGGGGCTCTTATTCAATGAGCAAAATGAAGTAGAAAAAATCATTTTAAATGATAAAGAGAAATATCCTGATGCACTTGTCATTGAAGTTGAACAAATTGATTTAGATCATGCGATGAGAATTTCAGGATATGAGGCTGGAAATGAAGACATTCTGACTGGCTACAATGTAAGCCAAACAAGCTTCTATATTGCAGATGGTGAAGAAATTCAAATTGCGCCATACAACCGTCAGTTTGGTTCAAAAACAGTATGGCAGCGTATTAAAGCCATTGCAGCTGGACCGATTATGAACTTTATCCTGGCATATGTGATTCTAGTGGCTTTAGGATTTATTCAAGGTGTAACCGTGGATGATCCTGTACTTGGTAAGCTGACAAAAGACGGCCGGGCAGCGCAAGCTGGGCTTATGCAGGGAGATCATATCGTTTCAATTAACGGGGATAAAATGAATTCTTGGACAGACGTTGTTCAAACGGTTCAAAAGAACCCAGATAAAAAAATGAATGTCGTCATTGACCGAGATGGCAAAGAAAGCACCATTCAAGTTGTACCGGAAGCTGTGAAGGCCGAAGGAAAAACCATTGGCCGTTTTGGCTCTTACCCGCCAACAGAAAATGGCTTTCTCAAAGTCATCTCATCTTCAGGAACGACAGTGATATCAACAGCAGGTCTCATCTTAACGAACTTGCAAAAGATTGTCACAGGACAATTTTCATTAGATATGCTTGCAGGTCCTGTTGGAATATATGACATGACAGGAGAAGTAGCGAAACAAGGTGTGTTAACATTAATGCAGTTTGCTGCGTTTCTTAGTATCAACTTAGGGATCGTGAATTTATTACCGATTCCTGCATTAGACGGAGGAAGATTACTTTTCCTATTCGTTGAAGCCATTCGCGGCAAACCAATTAATCGTGAGAAAGAGGCACTTGTTGTCTTCATTGGTGTTGCGTTCCTCATGCTATTAATGCTAGTAGTGACATGGAATGACATCCAGCGATTATTTTTATAAAAACCAATGTCTCTTGTTTCTCATTCTGGGAAACAAGAGTTTTTGTGAGAAGTCCTATTTCTTAAATGAGGTGTAACGACATGAGACAATCCCTGACTTTCATTCCAACTCTTCGAGAGGTGCCGGCAGATGCTGAGGCAAAAAGTCATCAGCTATTAGTAAGAGCTGGATTTATTAGACAAAACACGAGCGGTATCTATCATTATCTGCCGCTAGCACATAAAGTTATTCAGCACATTCAATCCATTGTTCGCAAGGAAATGGAAAAGGCGGGAGCAGCTGAGCTGTTAATGCCAGTGCTGCAGCAAGCAGAAATGTGGCAAGAGTCAGGAAGATGGTATACATACGGTCCAGAACTCATGCGTATGAAAGATCGTCACGGCCGCGAGTTTGCACTTGGCCCAACACACGAAGAAGTGATCACATCACTCGTACGCAGTGAAGTCAAATCGTATAAAAAGCTTCCTTTGACACTGTATCAAATCCAATCAAAATTCCGTGATGAACAAAGACCTCGCTTTGGGTTATTGCGCGGACGTGAATTTATTATGAAGGACGCCTATTCATTCCACTCTTCACCAGAGAGCCTTGATGACACATACAACAAAATGTTTACAGCTTACTCGAATGTCTTTTCAAAAGTAGGTCTTAACTTTAGACCCGTCATTGCCGATTCTGGGGCAATGGGAGGAAAAGATACACATGAGTTTATGGCACTGTCAGAAGTAGGAGAAGATACAATCGCATACTCTGACACATCTTCCTACGCTGCGAACATTGAAATGGCTGAGGCTGTGTATCACGGAGAAGAAGCAAACCCTGCGGACTTCAAAGAACTCGAAAAAGTACACACGCCTCAGGTGAAGACGATACAAGATGTTGCGTCATTCTTAGAAGTGGCTCCTTCTACATGTATCAAATCTGTCTTGTTTAAAGCGGACGATGCGTATGTACTTGTCCTGACAAGAGGCGATCATGAAGTAAATGATGTGAAAGTGAAAAACTTAGTTGGAGCACAGCTTGTAGAGCTTGCTTCACGTGAGGAAGTACTAGACGTGATCGGAACAGAACCAGGATTTGTTGGACCAGTGAAGCTTGAAGCGGAAGTAACGATTTATGCAGACCACGCTGTCAAAGGAATGACAAATGCAGTTGCAGGTGCAAATGAATCGGATTATCACTATGTCAATGTCAATCCTGCTCGTGATCTATCAGTGAAGGAATATACAGATCTTCGCTTGATTCAAGAAGGAGACGTTTCTCCAGATGGTGAAGGCACAATCCAGTTCGCAAAAGGAATTGAAGTAGGACAAGTCTTTAAGCTAGGCACACGTTATTCAGAGGCAATGGATGCAACATACCTCGATGAAAATGGACGTGCGCAGCCAATGATCATGGGCTGCTATGGCATCGGAATTTCTAGAACCCTTTCTGCGATTGTTGAACAACATCATGATGACAAGGGGATTATTTGGCCAGAAACAGTTGCGCCATATGATCTTCATCTACTTGCCTTAAATATGAAAAACGATGCACAAAAGGAACTGGCTGAAACGCTGTATGAGCGTTTACAGGAAGAGGGCTATGAAGTCCTTTTCGATGACCGCCAAGAGCGTGCAGGCGTCAAATTTGCCGACAGTGACTTAATTGGACTGCCAATTCGCATTAGCTGCGGGAAACGTTCAGAAGAAGGAATTGTCGAAGTGAAATTCAGAAAATCAGGTGAATCACACGAAGTATCTGTTGATGAACTGATTTCATTTATACGCCAAGCATAAAAAACGAACAAAAAAATGAAGGTACCTCCTGCAAAAAAGAGGTACCTTTCTGATTTGCAAAAGGAGGGTCCTGTCTTGGATGAACAATTACCGATTACCCGGCGGCAATTTCATATATTACTCAATCAGATTCAAATGACAGATGATGACCTCAGCCGTTACTTTGAAGAAGGCGAGATCGTCAAATTGACGGTGCATAAGGCGGCAAAAACGTGGCATTTCCATTTTAAATTTAAGGCGCTTTTGCCTTACAAAGTATATGCAATGTTTTTAAGCAGGCTGACAAATGCATTTTCTCATATCGCACAAGTCACTTGTACGATTGAAGTCAATGATCCGCACATATCTGAAGAGCTCGTTCAATCGTATTGGTCACATTGTGTGGAAGAGCTTCAAGGAATTTCTCCCCCAATCATCAGCTTGCTTCAACAGCAAAAACCAGCGCTGTCTGGACATAAGATCATCATCAAAACAAAAAGCGAAACTGAGGCTCTGGCCATCAAGAAGAAATATAGCCCAATGCTTCAGGCTGCATTTAAACAAGTTGGTTTTCCAGAACTTCAATTTGATACAGAAATTTTTGTATCAGATCAAGAGATTCAGAAGTTCAGAGAACAAAAACTTGCTGAAGATCAAGAAAGAGCCATGCAAGCCCTTGTTGAGATGGAGAAGAAGGAAAGTGAGGATCAAGAGGAAGCTCCTTCTGGCCCACTGATGATTGGCTATCAAATCAAAGACAATGAAGAAATACGTACGCTTGATAGTATTATGGACGAAGAAAGACGAATCACCGTCCAAGGATACGTGTTTGATGCAGAAACGCGCGAACTAAAAAGCGGCAGAACCCTTTGTATCTTTAAAATTACCGATTATACGAATAGTATTTTGATCAAAATGTTTGCGAGAGAAAAAGAAGATGCTCAGCTCATGAAAACCTTGAAAAAAGGGATGTGGGTCAAAGCAAGAGGAAGCATTCAAAACGATACGTTTGTGAGAGATCTTGTCATGATCGCAAATGACGTCAATGAAATGAAACCTCAGCTGAAAGAAGATACTGCACCTGAGGGAGAAAAGCGTGTTGAGCTCCATTTGCATTCGCCAATGAGCCAGATGGATGCTGTCACTGGCATCGGTAGACTTGTTGAACAAGCAAAAAAATGGGGGCATGAGGCCATTGCCCTGACAGATCACGCCGTTGTACAATCCTTTCCAGATGCGTATGCAGCAAGTAAAAAGCATGGCATCAAAATGATGTACGGGGTGGAAATCAATTTAGTCGACGACGGGGTACCGATTGCGTATAATCCAGAGCACCGCTTATTAGAAGATGCGACGTTTGTCGTATTTGATGTTGAGACAACAGGACTCTCTGCTGTGTATGATACGATCATTGAGCTTGCAGCCGTGAAAATCAAAGGCGGGGAAATCATTGACCGCTTTGAGGCATTTGCAAACCCTCATCATCCATTATCAGCGACAACCATTGAACTAACTGGCATCACGGATGACATGGTGAGAGATGCACCAGATGTGGTCGATGTTGTTCGGGATTTCAAAGAGTGGATTGGACAAGATATCCTTGTTGCTCACAATGCGAGCTTTGATATGGGCTTTTTAAATGCAGCATATAAGCGACTGTTAAAAACAGATAAAGCATCAAATCCTGTCATTGATACACTAGAACTCGGTCGATTCCTTTATCCTGAATTTAAAAATCACCGGCTGAACACGCTGTGTAAAAAGTTTGATATTGAACTCACGCAGCATCACCGGGCGATTTATGATGCAGAAGCAACTGGTTACCTCATGCTGAAGATGCTAAAAGATGCGGCTGAAAAAGAGATTGCTTACCACGATCAATTGAATGAAAACATGGGACAGTCCAATGCGTATCAGCGCTCACGTCCTTACCATGCAACCGTGATTGCACAAAATGAGACGGGTCTAAAGAATTTATTTAAGCTTGTTTCACTTTCTCATATTCATTATTTCTACCGCGTGCCACGTATCCCTCGCTCACAGCTTGAGAAATATCGAGAAGGTTTAATTGTTGGGTCTGCTTGTGATAAGGGTGAAGTGTTTGAAGGGATGATGCAGAAGTCACCTGATGAGGTAGAAGACATTGCCGCATTTTACGACTATTTAGAAGTTCATCCGCCAGAAGTGTATCAGCATTTACTCCAGCTGGAGCTTGTTCGGGATGAACGTGCATTAAAAGAGATCATCACCAACATTGTGAAACTTGGAGAAAAACTGAATAAACCAGTCGTGGCGACTGGAAATGTGCACTACCTGCATCCAGAAGACAAAATTTATCGCAAAATCTTAATTTCATCACAAGGCGGGGCGAATCCGCTTAATCGTCATGAACTGCCAAAAGTTCATTTTAGAACAACTGATGAAATGCTAGAAGCATTCTCTTTCCTTGGAGACGAGAAGGCGAAAGAGATTGTCGTGACGAATACGCAAAAAGTATCTGAGATGGTCGAAAGTATTAAACCAATCAAAGACGATCTTTATACACCAAAAATCGAAGGTGCAGATGAAGAAATTCGGGAAATGAGCTATAACATGGCTCGCAGCATCTACGGTGACGATTTACCGAAAATTGTAGAAGACCGGATTGAGAAAGAATTAAAGAGTATTATTGGTCACGGTTTCGCTGTTATTTATTTAATTTCTCATAAGCTTGTTAAGAAATCACTTGATGATGGATATCTAGTTGGTTCAAGGGGATCAGTTGGTTCATCTCTCGTTGCGACATTAACAGAGATTACAGAAGTAAACCCGCTTGCACCGCACTATGTATGTCCAAGTTGCAAGCACTCTGAGTTCTTTAATGACGGATCGGTTGGCTCAGGATTTGACCTTCCTGATAAAGACTGTCCTGAATGCGGGACGCCGTATAAAAAAGACGGACACGATATTCCGTTTGAAACGTTCTTAGGTTTTAAAGGAGATAAAGTGCCTGATATCGACTTGAACTTCTCAGGAGAATATCAGCCGATTGCCCATAACTATACAAAAGAGCTGTTTGGTGAAGAGTATGTATACCGCGCAGGTACAATCGGTACCGTTGCAGAAAAAACGGCATATGGTTATGTGAAAGGCTACGCAGGAGATCATAACCTTCATATGAGAGGTGCTGAAATTGACCGGCTCGTACAGGGCTGTACGGGCGTCAAACGGACAACGGGCCAACATCCAGGCGGTATTATCGTCGTGCCGGATTATATGGACATTTACGATTTCTCACCAATTCAATATCCAGCAGATGCGACAGGTTCTGATTGGAAAACGACGCATTTTGATTTCCATTCAATCCATGATAACTTGCTGAAACTAGATATTCTTGGACACGATGATCCAACGGTCATTCGGATGCTTCAGGACTTGAGCGGAATTGATCCAAAAACGATTCCGACAGATGATCCTGAGGTCATGAAAATCTTCCAAGGAACGGAACCTCTCGGTGTCACAGAAGAACAAATTGGATGTAAAACGGGAACACTTGGGATTCCAGAGTTTGGCACAAGGTTTGTTCGTCAGATGCTTGAGGATACAAAACCGACCACCTTCTCGGAGCTTGTTCAGATCTCTGGTCTATCTCACGGTACAGATGTATGGCTCGGCAACGCCCAAGAGCTGATTCATAATAAAACGTGTGAACTAAGCGAAGTGATTGGCTGTCGTGATGATATTATGGTCTATCTGATTTATCAAGGTTTAGAGCCGTCACTTGCCTTTAAAATCATGGAATCTGTTCGTAAAGGGAAGGGACTTCCTCCTGAATGGGAAGAAGAAATGAAGAATAATAACGTACCGAACTGGTACATTGATTCTTGTAAAAAGATTAAATACATGTTCCCTAAAGCCCATGCGGCTGCTTATGTATTAATGGCCGTTCGGATTGCTTATTTCAAAGTGCACCATGCACTTCTGTACTATGCGGCTTATTTTACCGTTCGTGCTGATGATTTTGATATCGAAACGATGACAAAAGGATCGAATGCGATTCGAGCGGTCATGGACGATATTAACTCAAAAGGTCTTGATGCATCACCGAAAGAGAAGAACCTATTAACTGTACTAGAGCTTGCACTTGAAATGTGTGAAAGAGGCTATCACTTTAAAAAAGTAGACCTATACCGATCAAGTGCCACTGAGTTTATCATTGATGGAGACGGGTTAATCCCGCCATTCAACTCCATCCCTGGACTAGGAACAAACGTTGCGTTAAATATTGTACGCGCACGCCAAGATGGTGAATTCCTTTCAAAAGAAGATTTACAAAAACGAGGAAAAGTGTCTAAGACCATCCTTGAGTATTTGGATCGTCAAGGCTGCTTAGAAGCACTTCCTGATCAAAACCAGCTTTCTTTGTTCTAATGTGAAAAATGAAGAGCGCCCTTAAAGGGCGCTCTTTTTTGTATATACAATAATATTATTATGTTAACTAAATATTTTAACTGGAATTATTTTCTTGTTGGTTCATATATCTTGATTTAACGTCGTGTTTTGAGAGAAGAGATTGTATGTCATTCTTTCTACCCAAATAGAGCAAAAAAGAGAATTTAGCCGTCTGAAATGTTCTCATACGACATATGATCATTTTGGGTACAGTCACATGAAGAATCAGGAGAAAACCCTCGGTGAGCGTCAAGCTGATGGCTGTTTACTATGCACATTTTTGAAACACGCTTGATTCTTTTCAACACTGTACAAAACACGAACGGAATGACAAGGAGGTGGTCATTTCTTGTTCAATGTTTCACGTTTAAGAAAACAGAAGGGGTGAGAAATAGGTACATGTCAGATTACAACTATGTAGAGGTGCTTCAAAAATCAATTTTGTTTTACGAAGCCCAGCGTTCCGGAAAGCTTCCTGAAAGCAATCGTCTTAACTGGCGAGGGGATTCTGGACTGGAGGATGGGAAAGATGTTGGTCATGATTTAACAGGCGGCTGGTACGATGCTGGTGATCATGTGAAGTTCGGGCTTCCGATGGCTTACTCTGCAGCCGTGCTTGCATGGACAGTCTATGAGTACCGAGAAGCTTACGAAGAGGCAGAACTGCTTGATGATATGTTAGATCAAATCAAGTGGGCAACCGATTATTTTTTGAAAGCCCATACAGGTCCAAATGAATTTTGGGCACAAGTAGGCGATGGGAACGCAGATCATGGCTGGTGGGGTCCAGCAGAAGTGATGCCGATGAACCGGCCAGCATTTAAAATTGATGAACATTGTCCAGGAACAGAAGTAGCCGCCCAAACCGCAGCCGCTTTAGCAGCAGGTTCAATTATTTTTAAAGAAACAGACGCGCCATATGCAGCAAAACTTCTCACCCATGCAAAGCAGCTTTATGCATTTGCTGACCAATATCGCGGTGAGTATACAGATTGTGTCACCAATGCGCAGCCATTTTATAACTCCTGGAGCGGCTATATTGATGAGCTCATTTGGGGTGGAATATGGCTGTACTTGGCGACAAATGACCAGACCTATTTAAACAAAGCACTAAAAGCAGTAGAAGAATGGCCGAAGGATTGGGATTATACGTTTACGATGTCGTGGGACAATACCTTTTTTGCTTCGCAAATTTTACTTGCGAGAATCACAAAGGAGAAAAGGTTTATCGAATCGACAGAGCGTAACCTCGATTACTGGTCCACGGGTTTTGTTCAAAATGGAAAAGTAGAAAGAATCACTTATACGCCTGGCGGACTAGCGTGGTTAGATCAATGGGGTTCACTTCGTTATACAGCAAATGCTGCATTTTTAGCGTTTGTGTACGCAGATTGGGTCTCTGATCAAGAAAAAAAGAATCGATACCAAACGTTTGCGATCAAGCAAACACACTATATGTTAGGGGATAATCCGCAAAATAGAAGCTATGTCGTTGGGTTTGGCAAAAATCCGCCGATGCATCCACACCATCGAACTGCACATGGCTCATGGTCTAATCAGCTGACAACTCCTTCTTCTCATCGGCACACGCTTTATGGAGCGCTTGTTGGGGGGCCTAATGCACAGGATCAGTATACCGATGACATCTCTGACTATGTATCAAACGAGGTAGCAACAGACTATAATGCCGCTTTTACTGGAAATGTAGCCAAAATGGTGCAGCTGTTTGGTCAGGGGCAGTCAAAGCTGCCGAATTTTCCGCCTAAAGAAAAAGTGGAAGATGAGTTTTTTGTAGAGGCAGCTGTCATGAGTAACGATACAACATCTACTCAGATCAAAGCCATTCTATACAATCGATCAGGCTGGCCGGCCAGAAGTAGTCAATCACTTTCTTTTAGATATTATGTCAATCTAAGCGAGATATTTGCGAAGGGATTCACTGATAAAGATATTCAAGTGACAGCTGTCTACAATGAAGGCGCTTCCTTATCTTCGTTAACGGTGTATGACGCATCATCCCATATCTATTTTACAGAAATCGATTTTACTGGCGTAGCTATTTTTCCAGGAGGCGAATCGCTTCATAAGAAGGAAATACAGTTCCGGTTATCTGCGCCAAATGGTGCGAATATATGGGATGCCTCAAATGATTATTCCTTTCAAGGATTAACATCCAATATGCAGAAAACAGCGAGAATTCCTGTTTTTGATCAAGGTGATTTAGTATTTGGTACGCTTCCGAATAAATAAATATAAAGGGTGAGGACATGACAAATAAAGAACGGTTTTTAACACTTTATCATCAAATGAAAAACGATGCGAATGGATATTTTTCAAAAGAAGGCATTCCGTATCATTCCGTTGAGACACTCATTTGTGAGGCACCTGATTACGGGCATATGACCACTTCAGAAGCTTACAGCTATTGGTTATGGCTTGAAGCATTGTATGGTCACTACACAGGCGATTGGAGCAAACTAGAAGCGGCTTGGGATAATATGGAGAAGTTTATCATTCCAGTAAACGAAGATGGACATGACGAACAGCCGCATATGAGTTCTTACAATCCATCTAGCCCAGCCACATACGCATCAGAGAAACCATATCCAGATCAATATCCGAGCCAGTTGACGGGTGCTCGCCCTGCTGGTCAAGATCCGATTGATCAAGAACTGAGGTCAACTTACGGAACGAATGAAACGTATTTAATGCACTGGCTTCTTGATGTAGACAACTGGTATGAATATGGGAATTTGCTCAATCCATCACATACAGCCGCATATGTAAACACATTCCAGCGGGGTCCGCAAGAATCCGTATGGGAGGCAATCCCTCATCCATCACAAGATGATAAAACGGCCGGAAAGCCCAATGAAGGTTTCATGAGCTTGTTCACAAAAGAAAATCAAGCGCCAGCCGCCCAGTGGCGCTACACAAATGCGACGGACGCTGATGCACGTGCGATACAGGCAATGTATTGGGCAAAGGAACTTGGCTATAATGGTTCAGCCTATCTTGATAAAGCGAAAAAGATGGGGGATTTCCTTCGTTACGGAATGTACGATAAATATTTTCAAACAATTGGAAGCGGAAAGCAAGGTAATCCGTATCCTGGAAATGGAAAAAGTGCATGTCATCACTTAATGGCATGGTATACCTCTTGGGGCGGGGGACTTGGAGAATATGCGAAGTGGTCATGGCGTATCGGAGCGAGCCATTGTCATCAAGGGTATCAAAACCCAGTCGCTGCCTACGCTTTATCCTCAGATAAGGGAGGCTTAAAGCCATCGTCACCGACTGGTGCAAGTGATTGGGAAAAGACGTTAAAGAGACAGCTTGAATTTTACGTCTGGCTTCAATCAAAAGAGGGAGCGATTGCAGGAGGTGCTACCAACAGCTGGAATGGAGACTATAGCGCTTATCCAGCAGGAAGAAGCACATTTTATGATATGGCTTATGAAGATGCGCCTGTTTACCATGATCCTCCGTCCAATAACTGGTTTGGAATGCAAGCATGGCCGATTGAGCGTGTAGCAGAGCTTTATTATATCTTTGCAAAAGATGGCGACAAAACATCTGAAAATTTCCAAATGGCTAAATCTGTCATCACAAAATGGGTCAACTATTCACTAGATTACGTTTTTATTGGCACTCGTCCTGTGTCAGATCAAGATGGATATTTTTTAGATGGTCAGGGTCAAAGAATTCTAGGGGGGACAAATGTTACTGTTGCTACGACGAGTGCACCTGGAGAGTTTTGGATTCCTGGGAATATAGAATGGAGCGGTCAGCCTGACACTTGGAGCGGGTTCCAATCTGCAACAGGTAATCCAAATTTAACGGCAGTTACAAAAGATCCTACTCAAGATACTGGTGTACTGGGCAGTCTCATCAAAGCACTCACATTCTTTGCTGCTGCAACACAGAAAGAGACAGGAAACTACACAGCACTTGGCATGAGAGCAAAAGAGACAGCGGCACAGCTCCTTGAGGTTGCTTGGAATTACAATGATGGTGTAGGGATTGAGACAGAGGAAGACAGAGAAGACTACCACCGTTTCTTTAAAAAAGAAGTGTACTTCCCAAATGGCTGGAACGGAACATTTGGTCAAGGAAATCAGATCCCTGGTTCTAGCACCATTCCTTCTGACCCGCAGCGAGGAGGTAACGGAGTGTATACGAGCTTTGCAGATCTTCGTCCAAAAATCAAGCAAGACCCAGCTTGGTCAGCACTGGAGAGTAAATATCAAGCATCTTTTAATGAAGCAACAGGCAAATGGGAAAACGGAGCGCCAAGTTTCACCTATCACCGTTTCTGGTCGCAAGTTGATATGGCTACGGCTTATGCAGAATACCATCGTCTCATAAACGAATAGAACGTAGTGCAGCTGCCGGCTTTTTTAGTCGGCGGTCTCCTCATGAGATAAATGAAGTGAAAGCAAAGGTGATGTCATTATGGTTAAAAAGAAAGAATTTATGAATCATTCATCGAATGGCGGATCACAGGAACAAGAAAATCAAAGCTGGAGAAAAGAAGCAAATGATCGAATCTTACAACATAGACAAAGAGAGCTTGTCATAAACGTCATTGATAAGGAACAAAAGCCAGTTGCCGGAATAGAGGTGGAAATAAAACAAATCAGACATGAATTTGCATTTGGTTCAGCAATGAATGACCAAGTACTATTCAATCAAACGTATGCTGATTTTTTTGTCCAACACTTTAATTGGGCTGTGTTTGAAAATGAGGCAAAATGGTATGCAAATGAGCCTGAAAGAGGGAAAATAACCTACGAAAAAGCAGATGCCATGCTGAATTTTGCCAATAGACACCAAATTCCAGTGAGGGGGCACGCCTTATTTTGGGAGGTAGAGGATGCCAATCCAAACTGGCTGAAATCATTACCGAATCATGAAGTATATGAAGCCATGAAAAGGCGGCTTGAGCATGCAGGCAATCATTTCAAAGGGAAATTCCGTCATTGGGATGTAAACAACGAAATGATGCATGGTTCATTTTTTAAAGACCGGTTTGGGAAACAGATTTGGAAATGGATGTATGAAGAAACGAAGAAAATTGACCCTCAAGCCTTGCTGTTTGTCAATGATTATAATGTAATCTCATACGGCGAACATCACGCATATAAAGCACATATCAATGAACTTCGTCAGTTGGGGGCACCAGTTGAGGCTATTGGAGTTCAAGGTCACTTTGAAGATCGAGTGGATCCAGTCGTTGTAAAACAAAGACTAGATGTGCTTGCTGAGCTGGGTCTACCGATATGGGTGACAGAGTATGACTCTGTTCATCCGGATGCCAATAGACGAGCGGATAACTTAGAAGCTTTATATCGGGTAGCCTTTAGTCACCCAGCCGTAAAAGGTGTGCTGATGTGGGGATTTTGGGCAGGTGCGCATTGGAGAGGTGAGCACGCAGCCATCGTGAATCATGATTGGTCGTTAAATGAAGCAGGCAGGCGTTATGAAAAGCTACTACAGGAATGGACGACACAAAGAGTGGAAAAAACAGATGCGAATGGCCAAGTGACATGTCCAGCGTTTCACGGGACGTATGAGGTTCGAATTGGTGAAGTAAGTAAAATGTTGCAGCAGCAGACGATTGAACTTGATTCAACTAAACAAACACCGCTTCAACTAGATATCATCGTACCAGTAGAATAAGAGATTGTGAGGAGAATGGAATGAAAAAATGGGTTCAACGGGTGGCTTGTTTTATGCTGCTGATCACTTTATGGGCGGGTTGGTTCACTCTGACCGTAAAGGCCTCCTCCTATGTGCAAACATCTGGTACACATTTTGTATTGAACAACCACCCATTTTACTTTGCTGGCACAAATAATTATTATTTCCATTACAAATCAAAAAAGATGGTAGATGCTGTTTTTGACGATATGAAGGCAATGGATTTAAAGGTTATTCGTATTTGGGGATTTCACGATGGTACCCCTCAAGAAAACTCAGTCTTACAATCTCGTCCAGGTGTTTATGAAGAATCCGGTTTTCAAAAACTAGACTATGCGATTTATAAAGCAGGGCAGGAAGGAATCAAGCTGGTCATCCCACTCGTGAACAATTGGGATGACTTTGGCGGGATGAATCAATATGTGAAGTGGTTTCAGGCAGGATCACATGATCACTTTTATACAGATCCTCGGATTAAAACAGCTTACAAAAACTATGTGCGCTATGTATTAGAGAGAACCAATACGTACTCAGGTGTTCAATATAAAGATGATCCTGCTATTATGACATGGGAGCTCGCCAATGAGCCGCGCGCTCAGTCAGACCCTTCGGGAGATATACTAGTAAACTGGGCAGATGAAATGAGTGCATGGATCAAATCAATTGACTCGAATCACCTTGTTGCAGTAGGAGACGAAGGGTTCTTTCGCATGACAGGTCATGACGATTGGTTTTACAGTGGGGGAGAAGGTGTTGATTGGGATCGTTTGACTGCTCTCCCTCATATTGATTATGGAACCTATCATTTATACCCGGATCACTGGAATCAGTCTGCTGTATGGGGAGTGAAATGGATCAAAGATCATATCACCCGAGGAAACGCAATTGGCAAACCTGTTGTATTAGAAGAGTTTGGCTATCAAAATCAAGCAGCCCGTCCTGATGTATATGATAGCTGGCTGAAGACAATTGAACAGCTCGGAGGCGCAGGTAGCCAATTTTGGATTTTAACAAGCATTCAAGACGATGATTCCCTCTACCCGGATTATGACGGTTTTCGAGTTTTAAAGGAGAGCCGGGAGGCAGGAATCATTCGTGAACACGCCAAAAGAATGAATGAAAAGAACTGATGAAGAATGCCTGTTTATAAGGAACTTCATTTGCATAAAAAAATTGGATATGGTATAGTTTTTATGGAAATGCTAACGATTACCGAGACAAGAGTGGGGAAACCCGCTCTTTTGTATTGAACAGGCAATTTTTGTCTCGACATTATTCATCCGTTTTCTGCTCCCCCTGCTCACAATAAAGCAGGGTTTTTATGCAGAATGATTGATAAGAGCGTTTATCGAAAGCACAAGGAGGAAGAGAATGAGCAAAAAAGTAGTGGATATCGTAAGCGACATGGTGCAGCCAATTTTAGATGGCTTACAGCTTGAACTCGTTGATGTTGAATTTGTCAAAGAGGGTCAAAACTGGTTCCTTCGCGTATTTATTGACTCTGACAAAGGCGTCGATATCGAGGAGTGTGCCAAAGTGAGCGAAGCCTTGAGCGAAAAGCTTGATGAGGCAGATCCAATTAGCCAAAACTACTTTCTTGAAGTGTCCTCTCCTGGAGCGGAGCGCCCATTAAAGAAAAAAGCTGATTTTGAAAAAGCACTTGGAAAAAATGTTTTCATGAAAACATACGAACCAATTGATGGTGAAAAGGCATTTGAAGGTGAGCTTACAAGCTTTGATGGTGAGATTGCAACAGTGACAGTGAAGATCAAGACAAGAAAGAAAGAGATCAATATTCCATACGAAAAAATTGCTAACGCAAGATTAGCAGTTTCGTTCAATTAACCTTTTCATTGATATAAGGGGGAACCATAAAAATGAGTAGTGAGTTGTTAGATGCCCTGACTGTTCTTGAGAAAGAGAAGGGCATTAGTAAAGAAATTATTATTGAAGCGATAGAAGCTGCACTCATTTCTGCATACAAGCGTAATTTTAATCAAGCACAAAATGTGCGTGTTGATTTAAACCGTGAAACGGGAACGATTCGCGTATTCGCAAGAAAAGATGTTGTAGATGAAGTGTATGATTCTCGCCTTGAAATCTCTGTAGATGATGCAGCAAATATCAACCCAAATTACATGGTTGGTGACGTGGTTGAAATTGAAGTCACACCAAAAGATTTCGGACGCATTGCAGCTCAGACAGCGAAACAAGTCGTGACGCAGCGAGTGAGAGAAGCAGAGCGAGGTGTGATTTACACTGAGTTTATCGATCGTGAGGAAGACATCATGACGGGAATCGTTCAGCGAATTGACAGTAAATTCATTTACGTGTCACTTGGCAAAATCGAAGCCCTTCTTCCGGTCAATGAACAAATGCCAAATGAGGACTACAAACCACATGACCGCATTAAAGTGTTCATTACGAAAGTAGAAAAAACAACAAAAGGACCACAAATTTATGTATCAAGAACACACCCAGGTCTTTTAAAGCGTTTATTTGAAATCGAAGTGCCAGAAATTTATGATGGTACTGTAGAGCTTAAATCTGTCGCTAGAGAAGCAGGGGACCGTTCTAAAATATCTGTTCGTACAGATGATCCTGATGTTGATCCAGTTGGTTCTTGTGTAGGACCTAAAGGTCAGCGTGTACAAGCAATTGTCAATGAGCTGAAAGGCGAAAAAATTGACATTGTTCATTGGTCGAATGACCCTGTTGAATTTGTTGCCAATGCGTTAAGTCCATCAAAAGTTCTTGATGTCATTGTAAATGAAGAAGATAAGGCGACAACTGTCATTGTCCCTGATTATCAGCTGTCATTAGCCATTGGTAAAAGAGGTCAAAATGCGCGTCTAGCAGCGAAATTAACGAGCTGGAAGATTGACATTAAAAGCGAAACAGATGCAAGAGAACTCGGTATTTTCCCAAGAACTGAAGACTCTGAATCTCTTTTCTTAGAGGCTGAACCAGTAGCTGAGGAATCTGACGAATAAGAGGTGATATAAAAGGTGAAAAGCCGAAAAAAAATCCCGCTTAGAAAATGCGTCGTGACGGGAGAAATGAAACCAAAGAAAGAACTGATTCGCGTTGTTCGTTCAAAAGAAGGTGAAGTGTCTGTTGACGCAACCGGAAAAATGAACGGGCGCGGCGCTTACCTTTCTCTCGATAAAGAAACCATTCTTGCGGCGAAGAACAAACGTAGTTTACAGCAGCAATTTCAGACACAGATTGACGAACACATTTTTGAAGAATTACTAGAACTAGCTGAAAAGGTGAAAAAACCTAATGACTGAATCTGAATGGTATCCTTTGCTTGGTCTAGCAAATCGAGCTCGTAAAGTCGTGTCAGGAGAAGATCTGGTGATCAAAGAAATTAGACATGCGCGTGCTAAGCTGGTTCTTCTTGCAGCAGATGCCTCATCCAACACAGAGAAAAAGGTATCTGACAAATGCAAATTTTACAATGTTCCGGTTAGAAAAGTTGAAGACCGTTCCGTTCTCGGACGTTCTATAGGGAAGGAAGCTCGCGTAGTTGTCGCTGTCACTGACCAAGGCTTCGCTAAGAAGCTCATAAGCTTGCTCGATTAATTTATTTGGGGGTGAACGAATGGCTAAAGTGAGAGTATATGAATACGCAAAAGCCATAGATGTTTCAAGTAAAGATATTATAGCAGCGCTTAAGGATATGAACGTGGAAGTGAACAACCACATGGCGACGCTTGAAGACGACACTGTGAAAAAGCTAGACGCTATCTATAAAAAAGCCAAAGCAAAAGAGACAGCTAACGAGAAACCCGCAGAACAAAAAAAACAATCATCTAACAAAAACAATGATAGAAAGAAGAATGACGTGCAGAATAATCAATTTAATAAAAACAAAAAAAACAACAACCAAAACAAAAACAAAAATAAACGCGGCGGCAACAACAAGGCGCAGCATCAGCAAGCAAGACCTGTGAAGCCGAAAAAAGAGCTTCCTGAAAAAATTGAATTTACAAATTCAATGACAGTCGGTCAGCTTGCTGACGAGCTTGGCAAAGAAACTGCTGAAATCATCAAAAAACTGATGATGCTTGGTGTTATGGCTACGATCAACCAAGAGCTCGACAAAGATACAGTCGAATTAATTGCTTCTGAATATGGTGTTCCAGTAGAAGAAGTCATCATTTTAGAAGAAACTGAACTTGAAAAGTATGAAGTTGAAGATAAAGAAGAAGATATGCAAGTACGCCCTCCAGTCGTAACGATCATGGGACACGTTGACCACGGGAAAACAACGCTTCTTGACAGCATTCGTAAAACGAAAGTTGTTGAAGGCGAAGCGGGTGGAATTACGCAGCATATTGGTGCATACCAAATTGAAGAAAACGGTAAGAAAATCACGTTCCTTGATACACCAGGACACGCAGCTTTCACTACGATGCGAGCACGCGGTGCTGAAGTAACAGATACGACGATCTTGGTCGTTGCAGCAGATGACGGTGTCATGCCGCAAACGATTGAAGCGATCAACCACGCAAAAGCGGCAGAGGTGCCAATCATTGTGGCTGTCAATAAAATTGACAAACCAACAGCGAACCCTGACCGCGTGATGCAGGAATTAACTGAGCATGGTCTTGTACCTGAGGCTTGGGGCGGCGAAACCATTTTCGTTCCTTTATCTGCAAAAACAGGTGAAGGCATTGACGAATTGATCGAAATGATCCTTCTTGTCAGCGAAGTAGCAGAACTAAAAGCCAACCCAAATCGTGCGGCAAAAGGAACTGTGATCGAGGCTGAGCTTGATAAAGGAAGAGGTTCTGTTGCAACCCTTCTCGTTCAAACTGGTACACTTCAAGTAGGTGACCCAATCGTTGTCGGAAATACATTTGGCCGTGTACGTGCAATGGTCAATGACATCGGACGCCGCGTGAAAACTGCAGGACCATCTACACCTGTTGAAATCACTGGTTTAAATGATGTACCGCATGCAGGGGATCAGTTCCTCGTATTCAAAGATGAAAAAACAGCTCGTCAAGTCGGTGAGGCGCGTGCGTCTAAACAACTTGATGAACAGCGTTCAGACAAAGCGAAATTATCTCTCGATGACCTATTTGAGCAAATCAAACAAGGTGATGTGAAAGATATCAACTTAATCGTAAAAGCAGACGTACAAGGTTCTGCTGAAGCACTGACGGCAGCTCTTCAAAAAATTGAAGTAGAAGGCGTAAAAGTGAAAATCATCCATACGGGTGTTGGAGCGATTACAGAATCTGATATCATTTTAGCAAGTGCTTCTAATGCGATTGTGATCGGATTTAACGTACGTCCTGATGGAAATGCGAAGAGCACAGCTGAAACAGAAAACGTAGATATCCGCTTACACCGCATCATCTACAAAGTCATCGATGAAATTGAAGCTGCGATGAAAGGGATGCTTGACCCTGAATATGAAGAAAAAGTCATCGGTCAAGTTGAAGTTCGTCAAACGTTCAAAGTATCAAAAATCGGTACAATTGCTGGTGGCTATGTCACTGAAGGTACCATTACTAGAGACAGTGGTATCCGCTTAATTCGTGATGGCGTTGTCATCTTTGAAGGTGAAGTCGACGTATTAAAACGATTCAAAGACGATGTGAAAGAAGTTTCACAAGGCTATGAATGTGGTATTACCATTAAGAAATACAATGATATCCGTGAAGGTGATGTCATGGAGTCATTCGTTATGCAAGAAATCGAAAGAAAATGATCGGTTATACCGAGTGTGAGTGTATGATCTATGATGCATCCTCACTGAAGGAAAAACGTGCGGTTCTGCAGCGTATCATGACAAGAACGCGCCATAAATTCAATGTGACCATTGCTGAAATGGACTATCAGGATACATGGCAGCGTACTTCGATCGGAATCGCCGTCATTTCCTCCTCCCGGGTTCAAGTGGAAAAGGAACTTCAGCGTGTGTTAAGCTTTATTGATTCTTTTCCGGAAATTGAACGAACGATCACGAAAACTGAGTGGTTTTAATTAGAGGTGATAAGATCATGAGTATGAGAGCAACCCGTGTGGGTGAGCAAATGAAAAAAGAATTAGGCGACATCCTTGGCAGAAAGCTAAAAGATCCAAGAATCGGCTTTTTGACTGTAACGGATGTTGAAGTATCCGGTGATTTGCAAATTGCTAAAGTCTATATTTCTGTTCTTGGCGACGAGAAGAAAAGAGAGGAAACCTTAAAAGGCCTTGCAAAGGCGAAAGGGTATATCCGCTCTGAAATTGGCAATCGAATCAGACTTCGCAAAACACCAGAGCTTCACTTTGAATTCGATGAGTCTGTAGACTACGGTAACCGAATTGAAAGCCTGATTGCTGAACTAAACACAAAAGATCACGAATAAGACGTTGAAATAAGGATAGGCGATGATCGTCTGTCCTTTTTCATCGTTTATGAAAGGAGAGAACGCAGGTGCAAAACGGTGTTCTTTTATTACATAAAGAAAGAGGCATGACCTCTCACGACTGTGTGTTTAAAGTGAGAAAGATTTTACACACAAAAAAAGTGGGACATACAGGGACACTCGATCCAGAGGTTTCAGGTGTTCTGCCTATTTGTATTGGACGAGCGACAAAAATTGTGGAGTACTTAACAGATAAATCGAAAACGTATGATGCGGAAATCACCATTGGATTTTCTACAACGACAGAAGACCAAACAGGTGAAGTAGTAGAAGAAAAAAAAGTGCCGGTACCGATGTCAGAAGATGACATTGATGCTGCGTTGAAACAATTTGAAGGAACCATTGAACAGATCCCCCCCATGTTTTCTGCTGTAAAAATTGGCGGAAAAAAGCTCTATGAATATGCAAGGCAAGGCAATGAAATTGAACGTCCAAGCCGTGAAATTACCATTCATCGCATCGAGCGGACAACACCTGTCACATTTGAAAATGGTAAAGTATCATTTAGATTCACCGTACTGTGTTCAAAAGGCACATATGTGAGAACGTTAGCCGTCGATATCGGAAAAAAACTTGGGTTTCCAGCCCACATGTCTCACCTCATTCGCATAGGATCTGGTGACTTTACGTTAGATGAATGTATCACTCTTGATGAGTTGCGGGAGATCAGCGAGAAAGGAACGGTTGAGGAACATCTTGTGCCGATCGAGCGTGCGCTCAATCATTTGCCGAAATGGGAGATAAATGATACATTAGCAAGTAAAGTGGAAAACGGTGCAGTCCTACCTATGCCTGATGAATTTGCTCATTTTGCAGAGGAAGATCGTGTCGCTGTCTTTGCTCCTTCAGGCCGTTGTATGGCGATTTATATGAAGCACCCGACCAAACAGAACCTGATGAAGCCGGCGAAGATTTTATCACAGGACAAGCAATCTTAAAGAAAAGGTGACCATCTCGTGAAGACTATACATATTTCACACCCACATACATTGAATCAAAAGGATCAAGTCCCGTCTGTGATGGCTTTAGGGTATTTTGACGGTGTTCACCTCGGACACCAAAAAGTGATTGATGCAGCGAAAAACATTGCGGAAAAAGAGGGTTTAGCTCTAGCTGTCATGACTTTTCATCCGCATCCATCACATGTTCTGCAAAAAGCACGTGAACCAAAAGACTTAATCACACCGCTTGAGGATAAGATTGATTTTATCGAACAATTAGGTGCTGACTACTTATACATTGTGCAATTCAGCGAAAGCTTTGCAGCACTGTCTCCTCAAGACTTTGTCGATCAATATTTGGACGAACTGAATGTGAAGCATGCAGTCGCTGGTTTCGATTTTACATTCGGCCGGTTTGGCGCAGGCACAATGGAAACGTTTGACGAATACGGGAAAGGGCGGATTGCTGCGACCATTGTACCTAAGCTTTCCAACCAAGACCGGAAAGTCAGCTCGACCCTGATACGTTCCGCATTGAAAAATGGAGACGTTGAATATGTGAGTGAGCTTTTAGGGAAACCGTATCAGCTGCGCGGCATTGTCATTCATGGAGATAAACGAGGACGCACGATTGGCTTTCCAACCGCCAATGTTGGTTTGTCTGCTGAATACATCATCCCGCCAACAGGCGTATATGCAGTGAGAGCGGAAGTGAAAGGCAAGGTGTATGACGGTGTTTGTAACGTTGGCTACAAACCAACATTTTATGAAAAACGTCCTGATCAGCCTGCGATTGAAGTGAACCTTTTTGATTTTAACGAAGAAATTTATGGTGAACCGATTAAATTACAGTGGTACAAACGGATTCGCAGTGAACAAAAATTTAACGGTATCCAAGAATTAACGGCTCAAATTAGTCAAGATAAAGAAGAAGCGATTCAGTTTTTTCAAAATCATCTTCATTAAACAAAAAAATCGCAGAAAAACCGCTCTATCATTTGCAAAATCGGCATATTTTTAGTATGATAATTCCTGTAGCTTTAAAACCACTTACTTGGCAGGCCGACTTCACCGACGGTTGCGAGGTAGATGGGGCTAACATGATTTGGAGGTGAAACAGGATGGCTATTACTCAAGAGCGTAAAACTCAATTAATTAATGAGTTCAAAACACACGAATCTGATACTGGATCTCCAGAAGTTCAGATCGCTGTCCTAACAGAATCAATTAACAACTTGAACGAGCATTTACGTACTCATAAGAAAGATCACCACTCACGTCGCGGTCTTTTGAAAATGGTAGGTAGACGTCGTAATCTTCTTACGTATCTACGTAATAAAGACGTAACTCGTTACCGTGAGTTAATTAACAAACTAGGCTTACGTCGATAATCGTAAAAAGCGGGAGGATTCCCGCTTTTTTATCGTATAATCACTAATATTTTATGGTTAAAATGTTGAAAGAATGGCAAAAACCCTTCTACATACAGCTTTCACATTGATATGTGAAAATCATTTTGTTCATAATAAGAAATAACCTAAAAACTTTACGACAAGAGAGGAGTTTATCACAGAATGGGACAAGAGAAACAAGTCTTCACCATAGACTGGGCTGGACGTCAACTGACAGTTGAAACTGGCCAGCTTGCAAAGCAAGCAAACGGAGCGGTTCTCGTACGCTACGGAGATACGGCTGTGCTTAGCTCAGCAACAGCTTCTAAAGAACCAAAACCACTTGATTTTTTTCCGCTCACTGTAAACTACGAAGAAAGATTATATGCAGTTGGTAAAATTCCTGGTGGTTTCATTAAAAGAGAAGGCCGCCCAAGTGAAAAAGCAATCCTTGCGAGCCGCTTAATTGACAGACCGATCCGTCCACTATTTGCAGACGGATTTAGAAATGAAGTACAAGTCATTAGTATTGTCATGAGTGTGGATCAAGATTGTTCATCTGAAATGGCTGCAATGTTTGGCTCATCTTTAGCTTTATGTGTGTCTGACATTCCATTTGAGGGACCAATCGCTGGCGTGACAGTAGGACGAGTAGATGGAAAACTCATCATCAACCCAAATGTTGAGCAGCTTGAACAAAGCGATATCAACCTTGTTGTAGCTGGAACAAAAGATGCAATCAACATGGTAGAAGCTGGTGCTGATGAAGTACCAGAAGAAACAATGCTTGAAGCTATCATGTACGGCCATCAAGAGATCAAACGCTTAATCGAATTCCAAGAAGAAATTGTGAAAGCTGTCGGTAAAGAAAAAATCGATATTCCTTTATATGAAGTCGATCAAGCATTAGCAGAGGAAGTAAAACAACTTGCTGAAGCGGATCTACTGAAAGCGATTCAAGTACATGAGAAGCATGCTCGTGAAGATGCCATCAGTGCTGTGAAAAAAGCTGTCGTTCAAAAATTTGAAGAAGAAGAGCGTGACGAAGCAACGATTAAACAAGCGAAGGATGTCTTAAACAAGCTTGTGAAAAACGAAGTTCGTCGCCTTATTACTGAAGAGAAAGTACGTCCAGATGGACGCGGCGTCGATCAAATCCGTCCACTTTCTTCAGAAGTAGGACTTCTTCCAAGAACGCACGGTTCAGGATTGTTTACAAGAGGCCAAACACAGGCACTCAGTATTTGTACATTAGGTGCACTTGGTGATGTACAGATTCTTGATGGTCTTGGTGTTGAAGAGTCTAAGCGATTCATGCACCATTATAACTTCCCACAATTCAGTGTTGGTGAGACCGGCCCAATGCGTGGTCCAGGCCGTCGTGAAATTGGACATGGTGCGCTAGGCGAACGTGCATTAGAGCCAGTCATTCCATCTGAAAAAGATTTCCCTTATACGGTTCGCCTTGTGTCTGAGGTGTTAGAATCAAACGGTTCTACTTCACAAGCAAGTATTTGTGCGAGCACACTTGCGATGATGGATGCAGGTGTTCCAATTAAAGCACCAGTTGCAGGGATTGCAATGGGACTTGTTAAATCTGGTGAATACTACACAGTGCTGACAGACATTCAAGGAATGGAAGATGCACTTGGAGATATGGACTTTAAAGTAGCAGGTACATCTAAAGGTGTAACAGCGCTTCAAATGGACATCAAAATCGATGGTCTATCAAAAGACATTTTAGAAGAAGCACTTCAACAAGCGAAAAAAGGAAGAATGGAAATTTTAGATAGCATGCTGTCAACGATTCCAGCTTCTAGAGGAGAATTGTCGCGTTATGCACCAAAAATCTTAACGATGACAATCAATCCAGATAAAATTCGCGATGTCATTGGACCAAGCGGTAAACAAATCAATAAAATCATTGAAGATACCGGTGTGAAAATTGATATTGAACAAGACGGTACAATCTTTATCTCTTCTACTGAAGAAGACATGAACCAAAAAGCGAAGAAAATCATTGAAGATCTTGTCAGAGAAGTTGAAGTTGGCCAACTTTACTTAGGTAAAGTAAAACGAATTGAAAAATTCGGTGCCTTCCTTGAAATCTTCAGCGGCAAAGATGGACTTGTTCATATTTCTGAGCTTGCACTTGAACGTGTTGGCAAAGTAGAAGATGTCGTGAAGATTGGTGACGAGCTACTCGTCAAAGTCACTGAGATCGATAAACAAGGCCGTGTGAACCTTTCTCGTAAAGCTGTTTTACGTGAAGAAAAGGAAAAAGAAGAAAAGCAGTCTTAATGAGAACAAATAAAATGTGTTAGAAGCCAGGTATCCGTGCCAGGCTTCTTTCTTTTCTTGCGCGTAACTATAGTTCTAGCTTGTTTCTCCCCATCATAATTTGTGGTAAAGGGGAGGGACAACCATTGAAAAAAACGATACCATTCTTTGTGTTTGTATTTTTACTGCTCGTGTCATATCAAACGATGAAGCAGCCGGCTGCTGTTACATATATGAATTCAATGAAAGAGCACGCCGAGGTAGCATCTGTTTCAAAACATATTCTGTATCAAGAGATCGAATCGAAGTCTTCTGACTATGAAGAGAAGCCGCAAAATGCTAAGATTGATAAAGTGTGGAAAAAGATGCCTGGTTTAAATGGACAGACAGTCGATATCGATGCTTCTTACGAAAAAATGAAAAAACAGGGCTCTTTCGATGAAAAGCTGCTTGTTTTTAAAGAAACAAAACCATCTGTCCATTTACATGAACTTGGTGCTGAACCTATCTATAAGGGACATCCAGACAAAAAGATGAATGCATTCTTGATCAATGTAGCTTGGGGCGACGAGCATTTAACAAAGATGTTGAATACACTAGAAAAGCATCAAGTGAAGGCAACCTTTTTCTTAGAAGGCAAATGGGTGAAAAACAGTCCAGACCTTGCTAAAAAAATCGTGGCAGATGGTCATGAAATTGGAAATCATTCATACAATCACCCGGATATGCGCACACTGACAAGAGAACGAGCATTAGAGCAGATGATTAAAACAAATCGCCAAATTGAAGAATCCCTTGGGAAAAAACCGATATGGTTTGCGCCTCCAAGTGGCAGCTTTAAAGAAGAAACAGTAAAGCTTGCGAAACAAGAAGGAATGGAAACCATTATGTGGACAGTAGACACGATCGACTGGCAAAAACCATCACCAGCTGTATTACAAAAACGAGTGCTTGGGAAAATTCACAATGGGGCGATGATATTAATGCATCCAACAGACGCAACAGCGAGAAGTCTTGACGCACTTATCATTCAAATCAAAGAAAGAGGATATGAATTAGGAACGGTTTCTGACCTCCTAAGTGAAAAAAGACATCCGTGATGCGATCTGTTTGTTGAATAGGAGGAGCAAAACTTGGTCAAAACGTATACATGCCAAAACGGAGTAAGAATTGTACTTGAAAACAATCCCACTGTAAGGTCTGTCGCCATTGGTGTCTGGATTGGAACAGGTTCTAGACATGAGACACCAGAAGTAAATGGGATCTCACACTTTTTAGAGCATATGTTCTTTAAAGGAACAAAGACGAGATCTGCACGTGATATCGCAGAATCCTTTGACCGCATTGGTGGTCAAGTGAATGCCTTTACGTCAAAAGAATATACTTGCTATTATGCAAAGGTACTTGATTCACATGCTGGGTATGCCCTCGATGTATTGAGTGACATGTTTTTCAACTCTGCTTTTGACGAAGAAGAGCTGAAGAAAGAAAAAAATGTGGTCTATGAAGAAATTAAAATGTATGAAGATACTCCTGATGACATCGTTCATGATTTGTTAAGTAAAGCCATTTACGGTGATCATTCATTAGGTTATCCGATTTTAGGGACAGAGGAAACACTCTCTACTTTTAACGGTGATTCCCTTCGAAAATATATGGACGAATTCTATACGCCGGATCGCGTCGTCATCTCTGTTGCAGGGAACGTCGATGACACCTTCATTCGTGAGGTCGAAACATTATTTGGCTCGTATGAAGGAAAGGGGAAAAAGCAGCCTGTCGAAGCCCCGCAATTCCACTATGACAAACTGACACGCAAAAAGGAAACAGAACAAGCGCACCTTTGCATGGGCTTTAACGGACTTCCTGCTGGAGATCAGGGCATCTATGACTTAATCGTCTTAAATAATGTTCTAGGCGGTAGCATGAGCAGCCGGTTGTTCCAAGACGTAAGAGAAGATAAAGGACTTGCGTATTCTGTATTCAGCTATCATAGTTCATTTGCAGATAACGGAATGCTGACGATCTATGGTGGAACTGGAGCGAAGCAGCTGAACCTGCTATCTGAAACCATCTTACAAACATTAGACGTCTTAAAACGTGAGGGAATTACGCAGAAAGAACTTGAAAACTCTAAGGAGCAAATGAAAGGCAACCTCATGCTTAGTCTTGAAAGCACAAACAGCAAGATGAGCCGAAATGGTAAAAATGAATTACTCCTTGGCAAACATCGTACGCTTGATGAAATTATTGATGAAATCAATCGCGTCTCATTAGACGGCGTGAACAATTTATCGAAAAGAATCTTTACAGAAGATTATGCTCTCTCGCTTATTAGTCCAACGGGTGATCAGCCATCATAATGTAAACAACACGGCAGACTTCTCAAGAGGTCTGCCGTTTATTGTATACCAAGAAGAAAGGGGCTCTGCGTTCATGAAACACGAAAAACTGAAACAGCTATCTCCGCTTCTTAAACAAGCCATCTCTTTCCGGCCGATGACATCTGGATTTTCGGGAGACCGCACCTTTTTGGTCACAACGCCTAGTGAAAAGCTAGTACTCAAGCTATCAGACATTCAGAAATATTCCAGTTTGAAAAAGAAAGCGTCCATTCAGCAGAAGTTAAAAAATCGAGGCGTTATTTGTTCTGAAGTGATGGAGGTCGGAGTGAGTGCTGAACAAAACTGTACTTTTCGTATTTTTCCATTTATCGAAGGAGAGATTGCTAGAGCATCTATTCATCTGCTCACAGAAGAAGAGCAGTATGAAATCGGAAGGCGGGCAGGCAGAGACTTGAGTATCATGCATACATTCGATGCCCCTTTTTATGCAGCCCCCTGGGATAAGAAGGTATTAGCGAAACATGAACGGTATGTACATGCCTATCAATCAAGTGGAGTGACCTTTTCCCATGATCAGTTCGTATTAGATTTTATTCAGTCACATGCTGATGCGGTAAAAGGGAGGCCAAACCAGTTCCAGCATGATGATTTTCATTTAGGGAATATCATTATACAGCGTCATCAATATGCTGGGGCGATCGACTTTGATCAATCCGACTGGGGTGATCCGATTCATGACTTTTATAAACTGTCTTTATTTAGTCGAGAAAGCAGCATTCCATTTTCAGCCGGGCAATTGGATGCCTATTTAAGCACCACGCAGGTAACACGTAATTTTTGGCTTCTTTTTTCCATTTATACAGCAATGAGTTGCTTTTCTTCTATTGTTTGGACGTTATCCTATGATCCGGGACATGTAAAAGATATGGTGAATCGAGTGGAGAGAATACTGTCAGACCATAATCGTTTTACTCAACTTATACCAGTTTGGTATGTAGATAGGCTTCATTCGTGACCTATAGAATGGCCCGGTCTATTCACCCTCTGTGCTGCATATATGATATGGAAGGGGAGTGATGCGATTTTGAGGCTGAGTGAGCTGTCAGGAAAAGAGATCGTCGATATTAAAAGAGCGGAGCGGCTTGGCGTGCTTGGACAAACCGACCTTGAAATAAATGAACAGGACGGTCAAATTACAGCACTCATCATACCTTCCGTCAAATGGTTTGGCTTTCGAAAACAAGGAAATGACATCCGCGTTCCGTGGAATCACATTCAAAAAATAGGATCAGATATGATCATTCTCGATGTGCCTGAAGAACTTCAGCCGCACGGAGAAAAAGAGCACCCATCATAAAAGGGTGCTCTTTTTCTTTTCTCTTCCCGATTTGTTCACAGGCTGAATCCTCTCCTCATATGCTGAAAGGGAGATTCGGAAAATATTACAGACTTTTTTAAATAAAGAAGGTGAACGGTCAGTATGTTGAGCGGTTTAACGGTTGCGGTGATCGGGGGAGATGCTAGGCAGCTTGAAATCATTCGCAAGCTGTCACAGCAGCATGCCAAAGTGTTTTTGGTCGGTTTTGATCAGCTGGATCATGGATTTATTGGTGCTGAAAAGCTGAAAATGTCAGAGCTTCCATTTGAGCAGGTAGACAGTATGATCCTTCCGGTATCAGGTGCTACAGACGAAGGGGTCGTTGCCACCGTTTTTTCAAATGAGAAGGTCGTGCTAGAAGCTAAATATTTAGAAAGAACCCCTGCACATTGTACCTTGTACTCAGGTATTTCTAATATGTACTTAGACAATATGGCAAAGCAGGTGAACCGGAAGCTTGTGAAGCTGTTTGAGCGAGATGATATTGCCATATATAACTCTATTCCAACAGTTGAAGGGATTATCATGATGGCTATTCAGCAAACGGACTATACGATTCATGGGTCACATGTCGCTGTTCTCGGACTTGGTCGAACAGGGCTCACCATTGCCCGCACATTTCGGGCGCTAGGTGCGGAAGTGAAAGTTGGTGCTGCGGATACAGCCCATTTAGCGCGAGCCTTTGAGATGGGACTTGATCCATTTTCAATGGACCGTTTAAAAGATGAAGTAACGGATGTCGACATCATCATCAATACGATTCCAAGCTTAGTATTAGATTCATCTGTCATCGTCAGCATGACACCAAAGACACTCATTTTGGATATCGCCTCCCGCCCAGGTGGAACAGACTTTGACTTTGCACAAAAGCATGGAGTGAAGGCACTTCTTGCACCAGGACTTCCAGGGATTGTGGCACCAAAGACAGCCGGGCAGATCATTGCAAAAGTGCTTTCTGGGCTCTTATGTGAACTTGCGGAGGAAAAAAGGGGGATGAAATCATGACTACACTAAAAGGGAAAAGAATCGGCTTTGGTTTAACAGGTTCTCACTGCACGTACGAAGCCGTTTTTCCGCAAATCGAATCACTCGTGAAAGAAGGGGCAGAAGTGCGTCCTGTCGTGTCATATACGGTGCAAAATACGAATACGAGATTCGGAGAAGGAGCGGACTGGATTGAGCGGATTGAGAAGCTGACAGGATTTCAAGCGATTGACTCAATCGTCAAAGCAGAGCCACTCGGACCAAAACTTCCACTTGATTGTATGGTCATTGCACCTTTAACAGGCAATTCAATGGCGAAATTTGCAAATGCACTGACAGACAGTCCAGTCTTAATGGCTGCTAAGGCGACCATTCGTAATCACCGCCCTGTCGTTTTAGGCATTTCCACCAATGATGCATTAGGTTTAAATGGTACAAATCTCATGAGACTCATGTCGACAAAGAACATTTTCTTTATTCCATTCGGCCAAGATGATCCATTCAAAAAACCGACTTCCATGGTAGCGCATATGGATCTACTGACGAAAACGGTAGAAGAGGCGCTCGAGCATAGACAAATTCAGCCCATTTTAATTGGAGCAAACGAATAATAGATTCACTAGAAAATCATGAAAGATTCAAAAAAGGTACTTCAAGCCTTGCTTTTCTATGGTAAAATAAAATGTAAAAAGTCATAGGATGGCCATCCGAAAGAAAAGAATCATGGATGGGTCGGAAGGAGTTTTACTGATGGGAAGAGGATTGCATGTAGCTGTAGTTGGAGCGACTGGAGCTGTCGGTCAACAAATGTTAAAAACACTAGCTGACAGAGATTTTGAAATGGATACACTTACCCTACTATCCTCAAAACGTTCTGCTGGAACAAAAGTGACATTCAGAGGTCAAGAGTATACCGTTCAAGAAGCAACACCTGAAAGCTTTGAAGGGGTCAATATTGCACTATTCAGTGCGGGAGGAAATGTTTCCAAAGCGCTAGCTCCTGAAGCAGTCAAACGAGGTGCAATTGTTGTCGATAATACAAGTGCTTTTCGTATGGACGAAAATACCCCTCTTGTCGTACCAGAGGTAAACGAAAAAGATTTGCATGACCATCAAGGGATCATTGCAAACCCTAACTGTTCAACGATTCAAATGGTGGCGGCGCTAGAACCGCTTCGTCAAGCGTATGGCATGAAAAAAGTCATTGTGTCTACTTACCAAGCAGTATCAGGTGCAGGACATGAAGCCATAGACGAACTGTACAGCCAGTCGCAAGCCATTTTAAATAAAGAAGATGTGAAACCAGAAGTCATGCCTTATCAAATTGCCTTTAATGCGATTCCGCAAATTGATAAATTCCAAGATAATGGCTATACATTTGAAGAAATGAAAATGATCAATGAAACGAAAAAAATCATGCATTTGCCAGAGCTGGAAGTAGCAGCAACATGTGTGAGACTACCAATTGAAACGGGTCATTCAGAATCGGTTTACGTTGAACTTGAATCAAATGACGCAACGGTTGATGACATCAAGTCCATCCTAAAAGATGCACCAGGCATCACATTACAAGATGATCCGTCTCAGCAAATTTATCCAATGCCTGCAGATGCTGTTGGTAAAAACGACGTATTTGTCGGCCGCATTCGGAAGGATTTGGATCGTCCAAATGGCTTCCATATGTGGATTGTATCTGATAACCTGCTAAAAGGCGCTGCATGGAACTCCGTTCAAATTGCAGAAAGCTTACGAGCATTAAAATTAGTTTAACATTCAATGGATGATGAGGACGAATAGAAGAGAGTTAGGCATCTTTCGCCTGCTCTCTTCTGTTACGTCAGAATGAACTTGGAGTGAAAACAGTGAAAATAATTGTCCAAAAATTTGGCGGTACATCTGTCAAAGATGATCAAGGAAGAAAAAGGGCACTTGCACATATCTTATCTGCAAAAGAGAAAGGCTATAAATCGGTCGTTGTCGTGTCTGCGATGGGACGAAAAGGCGATCCTTATGCGACAGATACACTGCTAGGTCTGCTTTACGGCAGTGCGCAGCATATGACAAACCGAGAAAAAGATTTACTCGTGTCTTGCGGAGAAAATATTTCAGCTGTTGTTTTTTCAAGTATGCTGAATGAAAACGGGCTAAAGGCTGTTGCGATGACTGGATCACAGGCAGGCTTTGTGACAGATAAAGAGCATACAAATGCGAAAATTATTGATATGAAGTGTGAACGTCTTGAGGCGGCACTTTCAGAGCATGATGTGGTTGTCGTTGCTGGATTCCAAGGCGCTGCAAAAAATGGAGACGTGACAACAATCGGACGAGGCGGCAGTGATACGTCAGCTGCTGCGTTAGGCGCTGCATTGCAGGCAGATTTCATCGATATTTTTACAGATGTAGAAGGGGTCATGACAGCAGATCCCCGTATCGTAGAAAATGCAAAACCACTGAGAGTCGTGACATACACAGAAATTTGTAACCTCGCATACCAAGGGGCAAAAGTCATTCACCCTAGAGCTGTTGAAATTGCCATGCAAGCAAAAGTACCAATGAGGGTCCGTTCAACATACTCTGATGATGAGGGCACACTCGTGACATCACACTACTCAGATAAAATGAGTCATGATGTGTACGACCGCCTGATTACGGGTATTGCACATGTCAATGATGTCACACAAATCAAAGTCCCAGCTAAAGAGGGACAGTACAGCGTACAAACAGAAGTCTTTAAAGCAATGGCAAATGCCCAAATTAGTGTCGATTTCTTCAACATTACACCGAGCGAAATCGTCTATACGGTGACAGGTGCAATGACTGAAAAAGCAACGGCGATCCTAAAAGATCTGGGCTATACGCCGATTGTCACGACAAACTGTGCAAAGGTATCAGCTGTTGGAGCAGGCATTATGGGTGTACCAGGTGTCACATCTAAAATTGTATCTGCACTATCTGAGCAAAATATTCCGATCTTACAGTCCGCTGACAGTCATACGACGATTTGGGTGTTAGTGAACGAAGAAAACATGAGAGCGGCTGTTAATGCCCTTCATGAAGTGTTTGAACTTTCAAGATAAATGTGATTGAATCATGATGAGGTGAAAAAAATGAATTTCGGAAATATCGCAACAGCTATGATTACACCTTTTGATAAAAAGGGCAACATTGATTTCCAAAAGCTATCAATTCTCATTGATTACTTGTTAAAAAACGGCAGTGACTCTTTAGTCGTTGCAGGGACAACAGGCGAATCGCCAACTTTATCGACTGAAGAAAAAGTCGCTCTTTTTCAGCAATCGGTGAAATTAGCAAATGGTCGTTGTAAAATCATTGCAGGAACAGGCAGTAATAACACAAATGCGTCTATTAAACTAACGAAAAAAGCAGAAGAAGCGGGCGTTGATGCAGTGATGCTTGTCGTACCTTACTACAACAAGCCATCACAGGAAGGCATGTATGCACACTTTAAAGCAATTGCCGAGTCTACATCTCTTCCTGTCATGCTTTACAATGTACCAGGAAGAACGGTTGCTTCATTAGCACCAGAAACAACGATTAAGCTTGCGCAAATACCGAACATTGTCGCAATCAAAGAAGCAAGCGGTGATCTAGATGCCATGACAAAAATCATTGCAGAGACACCAGAAGATTTTGACGTTTACTCTGGTGACGACAGCCTAACGCTTCCTGCGGTTGCGATTGGTGCAAAAGGAGTTGTCTCTGTGGCTTCTCATATTGTAGGCCTTGATATGCAGCAAATGCTAAAAAGCTACGCTTCAGGACAAACAGCGAATGCGGCATTGATTCATCAAAAGCTGGTGCCGATCATGAACCAGCTGTTCTCAGCGCCAAATCCAACGCCTGTCAAAACAGCTCTTCAGCTGAAAGGATTAGATGTCGGATCCGTTCGACTCCCGCTTTTACCTTTATCAGAAGAAGAGAGACTGAATTTAAGCAGCGTATTAAACAGCTGATCAAAACAAAAAAATTCGTAAGCGGTCATTCTCAGATGTCCCTGAGTATGACCGTTTTTTATACATAAACACTTTCTTAAAATGTGACTTCATCTTGTTTTCTAAAATTAGATTCAGTTATAATAGCATTAAGCGATGATGGACGGGCTTGAGACTAGGAGGATAAGAATTTTGAAAAAGAAAAATACAGAGAACGTAAGAATTATTGCACTGGGAGGCGTTGGAGAAATCGGGAAAAACTTATATGTCATTGAGATTGATTCCGACATATATGTTGTAGATGCAGGACTCATGCATCCAGAAAACGAAATGCTAGGCATTGACGTGGTCATTCCTGATATCTCTTATTTAACAGAACGAGCTGATCGGGTGAAAGCAATTTTTCTTACCCACGGACATGATGAAGCAATCGGAGGCGTATTCCATTGCTTAAGCAAATTGTCTGTACCAGTTTATGGCACGAAGCTGACCCTTGCGTTACTTCGAGAAAAGTTAAAGCAATACGGCTTCAATCAAAAAGCTGATTTGCGAGAGGTTCATGCAAAGTCAGTCATTACATTTGAAACAACAAAGGTATCATTCTTTAGAACGAATCACAGTATTCCTGATTCAGTCGGAATCAGCTTCAAAACATCTCTTGGTTCAATCGTATGCACAGGTGATTTTAAATTTGATCAAACCCCAGCGCTTAACCAAGCCTGTGACATTGGAGAGATTGCGAAAATTGGAAACAATGGCGTTTTAGCACTTCTTTCAGACAGTGCAAATGCTGAAAAACCAGGCTATACACCTTCTGAGGCGCTCGTCCAAGACGAAATCTCAAATGCGATGTACAATGCTGAAAACCGTGTGATTGTCGCTGTATCTTCGTCAAATATTAACCGTGTACAGCAAATCATTAATGCCACAAACCAAAATGGCCGTAAGCTTGCAGTAGCAGGGAAAAATATGATGACAACTCTTCAGCTTGCGATCAAACTTGGTTATGTGACAGCGGACGAAGAATTATTTGTTCCAGTCCAAGAAGTGAAAAAAATGGCGAAAAACAGTGTGGTCATTCTCACAGCAGGAAGCCACGGCGAGCCTCTCGCTGCTTTAACAAAAATGGCGAAACAAAATCACAAACAGCTTCATATTGAAAAAGATGACACGGTTGTGATTGCGTCTACACCTCTTCCAGGACAAGAACTTACCTATTCAAAAACGGTGGATTTCCTTACAAGAAGCGGAGCACAAGTGATTTTTGCTCAAAAACGTGTGCATGTATCTGGACATGGCTGTCAAGAAGAGTTAAAGCTTATGCTGAACTTACTGAAGCCAAAGTATTTAATTCCAGTAAACGGCGAATATCGCATGCAAAAAGCACATTCTCGTATTGCTGAAGAAGTGGGCATGAAACGAAGCGACATTTTCTTAATTGATAAAGGGGATGTTGTGGAATTTAGAGGTCAAAACGTCAAAATCGGTGAAAAAGTACATCAAGGGAACATTTTGATCGATGGTCTTGGTGTTGGTGATATTGGGAATATTGTCTTACGTGATAGACGCCTATTGTCTCAAGATGGCATCTTAATTGTGGTCATTACGCTCGATAAACAAAAGAAACAATTAATTTCTGGACCTGAGATCATCACAAGAGGATTTGTTTATGTAAGAGAATCCGAAGAGCTGATTGTGAAAGCAACAGAAATGGTCAAAGGGATTGTGAAAGAGCAAACGGAAAACTCAATTGTTGAATGGTCAACACTGAAACAATCCATGCGCGATGTACTAAATCAATTCCTATATGAAAAAACAAAACGCAAGCCAATGATCATTCCAATTATTATGGAAGTGTGATGAGAAAAGTCCAAAGAGCATAAGCTCTTTGGGCTTTAGATTGTTGACAAAGTGCTAAAATGAACTTTATTTTAGCACTTTGTCTTCTTTTTAGCGTGATAGAAAACCTTTGCAGTCTAGAAAGGACGAGCACCGGAGCGGAGCGAATTTGACATTCGTGAGTACCGAAGCGCAGGACTGCTGGCGAATGCGAGGGTTTGTCTACACGCTAAGCCCAAAGAGCACAAGCTCTTTGGGCTTTTTTGATGTGACATGATGAATGCGGATGGAATGTGGCGATCTTGTTCATAATAGGAGGAGAGTTTTTAGGAAAGGATGGAGACAAATGGACGAACAGAATGAACAGCAGCCTGAGCGAAAACCAGAAGAAAAAGATAGCATTATGAGTAAAATACAACAGCTTGGTGAAACAGCCGTCCCGCAGTTGTCACAAGATACAAACATACATTGCCTGACTATTATTGGACAAATTGAAGGGCACATGCAGCTACCGCCACAAAATAAAACAACCAAATACGAACATGTCATTCCACAAATCGTAGCAGTTGAACAAAACCCAAAAATTGAAGGACTTCTAATCATTTTAAATACAGTGGGCGGCGATGTAGAAGCAGGACTAGCTATTGCAGAAATGCTTGCTTCTTTATCCAAACCGACTGTATCCATTGTGCTTGGCGGCGGCCACTCTATTGGGGTCCCAATCGCCGTATCGTGTGATTATTCATACATTGCCGAAACAGCAACGATGACCATTCACCCTGTACGCTTAACCGGTCTAGTCATCGGTGTTCCGCAAACCTTTGAATACTTAGATAAAATGCAGGAAAGAGTCATAAATTTTGTCACGAGTCACTCAAACATTACAGAAGAGAAATTTAAAGAGCTTATGTTCTCTAAAGGCAATCTAACAAGAGACATTGGGACAAATGTCGTTGGCCATGAGGCGGCGGAATACGGGCTGATGAATGAAGTAGGCGGCGTTGGACAAGCGATTAAAAAGCTGAACGAGCTTATTGGAGAACGGGCAGCACAAAACGAGGGGCTGATCCAATGATTTTATATACACCTATGCCTTATGAAGCCATTTACGCTGAGGAACAAGGAGAACGCAAACTCCAGCAGGTAAACATTCAGGGCGTGCCAGTGATGGTTGAAATGAAAGAAGATGAAGCGGAAATCGTTCAAGTGATGAGTACGAATCCAATGGACTTTTTGAATCAGGAGCTTGCACCAGGTAAGCGATTGAAGTTACATTTAGGCACCAATCAAACCGACTCATATGAATGATTCTATGCTATAATAAAGGGAAAACTTACAACAAGATGCAGCCAAAACCAGGCTGCTTTCTTTCTGATCTTTTCGTAGGTTATATTTTCTTTTGTAGTAAGGTGATGAGTATGGCGAAAAAGAGAAAACGTAAAACAAGAAAAAAACAAAATAAACAGCTAAAACTGAAATATGAACTAAATGGGTTAGTCTGTATTGCCATAGCGATCATTGCCATTTTACAGCTAGGTGTAGTTGGACAAACCTTTGTACATCTATTCCGATTCTTTGCAGGTGAATGGTTTATTCTCTGCCTTATCGGATTATTTCTTTTTGGTGTGACGATCTTTTGGAAAAAACAAATTCCTGATTTACTGACAAGAAGAAAAGCAGGTTTATACTGCATCATTGCGAGTATCTTGCTTTTGTCACATGTGAAGCTTTTTCAGCATCTTTCAGCTGCAGGCGTGATAGGCTCTCAAAGTGTGATCAGAAATACGTTTGAATTATTCTTAATGGATATGAAAGGTGAGACAGGCTCGCCCGATTTAGGAGGCGGTATGATCGGTGCTGTATTATTTGCGGCCTCCTATTTCTTGTTTGCACAAGCAGGGTCGCAAATCATGGCCATTGTGCTAATGCTGATTGGAATTGTGCTGATCACAAACCGGTCACTGCAAGAAATGGTCAAAAAAGTGACGCTGCCTGTATCACAATTTTTGGTGAAGCAGTGGAAAGCATTTATTGAAGATATGAAAGGCATAAGGCAGGCGAAAAAGAATGCACCTGCGCAGAAAACAAGTGAAAAGAAAAAACGTTCACGCTTGCAAGAAGAGGCCGAAGAAGATCATGATCATATCTTGATCGAGGAAGGAGAGCAGGCTTCTGATAATCGTCAGCCGATTATCTCAAGTTTTGCTGATCGAGATGACATGCTCACATCGCCGGTTCAAAAAGATCAGCCGGTCAAAGAGCCAGATCCTCTTCAAGAAACTGTACAAGGCACTCCGTCTCCTGATACAGGGGATGAACCGAAAGAAGCTCCGCCTATGACGTTCACGGAGCTTGAAAATAAGGATTATGAGCTGCCATCGCTTGATATTTTAGCTGAGCCGCAGCATTCAGGTCAGCAAACAGATAAGAAGAATATTTATGAAAATGCAAGAAAGCTTGAAAAGACCTTCCAAAGCTTTGGTGTAAAAGCAAAAGTGACACAAGTTCATTTAGGGCCGGCCGTCACAAAATATGAAGTATACCCTGATGTCGGCGTGAAGGTAAGTAAGATCGTCAACTTGAGTGATGATTTAGCCCTTGCATTAGCTGCAAAAGACATTCGAATTGAAGCGCCGATTCCTGGTAAATCCGCCATCGGAATTGAAGTTCCCAACGCAGAAATTGCAATGGTTTCTTTAAAAGAGGTTTTAGAATCGAAACAAAATGACCGCCCAAATGCCAAACTGCTCATCGGACTGGGCCGAAATATTTCTGGTGAAGCTGTGCTGGCTGAAATGAACAAAATGCCGCATTTACTTGTGGCTGGCTCGACAGGAAGCGGAAAGAGCGTATGTATCAATGGCATTATCACAAGCATTCTCATGAGAGCAAAACCTCATGAAGTGAAGATGATGATGATTGACCCGAAAATGGTTGAATTAAATGTTTATAATGGCATCCCGCATCTGTTGGCTCCAGTTGTGACTGATCCTAAGAAAGCCTCACAGGCACTTAAAAAAGTGGTTAGTGAAATGGAGCGCCGTTATGAATTGTTTTCTCATACGGGCACAAGAAATATTGAAGGGTACAATGATTACATTAAACGAATGAATCAATCAGAAGAGGCGAAGCAGCCAGAACTACCTTATATTGTCGTCATTGTAGACGAGCTTGCTGATTTAATGATGGTTGCTTCCTCTGATGTAGAAGATTCCATTACAAGGCTTTCTCAAATGGCACGTGCTGCGGGGATTCATTTAATTATTGCTACACAAAGGCCTTCTGTTGATGTCATTACAGGTGTCATTAAAGCAAATATCCCTTCCCGTATTGCATTTAGCGTATCGTCACAAACCGATTCAAGGACCATTCTTGATATGGGAGGCGCAGAAAAATTGCTGGGCAGAGGGGATATGTTGTTCTTACCTGTCGGTGCGAACAAACCAGTTCGTGTACAAGGCGCCTTTTTATCAGATGAAGAAGTGGAACATGTCGTTGATCATGTCATCACGCAGCAAAAAGCACAATATCAAGAAGAAATGATCCCGAGTGAAGAAACGCAAGATCAGCTTGGGGCTGTGGACGACGACTTATATGATGAAGCAGTTGAACTGATCATTGGCATGCAGACGGCCTCTGTTTCTATGCTGCAAAGGAGGTTCCGCATCGGTTATACCCGTGCCGCACGTCTTATTGACGCAATGGAAGAGCGCGGGGTTGTCGGACCATATGAAGGCAGTAAACCGAGAGAAGTCCTCCTCTCAAAAGAACAACATGACGAGCTCTCTTCATAATTCGAAGAGAGCTTTCCTAACATGAAGTTAACGATTATTGATTATGTTAACTGGATGTCAGACTATTTATTTATTTGCAAAAACGTGATATAGTTATGTTCATCTTATCTCGGAATAAAGATTTCTCATCTTATCATTTGCATTGATTAGACGGAGGGAAAACATGTCGACCAAAACAGACAATCGCCATTTATATTTGAAAGTGATTGACCGTATTAAAGAAGATATTCAAACAGGTGTATATGCCGAAAAAGAAAAGCTCCCTTCTGAGTTTGAGCTCTCAAAGCTTTTAGGCGTTAGCAGAGCGACCCTTCGTGAAGCCCTTCGTATATTAGAAGAAGAGAAGTATTTAATTAGAAGGCATGGTGTGGGAACTTTCGTCAACTCAAGACCGCTTTTTTCTACTGGCATTGAACAGCTGACAAGTGTCACAAAAATGATTGAACAGGTCAATATGACGCCAGGTACCATCTTTTTGTCCTCACAAGAAGGAGAGCCGACAGAGAATGATGTCATTCGTTTTCAGTGTGATGAATCCGAGAAGGTTTTTTCAATGGAACGCGTTCGAACAGCAGATGGACAGCCAGTCGTCTATTGTTTAGATAAAATTCCGGTCAAACATCTTCCCGCTTCTTTTACTCATGAGGAAGAATCGCTTTTTGAGCTGTTTGGCAGAGAACCGCACAGCGGAATTAAATATGCAGTGGCAGACATCGAACCGATTGGTTATCACGATCAGGTTTCACCGATACTAGAATGTGACCCAGAAACAGCCTTACTATTACTGAAACAAATGCACTATGATCAAGATGATCAGCCGGTCTTATACTCGCTCAATTATTTTCGAGCGGATAAATTCAGCTTCCATGTCATACGTAAACGATTTTAACAAAGCAGTCGCTTCCATAGGCGGTTGCTTTTTGTTTGCCCATACATAAAACCCGTGAAACATGCCACACTAAACGTAACAGTATATAGAATTGGGTGAATGATGTTGGGCGAGAAAACGGTCAGTAAAAAGAATATTATTGCATTATCATCAGTGCCTCTAATCATGACGCTTGGGAACTCGATGCTAATACCCGTATTACCAGAGATAGAAAAGAAACTCTCAATCACTTCCTTTCAAGTGTCACTCATTATTACGGTATACTCCGTTGTGGCGATTTTATGTATTCCGATTGCCGGTTATTTATCTGACCGAATTGGGCGGAAAAAGGTACTTTTGCCGTGTCTTTTAATCGCAGGACTTGGAGGAGCTGTGGCAGCTGTTGCCTCAAGCATCATGAAAGAACCCTATATGTGGATTCTATTTGGCAGGGTCCTTCAAGGAGTTGGCTCAGCCGGGGCAGCACCTGTCGTCATGCCGTTTATTGGCGATTTGTTTCACGATGATGAAGAGGTAAGTGCGGGACTTGGAGCAATTGAAACTTCTAATACAGCTGGAAAGGTACTAAGTCCTATTATTGGGGCACTTCTCGCTTCTTGGTTTTGGTTTGTACCGTTTTGGTTCATTCCATTCTTTTCAATCATCAGCTTTGTGATGGTACTGTTTATGGTTGAATCCGCAAAGAAAGAGGAAGATCCGCCTACATTTAAAGAGTTTTTAAAATCAACAAAGACGATTTTTAAGCATGAAGGACGCTGGCTTTATGCCATTTTTGCTATTGGCGGTTTTATTATGTTTCTTCTTTTTGGCGTGCTCTTTTATTTATCAGATAACCTAGAGGCGGCGTATCAAATAACGGGTGTCAAAAAAGGCTTGCTGCTAAGCATCCCGCTCCTTTTTTTATCAATCAGCTCGTACATTGCAGGGAAAACAATTGGAAAAGAAAAGGGGAAAATGAGGATATTTCTCATCGTTGGTATGGCTCTTTTATCACTTTCGTATCTATTTTTATGGTGGAATCACAGTTTTTACGTGTTGTTTGTCTGCTTAAGTATTGGCGGCGTAGGGATCGGCATTGTGCTTCCAGCACTTGATGCGTTGATAACAGAAGGTATTGAAAAAGAGCAGTGCGGAACCATTACGTCATTTTATAGCAGTATGCGTTTTATCGGTGTTGCTTTAGGACCTCCAATTTACGCATTTCTTATGGATAAAGGAGACTCCATCGTTTTTATTCTATCGACCATATGTAGTCTCATTTCATTATTTTTGGTCCTCTTTTTCATCCAGCCAGATGAAAAGGATGAAAGTGAACAATTGAAAACGGTTTAAACATAGAAAAAAGACGGTATTTTGCCATCTTTTTTCTTTTTTATAAATTGACATGTAAAATTTTGATAGTTAAACTAATGTATAGTAATATCTTTTAAATTATCCCAAATAGGAGGTGTTCAAAAACATTCATTTTCTGTCTTTGTTTTAAGGCAGAAATTGAGCTCGTGGCTGATGATGGATATGCGTTTCTTCAACACGAAAGGACAATTGAATAGGTCATCCTGCCATTAGCACGTTGAAGGAGACGAAGTCAGCACTTCAGACACGCTCAAAAACAGCAAATTGATTGATGAACTAGAAGGAGCTTGAAGCAGCTATGTTGCAAATAATTAAAGCAAGATGGATTGTATTAATGGTGTGGATGATAACAGCTGTGATTCTGTTTATTACTGCGCCCAATTTAGAGGAATTAACAAGAGAAAAAGGGCAGTTAAAGGTTCCAGAGGGGACACCAACAGCTGAGGCACTTCACTTATTGGATAAGCTTTCAGATCATAATGGGAAAAAAGATACTGGTGTGATTGTATTCTCCGAACAACATTTGTTCCCTGCCAAAGAGCAGGAATTAAAAAAGGCTTTAGCTGCACTCATGACACATGCCCCAGAACTCCACATTGACGGAATTACTTCGTATTTTCATGTAGATCGTGACATTCAAAAACAACTTTTATCAAAGGATAAAAGTACACTTCTTGTTCCATTCAAATTCGACCACTACGAAACAAAAGCTGTGAAGGTTAAAGAACGAATTGAGGAAGTTTTAAAGCCCTACAACGTCTCATATGAAATGACAGGTCAAAAATTTGTGGACTCAGATGTCATTAAAAGCTCTCAACAAGGTCTGAAGAAAACTGAACTTATTACGATGATTTTTATTTTCTTTATTTTAATAATTGTATTCAGATCGATACTGGCACCTGTTGTTCCGCTTATTACGATTGGCATTTCTTATGCTGTCAGCCGGTGTATTGTGGCTTTTCTCGTAGAATATACACCATTTCCTCTGTCTAATTTCACTCAGATTTTTATGGTAGCTATTATGTTCGGTATAGGAACGGATTATTGTATATTACTTTTAAGCCGTTTTAAAGAGGAGATTGGTCAGGGGCGTGATGTCAAAGAATCAATTATCATCACGTATCAATGTGCAGGGAAAACAGTCTTTTTCAGCGGTTTAGCTGTGTTAGTCGGCTTCTCAAGTATTGGTTTCGCAAAATTCCAATTGTACCAATCAGCCGTCAGCGTTGCCGTAGGCGTTGGCATCCTGCTCATTGCACTTGTCACAATCGTTCCCTTTTTTATGTCGGTTTTCGGAAAATCCCTTTTTTGGCCGTCTAAAAGAGAAAACATTCGTCATCCACAAAGTAAGATTTGGGAATGGGCTGGACGCTTTTCATTTAAAAGACCGCTCATCAGCTTAGGTGTAGTTGCACTCATCACTGTTCCTCCGATTCTGATGTATGACGGCACTCTTTCTTATAATAGTTTAAATGAGATTGGGACAAAGTATGAGTCAGTGTCTGCATTTAATACGATATCTGAGCAATTTGGCTTTGGTGAAGCGCTGCCGCTGAATGTGCTTGTCGAAAGTGACAATGAGCTCGATAATCAAGAAAAGATCGTCATGATTGAAAAACTGACCCGTAAGTTAAATGACATTGAGGAAGTGAAAGCAGTTCGCAGTGTCACTCGCCCAGTTGGAGATGGGTTAAGTCAGCTCTACGTTACCTCTCAAGCGAAAGAGCTAGGAGGAGAGCTTGGGAAAGGTCACGAGGGCATCGGGAAAATTACAGATGGCTTGACCGAAACAAACTTAGCACTTCTCAAACAAAAACCAAAAATTGAAGAATCCGCTAAAGGGATTGATCAATTGATTGATGGGACAAAAGCTATCAAAGGCGGTATCGGAGAAGTGAGGAAATCACTCATTTCTTTAGAGGATGGTGTGAGGCGCAGTAAAGAGGGCGTAGGAACCATTCGCACTGAAATCAAACAAGCGAAAAAAGAATTAGAGCAAGAATACCGCAGAAGTGAAACCATGATTCAAGATCTTGAACGAGTCGTAAGCACACTGGAAGGTCACGCAACATCAAATGAGCAACTGATGACAACGATTAAAAAAGTGAAACAATCCTATGAAAACGTATCATTTGAAGGGCTTGAAAACCGGCTTCCAGAAATCAAAGACATGAATGAATATAAAGAAATCAAAAAAGTATTCAAAGACACAAAAGGAATGCTCGATCAAGCTGGAGAGCAAATGAGTGTCTATGAAGAGGAAGCATCTGCCTTTAAACAAAAGATCAAGAAAGCAGATCAAGTCATTCAAACGTTCTCAAGCAAGCAAAAAGAAATCAAACAACAAGTAAAGGCGCTGATGACAGGTCTAGATCAAATTTATGATGGTCTTGATGAAACGAATAAAGGCCAAAAACAGCTCATCAAAGAAATGCCTAAAATTGAAGATGGCGCAGATCAGCTGACAGATGGCCAAAAAGCCGTGAAAAAAGGGTTTAACCAGCTATCATCTAAACTATCACTATTAACAGATGGATTAGATGAAAGTATTTCCGGACTTGAGCAAGTAAAAAGCGGCTTTACCGAGGCAGACAGCTACTTAAAACAGCTTCAGGAAGCACCAGATGAAGAAGTAACGGGCTGGTTTATACCAGAAGAAGTATTGAAACGCCATGAGTTTAAGAAAATATTTAATACGTATATGTCCCCAGATCGCAAATTAACAACCTTTGAAGTAATTTTAAATGTAAATCCATACAGCAATGAAGCAATGAAAGGTGTAGCAAAAATCGAAGAAACCCTTGATCAATATTTACCTGTAAGTGGTTTGAAAAATGCCAATTACGGTGTATCTGGTATCTCCAGTTTAAATGTTGACTTAAAAGAAACGTCAGACGGTGACTTTATCAGAACGGTTATTTTCATGTTAATTGGTATCTTTATTATTTTAGTTTTATTACTAAGGTCAATCGTCATGCCGATATACTTAACACTTTCACTCATATTAACGTATTTTACATCCATTGGCTTAACAGAATGGATTTTCAAAACATTCTTTGGCTACGATGGTGTCAGCTGGGCTGTTCCATTTTTCAGCTTTGTGATCCTTGTGACCCTTGGCATTGATTATTCGATCTTCCTGATGGATCGCTTTAATGAATGGAAGGGAGAGCATGTTCAAGCATCCATGATATCAGCGATGAGAAATATGGGGTCCGTCATTATTTCAGCAGTTGCTATTTTAGCGGGTACTTTTGCTGCGATGCTGCCATCGGGTGTATTATCATTAGTTGAAATTGCAACGGTCGTACTCATTGGACTTTTATTATATGCTTTTGTTGTTCTACCACTCTTTATCCCGGTCATGGTTCGCATCTTTGGAAAATGGAATTGGTGGCCGTTTAGAATGAAATAACAACCTGCGTCTCTGCTTTTAGCAGAGGCGTTTTTATTTCCTATCCTTTCCTCTGATTGATATAATGACTATTAAATGGCTGTTTCACGTATATATCAGCTATGTTCTAATACATAATAAATAGGATGAACAAAGGAGGTTTCTCATGACGTACTTACAAGAGAAGACATTTGATACACCTGGTCTTCATACTCATATTGTCAAAACAGAAAAATTTAAAACCGTGACGATCCTTTTTAAAATGCTTGCGCCTTTATCCAAAGATGACGTCACCATGCGTTCCCTTTTCCCGCATGTGCTTTTAAGAGGAACAGAAAAAATGCCGAAAACGGGAGAGCTTCGTGCTTATTTCGACGAGCTCTATGGGGCGACCGTTTCCGCAGACATGGCGAAAAAAGGTGAAAATCACATCATTACCTTCCGTCTAGAAATGGCGAATGAAAAATATTTAAAGGATCAAACCCCTTTACTAGAAAAAGGGATTGCCTTACTTTCTGAACTTTTATTCCACCCGTACGTGGAAAACGGAGTATTTCATGAATTGTACGTTGAGCAAGAAAAACGAACATTGAAACAGCGCATTCAAGCCGTTTATGATGACAAAATGCGCTATTCAAACTTAAGACTTGTGCAGGAAATGTGTAAAGGTGAGCCATATGCACTGCACGTCAATGGTGAAATGGAAGACGTCGAAGCGATTACGGCAGAAGCGCTCTTTAAAGCATACGAACGTGCACTTAAGTCCAACCAGCTAGATCTCTATGTTGTGGGAGACGTTGATGAACAAGACATCAATCGAATGGTCTCGCAATACTTTAAAACAAGTGAAAGAGAGCCAGTCAAACAAAATACCGAATCATCAAGATCACAAATAGAGCCAAAAGAAGTCATTGATGAAGAGGACGTAAAACAAGGAAAGCTGAACATTGGCTTTCGCACACATACAACGATAGCAGATGAAGATTATCCGGCGCTGCATTTGTTTAATGGCATATTCGGCGGCTTCTCTCATTCAAAGCTATTTATCAATGTGCGGGAAAAAGCAAGTCTTGCGTACTATGCTGTTTCTAGACTTGAGAGCTTTAAAGGTTTGATGATGGTCATGTCAGGAATTGAAGTCGGCAACTATCAGCAGGCAGTAGACATTATCAAAGAACAATTTGATGCCATGCAAAAAGGCGATTTTTCTGATGAAGCAATTGAACAGACAAAGGCTGTCGTCAAAAATCAGCTGCTCGAAACCATTGATACGTCTTATGGAACAGCGGAATACTTATATCAGCATGCCGTCGTGCCAACAGGGGAGAGCCTCGATTCCTTTTTAGAAGCGTTAGACAGAGTGACAAAAGAGGACATCATCAAAGTGGGTCAAAAAATCGAATGGGATACGACCTATTTTCTTAAAGGAACGGAGGGTGCTTCATGACAGTGAAAACAATTCAATTCGACCAGCTGCAAGAAACGGTCTATCACGAAAAAATGGAGAGCGGACTTGACGTCTATGTACTGCCAAAGCAAGGGTTTAACAAAACCTATGCAACCTTTACAACAAAATACGGCTCTGTCGACAATGAATTTGTGCCTCTTGGCAAAGAAGACATGATCCGAGTGCCTGATGGAATTGCCCATTTCTTAGAGCACAAGCTGTTTGAAAAAGAAGATGGAGATGTGTTTCATACATTTAGTAAACAAGGAGCATCCGCAAATGCTTTTACGACATTTACGAGAACAGCTTACTTATTCTCAAGCACCTCAAATGTCGAACAAAACCTTGAGACACTCATTGATTTTGTGCAAGAACCTTATTTTACTGAAAAAACGGTCGAAAAAGAAAAGGGCATCATTGGTCAAGAGATTAACATGTATGATGACAATCCCGACTGGCGTTTATTCTTCGGTTTGATTGAAAATCTATATCAAGAGCATCCTGTGAGAATTGATATAGCTGGAACAGTAGAAAGCATCGCTCCGATTACAAAAGATCATTTGTATGAATGCTATGAAACGTTCTATCACCCAAGCAATATGCTTCTATTTGTTGTCGGTCCCGTTGATCCGAAGCAAATATTAGATCAAGTTCGAGCGAATCAGGCGAAAAAGCCATTTACAGACCAGCCAGAGATCAAACGAAAAGACATCAATGAGCCTGAAGGTGTGTACCGAAAAGAATATGAACTTCCAATGAACGTACAAGGCTCAAAATGTATGTTTGGATTAAAAACAAAGAATCCTCATAAAAAAGGCAATGAACTGTTAAAACATGAACTTGGCATGAATCTTATTTTAGAGACATTGTTTGGTAAAAGTTCTCTGCAATATGAGCGTATGTATGAAAAAGGCTTGATTGATGAGACATTCAGTTACGATTATACGGAAGAAGGCGGTTTTGGCTTTACTTCAGTTGGCGGAGACACAAATGACCCTGATCAACTCGCAGATGAATTAAAAGAAACGCTTCTTCAAGCAAAAAGCCTGATCACAGAAGAAAAGATTGAACTTGCTCGCAAGAAAAAAATTGGCAGCTTTTTAAAAGCGATGAACTCCCCGGAGTACATCGCCAATCAATTCACTCGATACGCATTCTTAGAAATGAGCTTATTTGATGTCGTGCCAGTACTGGAGCAAATCCAATTAACAGATATTCAGCAAATCTTAGACGAAGAAATTGATGAAGAACGAATGTCAGTTTTTAAAGTCGTACCGAAAGCAAAATAAATGAAAAAAAGACAAACTCAACGTATAAGAGTTTGTCTTTTTTGTGTCCAGCTAAAGAAATCGCTTTATATGCGAAGATATTGATTGACAATTGTTTGGGGATTTAGTTAAACTCTTTAATAGTTAAACAATCAAACTAAAGGAGCAGCATATGGTACAAAATAAAATTGCCCAGCTCATCCAGAGATATGCGGACGTCTATCTCATGATGGAAAAAAAAGTATCGAGTATGATCACGGAAAAGCTCGATAAAGAACTGACACTTGATCAATATTACTCGCTTCGATACATCAATTTACACCCAGGATGTACATCAACAGACCTTGCCATCGAATGTAATGTCAACAAAAGTGCTGTGACATCCATGACCAATCGTCTTTTTAATAAAGATTATATTTATCGAGAGCATGATCAAGCTGATCGAAGAAACGTTCATCTTTATGTGACACCCGAAGGAAAAGAAGTGGTCAGCCGAATGGAAAAGCAGCTTCAGGATCTTGTTCGGTCATATTTAGAAAAATTTGATGAAAAAGAAATCGAATCATTTATTCAAACATATGAAAAGATTTATCAAATTATCATCGAAGAGGAGGCACAACATAGTAATGAGAGCAATCATAAAGGGTAGATGGCTGATCACGATCCTTTGGGTCGTACTAGCGGCTGTATTATTAATCACCGCTCCTAATATGGCGCAATTAACAAAAGAAAAAGGGCAGATTTCTGTTCCAGATGGTTATCCCTCTTCCTACGCCGATCAATTATTAAAGAACATGTCTGAAAATGGGGATACGGAAAAATCGATCGTCATTGTCTTTCAAGGAAAGGATATCGTCAAAGAAAGAGAAGCCTCTTTAAAGAAAGCGATGGAGATTTTAGAAAAGGATCAAGATCTCCATGTTGAAGACATCACTTCTTATTTTGATGCAAACAAAGATATCAAAAAACAGATGCTCTCTAAAGATCAAACAACACTTCTTGTTCCAGTTACATACGACTCGAACAAAATCAAAGCATCCGATTTTAAAGAAAGAGTCAATGAAAAGCTTAAGAGCCTGAACCTGAAATTTGAAATGACAGGGCAGCCGCTAATTGACGATGATGTCATCACAAGCTCACAAGAAGGTCTGAAAAAAACAGAATTCATTACAATAGGGTTTATTTTAATTGTTCTTGTGCTTGTCTTTAGATCCGCAGTGGCACCGTTCGTTCCTTTAGTGGCCGTGGCGCTTTCCTATTTGGTCAGTCAATCCATTGTGGCTTACCTAGTAAAGTATGTTGATTTTCCGCTCTCGACCTTTACCCAAATTTTTATGGTCGCCATCATGTTTGGGATTGGAACCGACTACTGCATCCTGTTGCTAAGCCGGTTTAAAGAAGAACTATCTCACGGAAAAGATAAGATTGAGGCGATTATTACAACATATAAGACGGCAGGTAAAACCGTTTTATTCAGCGGAATTGCTGTCCTCATTGGTTTTACATGTATCGGTTTAGCTGAATTCCAACTGTATAAATCAGCTGTCGCCGTGGCGGTTGGTGTCGCCGTGTTAATTGTGGCACTGCTCACTGTCGTTCCATTCTTTATGGCGGTTTTAGGAAAAGTGTTATTTTGGCCGATCAAAGGCGATATTGCCCACCCGCAATCGAAAATGTGGGAAACAGCCGGCCGTTTTTCATTTAAGAAACCACTTCTCAGCTTGCTAATCGTTGCAATTATTACCCTTCCAGCGATTCTTATGTATAAAGGAACACTTTCATATAACAACCTAGACGAAATCGGCAATAAATACGAATCCGTCAATGCATTTAATACGATCTCTGACAAATTTGGACCAGGTGAAGCCCTTCCAGCAACCGTTGTCGTGAAATCATCCGATCTTTTAGACAATAACGAAGGTCTAATTGCTGTTGAAAAACTCAGTCGTGCGATTGAACAAACAGATGGCGTGAGTAAAGTGAGAAGTGCGACACGCCCTGTTGGAAAAGGACTGAATGATCTGTACGTGAAATCTCAAGCCAAAGAGCTAAATAGCGGACTTGATAAAAGTAACGAAGGGTTGAAAAAGATCCAAGATGGACTTGCGAAAGCGAGTAAATCTATTGAAGATCAAACTCCACAAATCAAATCATCAGGAAAAGGCATCAACCAACTCATTTCGGGTACTGAGTCGGTTCAAACGGGTATTCAAAACGTCGAGAAATCGTTAAGAAAACTAAAAGACGGTATCGATCAGAATAAACAAGGTGTTGCTAAAATTAAAAATGAAATAAAGGCAGCGAAAAAAGAACTAACGGATCAGGTTGCACAAGTAAACCAGCAAGTGGCCTTATATAAAAACATTTCCAAAGAATTAAAAGCAGCATTGGCACAAGTCGATACGTCATCCTCTGCCGCAGCGGATGTGAAAGCTTTGATCAGTCAAGCGAATAAACAGTTCAGTACACTTGAGCAGCAAATTCCGCAAGTGAAAGAAAATCAATCATATCAAGCCATCAAGGCTTCATATAAGGAACTTTCTACTACCTTGCAAGAAGGAGCCAAACAGGCTGACAGCTATGCAAAACAAGCAAAAGAAGCAAAAAAACAGCTTGAAGCAGCAGATGCTTTTATCGCAAAAGCTTCAGAGCAGCAAAAAGTGTTTACAAATCAAATTGATGAGCTGATTGCTGGCTTAGAAGCCATTGAAAACGGGCTAGATCAAACGTCTAAAGGCCAAGGAAAGTTAGCTGATAGTATGCCTAAACTTGCAAATGGAGCCGGCGACATCATTAATGGTCAAAAACAAATGAAAGAAAAAATTGGCGGCTTTGGTGACGATCTGACCAAGCTGACGGATGGTCTAAACAAAAGTGTCGACGGCCTTGAGAAAATTTCAAACGGCTTAATGGGTGCAGGAGACTACTTAGATGAACTGAAAAACGCACCAGATCAAGACATGGCCGGTTGGTTTATTCCAAAAGATGTCCTAAAAAATAAAGCATTCAAGCAAGTGTTCGATTCCTATATGTCGGATGACCGCAAAATGACAAAGATTGACGTCATTTTAGAAGACAATCCATATGGAAACGACGCCATGAAAACAATTAAACAAGTAGAAGCTTCGGTCAAACGTGCACTTCCTGAAACAAACCTAAAAGATGTTTCATTTGGCGTATCTGGTGTATCAAGTATGAACGCTGATTTAAAACAGCTGTCAGACCAAGACTTCAATAAGACGGTTCTTTACATGATGATCGGTATTTTCCTGATACTAGTGATTCTGTTCCGTTCTCTCGTGATGCCGCTTTACTTAGTGGGCTCGCTTATTTTGACATATTTTACAGCAATCGGTATAACCGAATTTATTTTCACTCATTTCTTCGGATATCCGGGCATCAACTGGGCTGTTCCATTCTTTGGATTTGTCATCTTAATGGCGCTTGGAGTCGATTATTCGATTTTCTTAATGGAACGTTTCAATGAATACAAAACAAAAGACATTCAGTTTGCCATGACTGAATCAATGAAAAATATGGGATCTGTTATTATGTCTGCTGCCGTCATTTTGGCAGGAACATTTGCAGCGATGCTGCCATCAGGTGTATTGTCACTCTTACAGATTGCAACACTTGTTCTCACAGGGCTTTTATTGTATGCGCTCGTTGTGCTACCATTGTTCGTACCTGTGATGGTCAAATTGTTCGGATCAGCGAATTGGTTCCCATTTAAACGAAAAGAATAAGGATTCCATAAAGAAAGTAGGAACAAAGTATGAGTCGTTGGGCACTGATTACTGGTGCCAGTGGCGGAATTGGGCAGGCGACAGCCAAAAAGCTTGCCCAAGAAGGCTGCCATCTGATGCTCCATTATCATCAAAATGAACAAGCGGCTAGTCGTCTTTCCGCTGATCTCAAAGAAACATATCAAGTAGAAACGCACGTCGTTCAAGCTGATTTAGCGAAAACAGGCGGAGCAGCAGAGCTTGTCAGCCGCCTGCCGCTTGATCCAGATATTCTTGTTTTAAATAGCGGAAAGAGTCATGTTGGTTTAGTGACAGATACTGAAAAAGAAGTTCTAGCCAGCATGGTGCAGCTTCATGTGACAAGTCCATATGAGCTTACCCAATCCATTTTGCCTGCCATGATCCAAAAAAAGTCAGGTCATATTATTGCGGTTAGCTCAATATGGGGGGAAACGGGTGCTTCGTGTGAAGTGCTGTATAGTATGGTCAAGGGTGCTCAAAATGCTTTCATTAAAGGGCTTGCCAAAGAGCTTGCCCCAAGTGGAATTAGAGCAAATGCAGTCTCACCAGGTGCGGTTCAGACTGATATGATGAAAAGCTTCACACAAGAAGACCTTGCGATGATGGAAGAGGAGATTCCACTCGGTCGTCTTGCCGCACCTGAAGAGATAGCCGATGCCATTTGGTTTCTTGCCTCCAAGCAGTCAAGTTATGTCACAGGTCAAATTTTATCTGTAAATGGCGGCTGGTACTGTTAAAAAACGTGTATAATTCGTCTCTCCATGACAAAAGCTATGGCTGTAATTCATCTTTTCGAATGGAGGAATCGACATGTCTGTACTTGAGAGCTGGGACCATTGGAAAAACTTTTTAGGTGACCGTTTAAATCATGCACAGGATAAAGGTTTATCAGATGATACCATCAATAACCTTGCGTATGAAATTGGCGGATACCTGGCTAATGAAGTTGAAGCAAAGAATGAGCAAGAAAGAGTACTTGCTGACCTTTGGAGCGTCGCATCAGAAGATGAGCAGCGCGCAATTGCCAATATGATGGTCAAACTGGTTGAAAATAATAGCTCGCACTAAACAAAAAGAGGGGTCGTTTGTGCCTCTCTTTTTATTTTAACTGTTTCACAACATTGTGCTTTCTAAAAATGTGAAAATGCTTTATGATAAAGGAAGGTAAAAATTTGCCACAATGAAGGGGGTAATATCATTTGGCAAAGCTCGAATGGTATTTTGAATATGAGATACAGGTGAACCGTCCCGGACTTTTAGGAGACATTTCTTCTTTAATGGGGATGCTTTCAATTAATATTGTGACAATTAATGGTGTTGATGTATCAAGACGCGGCATGCTTCTTCGATGTGACCACACAGATCAAATTAAGCGGCTTGAATCAATTTTAAATACAATGGAAACGATAAAAGTAACGAAACTAAGACAGCCAAAACTTCGTGACCGTTTAGCTGTTCGTCATGGAAGATACATTCAGCGTGATGCGGATGACAAAAAGACGTTCCGTTTTGAAAGGGACGAGCTTGGTCTACTTGTCGATTTTATGGCTGAATTATTTAAAAAAGAAGGACATAAATTGATTGGAATTCGTGGAATGCCGCGGGTTGGAAAAACAGAATCAATTGTTGCTTCAAGTGTATGTGCAAGTAAGAGATGGCTGTTTGTATCGTCGACTCTTTTGAAACAGACCATTCGCAGTCAGCTGATTGCAGATGAATACAGCCCAGATAACGTCTTTATTATTGATGGGATTGTGTCGACAAGAAGAGGTTCTGAAAAGCACTTACAGCTTTTAAGAGAAATTATGAGACTGCCTGCTACAAAGGTGGTAGAGCATCCAGATATCTTTATTCAAAATTCAGAATATACAATGGATGATTTCGACTACATCATTGAATTGCGTAATAGTGCAGACGAAGAAATTACATACGAGCACGCTGAAGAACCACAAGTGTTTGATCATTCTGGTTTTTCTGGCTTCGATTTTTAATATGGTAATGGTAGGTGTTTGTTTTGACTGAATTGGGAAAACGGCTCGTTGAGGCCAGAGAGGAAAAAGGGATGTCGCTGGAGGATCTGATGGCGGCTACCAAAATCCAAAAGCGCTATTTGCTAGCAATAGAACAAGGAAACTATGATATCATTCCAGGTAAATTTTACGTCAGAGCGTTTATTAAACAATATGCCGAAGCCGTTGGACTGAATCCTGAACAATTGTTCGAAGAGTTTCGTAAAGATGTACCAAGTACGTATAACGATGAAGTGTCTGATAAATTATCAAATATTAAACCGCAAAGAGAGCTGCCAAAGCCTGCCTCAAAGGTACTGGAGCTGCTTCCGACGATTTTAATCATTGGAGGGATCCTTGTGGTGATCGCTATCATTTATGTGATCGTTCAAGCGGTTAATCATGATAGCGGACAGAAAAATAATCAGGCGGCTCCTCAGCAATCAGAATCAAAATACGAAGTGTCTGAGGATTCATCGCTGGCAAAGGATCAAAAGAAAAAGGAAAAAGCTTCGTCAGATGATCAAGAAAAATCATCTGAAAAAGACGATTCCTCAAAGGATTCATCTAAAGGCGATGAAGATGTTTCTTTGAAGGCGACGAATACAGAGGGTTCTACGACAACGTATGAAGTATCAGGTGCAGAAGAGATGGAGCTAACCATTTCTGCCTCACAAGCTTCATGGCTTCGTGTGAGAGACGAATCTGGAAAAGTGCTGAAGATGGGTGAATTGAAAGATGGCGAATCGTTTAAAACAGACTTGACTGATCTTTCCCAAGTCGATATCCGCTTAGGAAATGCATCGGGAATCGATATTAAAGTCAATGACGAAACGCTGAAGTACGAATTAGACCCTAAAAACACCATGACACAAAACATTGTGATTGTGAATAAAGGAAAGGAAAAGTCATCTTAAGCAAGTAGATGACTTTTCTTTTGTTCCTACTATTATATACATAAAAAAATGCTTTATTGGAGGATTGGAATTCATGTTTAACTTACCGAATAAAATTACTCTTTCTAGGATCGCCTTGATTCCTGTGTTTATGTTGATTATGCTTGCTCCATTAGATTGGGGTGTTGCGCGCTTTGGTGACGTCAGCATCGAAGTCACTCACCTTGTTGGAGCGATCTTGTTTATTGTCGCTTCGACAACCGACTGGATTGATGGTTACTATGCACGTAAGCTCAATTTAGTCACAAACTTTGGTAAGTTTTTAGATCCGCTTGCAGATAAATTGCTTGTTTCAGCGGCTTTAATTATACTTGTTCAATACAATCTCACACCGGCATGGATGGCAATTGTAATCATTAGCCGTGAATTTGCTGTAACAGGTCTAAGGCTTGTCTTAGCTGGAGGCGGTGAAGTGGTCGCAGCCAATATGCTTGGAAAAGTGAAGACGTGGGCGCAAATCATTGCGATTTCGGCACTTCTTTTGCATAACCTGCCGTTTGAACTTGTATCATTCCCATTTGGTGATCTTGCTATGTGGGTAGCGGTGTTCTTCACTGTTGTCTCAGGCTGGGATTACTTTGCGAAAAACTGGGAAGCCTTAAAGAATTCTAACTAAAAAGGACGTGTACGCTTTGAAGTCAGAGAGAAAAGCAGAAATTATTGCAGTCGGTTCCGAACTTTTGCTAGGGCAAATTACGAATACGAATGCACAATTCATCAGCAAACAACTAGCTGAAATTGGTGTGAATGTTTATTACCACACAGCTGTTGGTGACAATCCAGAGCGTTTAAAAAGGGCCATTCAAGTGGCACAGGAAAGATCAAATTTTATTATCTTCTCAGGTGGTCTTGGACCAACGAAAGACGATTTAACAAAAGAAACCATTGCGAGTACGCTCGGTAAAGAGCTTGTGCTAAATGAAGAAGCATTTGAGTCTATTCAAGAATACTTCCGTAAAACCGGACGTGATATGTCGCCGAACAACCGTAAACAGGCGCTCGTTCTAGAGGGATCTGATGTGCTCGTAAACCGTTTCGGAATGGCACCTGGCATGTTTATACAAGAGGGAGATACGTTTTACATTCTGCTCCCTGGACCGCCAAGTGAATTGCACCCGATGTTTGAAAACGAAGCGAAGCCGCTTATTTCTGAAAAACTTGGCCTAAAGGAAAAAATCGTGTCTGTAGTCTTGCGTTTCTTTGGCATCGGTGAATCTCAACTGGAAACAGATCTTGAAGATTTAATTGATGCACAGACCAATCCAACGATTGCACCGCTTGCAGCTGACGGGGAAGTGACGCTAAGGCTGACAGCCAAGCATGAGGATGAAAAAGAAACAGAGCGTCTGTTAAAAGAAACAGAAGCACAAATTTTAGAACGGGTCGGCGAGTACTTCTACGGATATGGTGATACATCTCTGGCCTTTGAAGCTTCAAAGGCCTTGCATGAACACGGGAAAACAGTAGCAGCGGCTGAAAGCCTGACTGGTGGTATGTTTTCAGAGTGGCTGACAGATCTCGAAGGGGCATCATCCATTTTAAACGGCAGTGTGGTTTGTTACACAAATCAAGTCAAGCAGCAAGTGCTGGGCTGCCGTGAAGAAACATTGTCTTCTCATGGTGCTGTTAGCAAAGAGTGTGCGTTAGAGCTCGCAGAAGGCGTTAGAAAACTGACGGGAAGCGATATCGGTATTAGCTTTACAGGTGTGGCAGGTCCTGAACCACACGAAGGACAGCCGGTTGGAAAAGTATTTATCGGGCTATCGACAAAAGATCAGACAGACGTGTTTGAATGGATGTTTACTGGCAGTCGATCAGGCATTCGCAAGCGTGCTGTGAAATATGGTTTGCACCACCTTCTCAAATTATTAAAAGAAAGTTAATTTTGTTTTTTATGAGGTTTACTCCTTTATAAAAGAGCGTTTTTTCTAATAGAAACAGCTCTTTTCTTAAATAATCTGCCAAGAAAAAATCGAATATGTGTTCGTTTTTTTCTTGGCAAATGACGTAAAACAAGGTATAGTATAGATAGTGGAATTGATAAAGGAGGAAACAATAGAATGAGTGATCGTCAAGCAGCCTTAGATATGGCTCTTAAACAAATAGAAAAACAGTTTGGTAAAGGCTCTATTATGAAACTAGGAGAGCAAACAGATACACGTATTTCAACAGTACCTAGTGGTTCGTTAGCACTTGATACTGCGCTTGGAATAGGTGGGTACCCTCGCGGTCGTATTATTGAAGTATATGGTCCAGAGAGTTCTGGTAAAACGACAGTAGCACTTCATGCGATTGCTGAGGTTCAGCAGCAGGGGGGACAAGCTGCATTTATCGATGCGGAGCATGCGCTAGATCCAGTTTATGCTCAAAAATTAGGTGTCAACATTGATGAGTTGTTACTTTCTCAGCCGGATACAGGAGAACAAGCACTTGAAATTGCAGAAGCACTTGTTCGTAGTGGTGCAGTTGATATTGTTGTCATTGACTCAGTAGCTGCTCTTGTACCAAAAGCAGAGATCGAAGGAGACATGGGAGATTCACACGTTGGTCTTCAAGCACGTTTGATGTCTCAAGCACTTCGTAAACTATCTGGTGCTATCAACAAATCAAAAACAATTGCGATCTTTATTAACCAAATTCGTGAAAAAGTAGGGGTTATGTTTGGTAATCCTGAAACAACGCCTGGTGGACGTGCACTTAAGTTCTATTCATCTGTTCGTTTAGAAGTACGCCGTGCTGAACAGTTGAAACAAGGGAACGACATTATGGGGAACAAAACGAGAATTAAAGTTGTGAAAAACAAAGTGGCACCGCCATTCCGTATTGCCGAAGTAGACATTATGTACGGTGAAGGGATCTCGAAAGAGGGAGAAATCATCGACCTTGGAAGCGAACTAGATATCGTACAAAAGAGCGGGGCTTGGTATTCTTATCAAGAGGAACGTCTTGGACAAGGACGTGAAAATGCGAAGCAATTCCTAAAAGAGAATAAAGACATTCTTCTTATGATTCAAGAGCAGATCAGGGAGCACTACGGTTTGGATACAAACGGAGTGAAATCAACTGACGAAGAAGGACAAGAAGAATTGGAATTGAATGACTAAAAAGACGCTGAAAAGCGTCTTTTTTTTACAATTACATAACAGCTAGCGGGTCAAAAGTTCTGTCTTTGCTTGAAATAACGACTTACGCCTTAGTCTGACTAGCTTGACAAGTATTTCCGACACAATTACAATGGGAATGTATCACTTGTTTTTCTTAACATGATTGATAACTAATTTAAACTTGACAAGGGCAGTGAGGATCTCATTCCCTGTGAAGGCCCTGTATGTTGAGACACAAAACAATGTACATGCCGACACTTTATTTGTAAAACCAAGTTCATAGCAAGAGGAGGTGAAAATATGTCGCCTACGATGTTTACGATCATCTCCATTTTGCTGAGCCTAATCTGTTTAGTTGTTGGCTACTTTGTTCGTAAAACCATTGCAGAAGCAAAAATATCCGGCGCAAGAAACATGGCCGAACAAATTGTTGAGGATGCAAAGCGTGATGCGGAAGCATTGAAGAAAGAAGCGCTCTTAGAAGCGAAAGATGAAATTCATTCGTTTCGTGTAGAGGCGGAGCAAGAAGTTCGTGAAAGACGTAATGAGCTTCAAAGACAAGAAAACCGTTTACTTCAAAAAGAGGAAAACCTTGATCGCAAGGACGAATCTTTAGATAAACGGGAGTCCCTGTTGGAGAAGAGAGATCATTCTCTGAATGAACGACAACAACATATTGAAGAGATGGAAAGCAAAGTGGATGATATGATTCGTTTGCAGAAAGCTGAGTTGGAGCGTATTTCTAGTCTAACTCGAGATGAAGCGAAACAAATCATTCTGGATCAAGTTGAAAATGAGCTTTCCCACGACATTGCAGTCATGACGAAAGAATCTGAAAACCGGGCGAAAGAAGAGGCTGATAAAAAAGCGAAAAACATTCTTTCACTTGCGTTACAGCGTTGTGCAGCTGATCATGTAGCTGAAACAACAGTATCTGTAGTCAATCTTCCAAATGATGAGATGAAAGGTCGTATTATCGGACGTGAAGGACGAAATATCCGTACGTTAGAAACGTTAACAGGTATTGACCTGATCATTGATGATACACCTGAAGCTGTCATCTTATCGGGCTTTGATCCGATAAGACGTGAAACAGCGAGGATAGCTCTGGACAAGCTAGTCCAGGATGGACGTATTCATCCTGCACGAATTGAAGAAATGGTGGAAAAATCACGCCGTGAAGTCGATGATTATATCCGCGAGATGGGTGAGCAAACGACATTTGAAGTCGGAGTTCACGGTTTGCATCCGGATCTCATCAAAATTCTCGGTCGCTTAAAATTCCGTACTAGTTATGGACAAAATGTCCTGAAGCATTCAATTGAGGTTGCACATCTTGCAGGTCTCATGGCTTCAGAGCTTGGAGAAGATGCAAAGCTTGCAAAACGAGCAGGTCTTCTGCATGACATTGGAAAAGCCATTGATCATGAAGTAGAAGGAAGCCACGTGGAAATTGGCGTTGAGCTTGCGACGAAATATAAAGAGCATCCTGTTGTCATCAACAGTATTGCATCTCACCATGGTGACCAAGAACCGACATCTATTATCGCTGTTCTTGTTGCGGCAGCCGATGCATTATCTGCAGCACGCCCTGGTGCAAGAAGTGAGACGCTTGAAAATTACATTCGGAGACTTGAGAAATTAGAAGACATCTCTGAATCTTATGAAGGTGTTGAAAAATCGTTTGCGATACAAGCTGGACGTGAAGTGCGTATTATGGTGAAGCCAGATTCAATTAATGATCTTGAAGCTCACCGTCTAGCAAGGGATATTCGTAAGCGGATTGAGGACGAGCTCGATTACCCTGGTCACATTAAAGTGACAGTTATTCGAGAAACTCGCGCAGTAGAGTATGCAAAATAGAGCGGTGCGCTTAGCGCCGCTTTATTTTTTTGTGTAAATATGCAACACTGATAAGAAGATCATTTTATAAGAGAAAGGGTTCAAAACGTATGAAAATATTATTTGTTGGAGATATCGTTGGTTCACCTGGCAGAGATACACTGAAAGAATACTTGCCAAAGCTAAAGAAAAAATATCAGCCACACTTTACGATTGTCAATGGAGAAAATGCGGCTCATGGGAAAGGTCTTACTGAAAAAATCTATCACGAGCTGCTTCAAGCTGGGGCTGATGTGCTCACGATGGGGAACCACACATGGGATAAAAGAGACATTTTCGATTTCATCGATGATGCACCCCATATTGTTCGTCCGGCAAACTTCCCGCAAGGTACACCAGGGAAAGGGCTTACTTTTATTAAAAAACAAGGTAAAGAACTAGCTGTCATCAACTTGCAAGGCCGCACATTTTTACCTCCGATTGACTGCCCATTTCAAAAAGTAGATGAGCTCATAGCAGAAGCTTCAAAACGTACACCGTTTATTTTTATTGATTTTCATGGTGAAGCCACAAGTGAAAAGCAAGCAATGGGTTGGTATACAGATGGCCGTGCATCATGTGTCGTTGGAACACATACACATGTTCAAACAGCAGATAACCGCGTCTTGCCAAAAGGAACTGCTTATATTTCGGATGTTGGCATGACTGGTCCTTATGACGGTATTTTAGGTGTTGATCGGGAAACGATTATTAAACGATTTAAAACGAGCCTCCCTGTCCGTTTTGAAATTGCAGAAGGCCGCACGACATTAAGTGCAGTGATCGTAGAAATTGACGAATCGTCGAAAAAAGCTGTCAAAATTGATCGAATTTTGATAAATGATGACCATATTTTCTTTGAATAAATATTCACATATTTATTTCAGAAAAATATTAATCAGAAAGAAGGAATATGCGCCCTCTATCGTGAATATAGTAAAAATGGTAGGTAGCCTGCTATTTTTGAAAAACATTTTGGGGATGGATTTTCAAAAAAATAGCAACATCTAACAAAGATTGTTCTAATGAACACTCACTTATCCATTGTAAATTTAAGGGGGAGCAAAAATGGAAATTTTAAAAGTTTCAGCAAAGTCAAATCCAAATTCAGTAGCAGGAGCATTAGCCGGCGTTTTACGTGAACGCGGTGCAGCGGAAATACAGGCTATCGGCGCTGGAGCACTGAATCAGGCGGTCAAGGCTGTCGCCATTGCAAGGGGATTTGTTGCGCCTAGCGGAGTGGATTTGATATGCATTCCAGCCTTTACTGACATTCTTATCGATGGAGAAGAAAGAACAGCAATCAAACTGATTGTTGAACCACGATAATTCTAATTTTATTATTTTCAACCTGCTTACATCATGTAAGCAGGTTGTTTTTGTTTACCGCTATACATTTCTCATATAACATATTTCTTTCACAAAATAGATAGAAAATGACATATTAGAGCTTGCATTTTTTCACCATGATGATAAATTAAGATTAAGTTGAAAATACTTCATCAAAAATAAATATTTAAGTAGGTGAAATAATGATTGAAGCTTTTTTAAAAAGGGGAAAGCTTGTTTTTATTTTATTTTTTATCGTTCTCATTGCTGGAGGTTATTTGTTTACACAGCTTCCTAAACGAGAACTGCCAGAGTTTCAAGCAAATATTGTAACCATTTCGACTGTTTTCCCTGGTGCTGATGCAAAACAGGTAGAAAGTGATGTCACCAATAAGCTCGAGTCGGCCATTTCTGATATCAATGGTGTAGAGAAGACAAGCTCTGTTTCTGCTATTGGTTTCTCAAATATTGTGCTTGAAATTGATGATCAAGCCGATTTTCAAAAGGTGGCAAGTCAAATCAAGAGTGAAACCACAAATGCCGCCTCTTCTTTTCCAGATGGTGTGATGGAGCCAGATGTAAAGGATGAGTTTGGCAATGTGCCAGTTGGTTCTTATATGATTGTAGCAAGTAACTCATCTGATTTAGCAAAAAGTCAGGAATCGCTGCGTGCGTTAAAAGAAAAAGTGGAGGACATCAAAGGTGTTGATGGAGTCGTCATCAAAGGGTTCAATGACAAACAAGCAATATTGAACTTGGATTCAAGTAAACTGGAGGATAACGGGTTAAACGTGACCGATGTCACAAATGCCATCAATCAAGAATTTGACACATCCCCTCTAGGTGACGTCCAGGCAGATGGAGAAAAGGTCAAGCTGTCCATTGATGCCTATGATCGTTTAGATCAAATCAAAAAGATTGAGATCTTCTCAAAAACGAGCCGAGAGCCTGTTACAATCGGTCAGCTTGGTCGTTTAAAAGAAGTAGAAAAAGAGAAAAGTGATATCGTTTCATATAACGGAAAGCCAGCCTATTCATTTACAGTCAATATCAAGCCAGGACTGGATATTCCTAAAATGTATGACAAAGTCAGTGCGGTCATTGAAAAAGAGAAAGAGCTGCCAAATGGTGTGGATTGGATAGACTACTATTCACAAAAAAGTGAAGTAGATGCTATTTTTAACGATTTAATCAAAGAAGCGATCGTGGCTGTCATCGCCGTCATTGTCGTCACCACACTTGGTCTAACCATTGGTGGTGCGTTTATCGTTTCACTTGCGATTCCGCTATCCATAACGATCGGAACCATCCCGCTGCCGTTTTTACAAGTGGACCTTAATCAAATTTCAATTATTGGCTTTATCATTGCCCTAGGGATACTTGTAGATGACGCCATTGTCGTCAACGATAATATTTTAAGGCAGATGAAAAAATACGAAAGTCCGCTTAAAGGAACAATTGCAGGTGTAAAAGAAGTGGCTGGATCCATTTTAACGTCAACACTGGCAGTTGTCTTTGCCTTCTTGCCGCTTGTTTTCCTTTCTGGTGCGAACGGTTCATTTATTCGAGCGTTACCGTCTGTTCTAGTCACAACTGTACTTGCGTCAATGGTTATTTCATTGACACTTGTGCCAGTGTATCAATATACAGCAAACCGAAAAAGAAAGAACAAGAAGATTCAAAAGGAACCGGGCTTTTTAGGCAAACCATTAAAAAGATTAGCTGATTTTTATGCAGATCGAGTACTGACAAACATCGTGAAGCGGCCACTTCTCATTGGATTAAGTGGTTTGCTCGTTGCCACACTTGCCTTTTTGCTTATTTTCGCCACACCATTTGAGTTTTTCCCTGCGGCGAATAAGAAAGAAGTTGTTGTCACTGTGACACTTCCAAGTGAAACAACCTTAGATAAAACAAATGACACATTAGAGAAAATAGAACAAGAGATCAAACAGCAAAAAGGCATTGAAGAGACGGCCATTTTTGCAGGCGGCGGTGTGCCGAACTTGTTTAATGAAAGCATTTCAAACGCAAGTGATCATACTGGTCAGATTGTTGTCAGAGTAGACAATGAGCAGATGACAAGCAAAGCATTGATCGATCGTATGACAGAGCCATTGCGAAAGAAATTTAAAGATGCTGATATCTTTATGAAAACCATTGTTCAAGGTCCGCCAACTGGAGCGCCTGTGACCGTAACCATTGCAGGAGAACAATTTTCAAAGCTCGTGGATGTGAAAGAGAAGCTCACAAAAGAAATGAAAGAAAGCGGAGCGAGCCTGATCACAGACGATGTCAATCAGCCGGTGAAAACCATCTCATTTGAATTAAATCGTGACCGAATGGCAGAGGATGGGCTCACTGCTCAGTTTGTCAGCAGACAGCTTGGCCTTGTTACAGAAGGAATTCCATTAGGCACCTTTAAACAAGGAACAGATGACATCGACCTCGTAGTGAAACAAGACATGAGCACACATCAAAACGGACTGAAGCTAAAAGACATCAAGGTGCCTGTGAGTGCAAATGAAGGTGGCATGCCTCAACTGGAGCCGCTTAGCCGATATGTAAAGGAAAAAGAAACAGAGCAGTATGAAAGCATTCCTCATGAAAACGGGATGCCGACGATCACGTTAAAGGCATATCCTGGTACATCAGATACGTTTAAAGCCGATATGACAGAAGTCATAAATGAAGTTGGGAAAAGCGATGTAGCGAAGAATTTGACCATTTCTCAGGGCGGAGAAAATGAAGATCAAACCCAATTCTTTATTGAAATTAGTCTCTTATTTGGGGTAGTTTTGCTGCTCATTTATGTGACCATCGCTTTCCAATTCAATTCACTCATGCTTCCGCTATTAGTTCTTGGAACGGTTTACTTAGCGATATCCGGAGCCATTATTGGACTATTTGTCACTCAAACGCCGTTTAGCTTTATGGCCACAATGGGGATTGTCTCATTGGCAGGTATTGTTGTCCGAAATGCGGTCGTTTTGTTTGAATTTATTGAACAGCGGCGCAAGCAAGGTCTCGATCAACAGGCAGCTGTGATTGAAGCGGGGAGAGCAAGGATTAGACCTATTTTGCTGACAGCATTTACAGCACTTGTCGCTCTTATGCCCGTTGCTTTAAGTAATGATCCACTCTTTAAGCCGCTAGCGATCTGCATCGTATCAGGTGTCTTTTTCTCAACGATTCTGACACTACTGATTGTGCCGGCTTTATATGTGGCCGTTTCAAAAAAACGCTGACAACTTAAAAGCAAATCTCCGAATAAAAGGAGATTTGCTTTTTTTTTTTAGAAAAATATCTAAAAAAATATGTGGAGTGTTCATTTGTCTTCTCCTGAAAGACAGCGGTATTTACGTCTAAAATAAGACATGATAAGATCGGATTAGGAGAAGTTTTTTAACAAAGGGGTTGTACGTCATGTGTGGAACGATGAAAGCGATTGTCAAAAAAGAAAGCGCTTACGGAGCGGCGATGATGGAAATGCCGATTCCAGAAATAAGTGATCATGAAGTGCTCATCCAGGTAAAGGCTACATCGATATGCGGAACGGATGTGCATATTTATAATTGGGATGATTGGGCGAAGGGGAGAGTCAAAGCACCGTACATTTTTGGTCATGAATTCACAGGGGAAGTTGTCAAAACGGGGAACCAAGTCTCACGAGCAAAAGTAGGGGATTTTGTATCGGCTGAGACGCATATTGTCTGTAATCAGTGTTATATGTGTTTAACGGGTCAGCAGCATTTGTGCAGCGATACGAAAATTTTAGGGGTAGACATTGATGGCTGTTTTGCTGAATATGTCAAAGTACCAGAACAAAATGTGTGGCATAATCCAGCTCAAATGCCAGTGGAACTTGCATCTATTCAAGAGCCGCTTGGAAATGCTGTTCATACAGTTCTGCATACACCTGTTTCAGGAAAGTCAGTGGCGATTTTTGGCTGTGGTCCCATTGGTTTAATGGCGATTGCGGTTGCAAAAGCCTCCGGGGCTGTCCAAGTGTTCGCTGTTGATAAAAATGAATACAGACTGGATCTTGCCCGTAAAATGGGTGCAGATCATATCGTGGATATCGGAAAAGATGATCCTGTTGCCATGATCAAGCAGCTCACGCGGATGGAAGGGGCAGACGTGATGTGTGAGATGTCAGGACATCCCGTTGCGATTAATCAAGCACTCGAAGCTTGTGCAAATGGAGGGAAAGTGAATATACTAAGTTTGCCAGAGCGGCCGGTAACCATTGACATTACGAATCAAATTGTTTTTAGGGGATTAACCGTGCAAGGGATCACGGGGAGAAAAATGTTTGAGACGTGGCGTCAAGTATCTGAACTTTTAAGAACGAATACCATTGATGTACAGCCGGTTGTCACCCATACGCTGCCATTTGAAGATTTTGAAAAGGGATTTGAACTTATGAGAAATGGTACGTGCGGGAAGGTCGTACTGATCATGCCATCATATCAAAGGGGGACGAAATGATGAAAGAATTTACGTATTTACAAGATGAATTGGACACAATGAAGCAGCAAGGCACCCATCAAACACTGAAAGAAATCGATTCCAAACAATCATCCACGGTGACACTAAATGAACAATCCGTCATACAACTCTCTTCAAATAACTACTTAGGTCTCACCTCACATCCAAGGCTGATGAAAGCGGCAAAAGAGGCGATTGATGAATTCGGTGCTGGAACAGGATCTGTACGAACCATTGCTGGAACGATGACAATGCATGAACGGCTTGAAAAAAAGCTCGCAGCTTTTAAAAAGACAGAGGCAGCCCTTGTATTCCAATCAGGCTTTACGACCAACCAAGGGGTCTTATCCAGTATTCTCACAAAAGATGATATTGTCATTTCAGATGAGCTGAACCATGCATCAATCATCGATGGGATTCGCTTAACAAAGGCAGATAAAAAAGTATATGCTCATTCTAATATGGAAGAGCTTGAGAAAATTTTAAAGAAATCGATGAATTACCGCGTCCGTCTTATCGTGACAGATGGTGTGTTCTCAATGGATGGAGATATTGCACCGCTTCCTGAGATTGTAAGACTTGCAGAAACATATGATGCCTTTGTGATGGTAGACGATGCCCATGCGTCTGGAGTACTTGGTGAAAATGGCCGCGGAACAGTGAATCATTTTCAACTTGACGGCAGAGTACATATTCAGGTTGGCACACTTAGTAAGGCAGTTGGTGTGCTAGGCGGTTACGTCGCTGGTTCTGCCGTTTTAATCGACTACTTAAAGCATAAAGCAAGACCATTTTTATTCAGCACCTCACATCCGCCGGCTGTCACAAGAGCCTGTGAAGAAGCTATTGAAGTGCTGTTAGACGAACCGGAGCGCATTGAAACTCTTTGGGAGAACGCTGCCTATTTTAAAGAAAAAGTCATCGGTCTTGGATTTGAGGTGGCACCAACAGAAACGCCTATTATTCCAATGATGATTGGAGACGAGGCACTCACTTTCCGGTTTTCAAAAGCATTAATCGAGCGCGGCGTTTTCGCTCAAGGCATTGCTTTTCCAACTGTAGCGAAAGGAAAAGCGAGAATTAGAGCCATCATCACAGCTGAGCACACAAAAGAAGAGCTTGACCGTGCACTGACAATCATCGAAGAAGAAGCAAAAAAACTGAATATACTTGATTGAGAGAGCTGAGGCTCTCTTTTTCTTTTGATCAAGAGAATTGATGACTGTCCAGATGAATAGACATTTTTCATAGAAAAAACACATATGAATTTATTTTCAATTCACGACAAAATAGTCTATACTGTAGGGTGGAGCTTGGTTTGAAAGGAGTACAAATTCATGAATGAAGAGCAGAGAAAAGCGAGCGGACAAGTAAGTTCATCGGACAAAAAATCCGAGAAGGACTACAGCCAATATTTTGAAGCTGTGTACATTCCGCCTTCCTTAAAAGATGCAAAAAAACGGGGTAAAGAAGAAGTCGAATACAATCAATTTCAAATTGACGAGCGGTTTCAAGGGTTAGGGAACGGCCGCAAGTTTTATATTCGCACATATGGCTGTCAAATGAATGAGCATGACACAGAAGTGATGGCTGGTATTTTTATGGCGCTTGGTTATGAACCAACAAATTCGACTGAAGATGCGAATGTCATCTTATTAAACACTTGCGCCATTCGTGAGAATGCAGAAAACAAAGTGTTTGGAGAGCTTGGTCATTTAAAAGCATTAAAGCGTGAAAAGCCAGATTTAATCTTAGGCGTCTGCGGATGCATGTCGCAAGAAGAATCTGTCGTTAACCGTATTTTAAAGAAACACCCATTTGTTGACTTGATTTTCGGTACCCACAACATTCACCGCCTGCCAGAACTATTATCTGAATGCTACCTTTCAAAAGAAATGGTCATTGAGGTTTGGTCTAAAGAAGGCGATGTGATTGAAAATCTTCCGAGAGCCCGCCAAGGAAAAATTAAGGGCTGGGTGAATATTATGTACGGTTGTGATAAATTCTGTACATACTGTATCGTCCCTTACACGCGCGGTAAGGAAAGAAGCCGCCGTCCGGATGAAATTATTCAAGAGGTCAGACGCTTAGCAGCAGAAGGATATAAAGAAATTACCCTTCTTGGTCAAAACGTGAATGCGTATGGAAAAGATTTTGAAGACATGGAATATGGTCTTGGTCACCTAATGGATGAGCTGCGTAAAATCGATATTCCACGAATCCGTTTTACAACAAGCCACCCGCGTGACTTTGATGATCACTTAATTGAAGTGCTTGCCAAAGGCGGAAACCTTCTCGACCATATTCATTTGCCAGTTCAATCAGGAAGTTCTTCTGTGCTGAAACTCATGGCAAGAAAATACGATCGTGAACGTTACCTTGACCTAGTGCGCAAAATCAAAGAGGCAATGCCAAATGCTTCATTAACAACGGACATTATCGTTGGGTTCCCAAATGAAACAGATGAGCAGTTTGAAGAGACGCTTTCCCTCTATCGTGAGGTTGAGTTTGATGCGGCTTATACGTTCATTTACTCTCCAAGAGAAGGAACACCAGCAGCCAATATGAAAGACAACGTGCCAATGCGTGTAAAAAAAGAACGTCTGCAGCGCCTGAATGCACTCGTAAATGAAATTTCTGCGAAAAAAATGAAGGAATATGAAGGGCAGACTGTCGAAGTATTAGTAGAGGGTGAAAGTAAAAACAACCCTGAGATCCTAGCCGGATATACAAGTAAAAGCAAGCTTGTGAATTTTAAAGCACCAAAAGAAGCGATTGGCAACATCGTCAAAGTGAAAATCACACAAGCCAAAACTTGGTCTCTTGACGGAGAAATGGTTGGAGAAGCTATCGAGGTGAATTAAAATGACGCTTTATTCAAAGAAAGAGATTGTCGAGCGCGCAAGAGAGCTCGCAAAAATGATTTCTGAAACAGAAGAAGTTGATTTCTTCAAAAAAGCAGAAGCGCAAATCAATGAAAATACAAAAATTGCAGCGATCATTAATCAAATTAAGGCGCTTCAAAAGCAAGCTGTGAATTTAAAGCATTATGGCAAACATGAAGCCTTAAAACAAGTGGAAGAAAAAATTGATGCCCTGCAAGAAGAACTGGATGAGATCCCAGTGATTCAAGAATTCAAAGAATCACAAACAGAGGTTAATTCCCTGCTTCAGCTTGTAGCGCACACAATTTCTAATCAAGTAACGGATGAAATCATTCTTTCAACCGGCGGTGACCTCTTATTAGGAGAAACCGGTTCAAAAGTGAAAAACTCATCCCCAAGTTGCTCCATTAAATGAGAAAACCCCGCAGATGCGGGGTTTTTTGTTTTCTGATGTAAGAATTGCATACCTTCTTTCTCCTTCAGCTTCCATCAACCTCAATCTCCCACTCTCCAACTTTTCCAATTTTCAAGGCAAGTTTATGGGCGACCATGCATACACTGAAACAGAAATGAATTTAATTGAACATGAGACTCAAAATCGTGACACACTAGACGAATGCCCAGCATAAGATAAAACGATCAAGAACAAGGAGGCATGCCGGAATGTCTGAATACAGAGAAATTATTACAAAAGCGGTGGTTGCAAAAGGGAGGAAATTTACCCAAAGCACACACACCATTTCTCCATCGCAAAAACCAACCAGCATCCTAGGCGGTTGGATCATTAATCATAAGTACGATGCTGAAAAAGTCGGTAAAACAGTTGAGATTGAAGGTACATTTGATATTAACGTGTGGTATTCTTACGCAGACAACACGAAAACCGAAGTGGTCACAGAACGTGTAAAATATGTAGATATCATCAAACTGAGATATAAAGATAAAAACTTTCTTGATGATGAGCACGAAGTGATTGCGAAAGTCTTACAGCAGCCCAATTGCTTAGAAGTCACCATTTCTCCAAATGGCAATAAAATTGTCGTTCAAGCAGAGCGTGAATTCATTGCTGAAGTAGTAGGGGAAACCAAAATTGTTGTAGAAGTCAATTCAAGCTGGAAAGAAAAAGATGATCACGAATGGGAAGAAGAAGTGGATGAGGAATTAGAAGATATTCATCCAGAATTCCTCGCGGGTGATCCAGAAGAGTAATTGATGACTAGGGCGCATATCCCCCTAGTTTTTTTGTGCTTTGATCTAGGGAAAAAAGGTGAATTTTTATGCTATAATGAAAGATGGTATGAATTCGAAAGTAATATAGTGAGGGATTAGAAATATGGCAAGTTATACGCCCATGATACAGCAATATTTAAAGATCAAGGCAGATTACCAAGATGCCTTTTTATTTTTTCGCTTAGGCGATTTTTATGAAATGTTTTTTGATGATGCAAAAGAAGCAGCACAAGAATTAGAAATTACGTTAACAAGCAGGGATGGCGGGACGATTCCAATGTGTGGTGTTCCATATCATTCTGCGTCTGCATACATAGAACAACTGATAGAAAAAGGCTATAAAGTCGCCATTTGTGAGCAGGTGGAAGACCCTAAAACAGCAAAAGGTGTGGTCAAAAGAGAGGTCGTTCAACTGATTACACCAGGTACGGTCATGGACGGCAAAGGACTGAATGAAAACGAAAATAACTTTATCGCGTCTGTTTCCAGCTTTCAAAATGGCTACGGTCTTGCGCTTTCCGATTTATCAACAGGTGAAAACATGGCGGTTTTCATTGAACGGTTAGATGAAGTTGTGTCTGAAATTTATTCTGTCGGTGCAAAAGAGATTGTGGTATCAAAGCAGCTCGATGAAGAAACGGTGAAAACCCTGAAGGAACGCTGCCAAGCGACCATCTCATACGAAGATAGCGATGAATTAATAGATGAAGCTGAACGACTCGTTTCTCATCTTGACGAGCATCTGAAAATAGCATTTTTAACACTCTATGCATACTTAAGAAGAACGCAAAAAAGGAGTCTTGATCATCTTCAGCAAGTTCAAGTATTTGAGCTTGAACAAACAATGAAAATTGATCTTTACTCAAAAAGAAACCTTGAATTAACAGAAACCATCCGTTCAAAAAGCAAGAAGGGTTCTTTATTATGGCTCTTAGATGAAACAAAAACGGCAATGGGTGGAAGATTGCTGAAGCAATGGATTGATCGTCCGCTCATCCGCCTTTCACAAATCAAAGAACGCCAGGAAATGGTGCAAATTTTGATGGAACATTTCTTTGAGCGAGAGGATCTGCGAGAACGTTTAAAGCAAGTGTATGATCTTGAACGTCTAGCAGGCCGTGTGGCATTTGGAAATGTGAATGCCCGTGATCTTATTCAATTGAAAGAATCTCTCAAGCAAGTGCCGGCTATTAAAGAGCTTATCCATTCTCTCCCAGAGGATATGGCGAAATCTAGAGCAAATGACATTGACCCATGCGGTGATTTACTGGATTTATTAGAAGATGCTCTTTATGAGAATCCGCCGATGACGTTAAAAGAAGGCAATTTGATTAAAGACGGCTACAATGCAAAATTAGATGAATATCGTGATGCGAGCCGAAACGGGAAAGACTGGATTGCTCGTCTTGAACAGCAAGAAAGAGAATATACAGGCATTCGATCGTTGAAAGTCGGCTTTAATAAAGTGTTTGGCTACTATATCGAAGTGACCCGTGCAAATACGCATTTATTAGAAGAAGGCCGTTACGAAAGAAAACAAACCCTTGCCAATGCAGAGCGGTATATTACACCTGAATTGAAAGAAAAAGAAGCCCTTATTCTTGAGGCGGAATCAAATATTAGTGAATTGGAATATGAACTATTTTCTGCGCTTCGGGAACAAGTAAAAGCCTATATTCCTAGATTACAGTTGCTCGCAAAACAAATGAGTGAGCTTGATGCGCTGCAATGCTTTGCGACTGTGAGTGAAAAGCGGCGTTATGTCCGCCCTGAATTTTCATCAGATGAAGTGGAAGTCATTGATGGTCGTCATCCTGTTGTTGAAAAAGTGATGGATCATCAAGAGTATGTGCCGAATGACTGCCAAATGGGCAAAGGGAGACAAACCTTGCTCATTACTGGTCCGAATATGTCAGGGAAAAGCACATATATGAGACAAATGGCATTGATCTCGATTCTTGCGCAAATTGGCTGTTTTGTGCCAGCATCAAAGGCAACCCTTCCGATTTTTGATCAAATCTTTACACGTATTGGGGCGGCAGATGATTTGATTTCTGGCCAAAGTACTTTTATGGTAGAGATGCTCGAAGCAAAAAATGCGATGGTACATGCGACAAAGAACAGCTTGATTTTATTTGATGAAATTGGACGCGGGACAAGCACTTATGATGGAATGGCTCTTGCACAGGCAATCATTGAATTTGTGCATGATCATATTGGTGCCAAAACCCTTTTCTCCACTCATTATCATGAGCTGACGGTACTTGAATCCCAATTAAGCGAACTGAAAAATGTCCACGTACGAGCTGAAGAACATGAAGGGACAGTTGTTTTCTTACATCAAATCAAAGAAGGAGCAGCGGATAAAAGCTACGGCATCCATGTAGCGCAGCTTGCTGAACTGCCTGATGCGATCATTGATCGAGCCCAGACCATCTTAACAGAGCTTGAGAGCGGATCACATGAAGTGATTCCGCGCGTCTCTAAAGCCCCGAAAAAAGAAATGGCTGAGGAAAAGCAGCAGCTTTCTTTCTTTGAAGTGGAAGAAAAGCCGCAAACAAAACCTGTGCTGAAAAACAAAGATCAAGCAGTGATCGAAGAATTGAAGTCATTTAATTTAATGGATATGACACCGCTTGAAGCGATGACAAAGCTATATGAATTGCAAAAGAAATTATAATGTAAGGTGAGGTGAGCAAGAAATGGCAAAGATTATTCAGTTATCCGATGACCTATCAAATAAAATTGCAGCTGGTGAAGTGGTCGAACGCCCGGCTTCGGTCGTGAAGGAGCTCGTGGAAAATGCGATCGATGCTAGTAGTACTGTCATTGAAATCGATGTAGAAGAAGCAGGACTTTCTTCTATTAGAATTATTGATAATGGGGTGGGAATCGATGCTGAAGATTGTAAGCTCGCCTTTCAGCGTCATGCGACGAGTAAAATCAAAGATGAAAATGATCTGTTTCGTGTCAGGACGCTCGGTTTCAGGGGGGAGGCGCTGCCAAGTATTGCCTCCGTCTCTCACTTAGAAATGAAGACAAGTACCGGTGAAGGTGCTGGAACACACTTAGCTCTCCAAGGCGGGAAGATCATTTCGGAGAAAAAAACCTCTGGCCGTCGCGGCACGGAAATTGTGGTCACCAATTTATTTTATAATACACCAGCCCGTCTAAAATACATGAAAACTGTTCATACGGAGCTTGGCAACATTTCTGATGTTGTGAACCGAATTGCACTTGCTCATCCAGAAGTGTCGATTCGTTTGCGACATCAAGGAAAAGTGCTGCTTCAAACAAATGGAAACGGGGATGTGCGGCATGTGCTTGCGGCCATTTATGGAACGGCAGTGGCCAAAAAAATGCTGCCACTACATGTACAATCACTTGATTTTGAAGTGAAAGGTTATATTTCCTTACCAGAAGTGACAAGGGCATCACGTAATTATATGTCTTCTGTTGTCAACGGTAGATATGTCAAGCATTTCCCGCTGGTGAAAGCCATTCATGAAGGATACCATACACTGCTCCCAATCGGACGCCATCCGATTACATTTATTGAGATGAAGATGGACCCAATTTTAGTCGATGTGAACGTACATCCTTCTAAACTTGAAGTAAGACTAAGTAAAGAGCAGGAACTTCATGAGTTGATCAAACAAGGGATTAAAGACGTCTTTCAAAAGCAGCAGCTTATTCCAAGTGCTTCAGTGCCAAAAAAAGCACCAATGCCAGCAGTGAAAAATGAGCAGCAGTCCTTATCTTTTGATTCTAAACAAACAATGAATAGCCGAATGGAAACACCTGTTTCCTATGAGCCGGACTCGCTCGAATCGGCTGTATACGAGACCAGTCAGAACGACACATACGGGGTGCGTGAACCGGAAAGTACGGAAGCGACTTTACCAGCATCGTCTGAAGAAACGTTTGATCATGTATATGTAGAGGAATCTGCAGCTTCGCATGAACAACATGACGAAGTGATACTGGAAGACAGTGCAGCCCAGCATCAGGCTGAGAGTGAACGTGTCCCTGTGATGTATCCGATTGGACAAATGCACGGAACGTATATTTTGGCTCAAAATGAACGCGGTCTTTATATCATCGATCAGCACGCTGCCCAAGAGCGAATCAAGTATGAGTACTTTCGTGAAAAGGTAGGAGACGTTGAACAGGAAGTGCAAGAAATGCTTGTTCCATTAACCTTTCACTACTCAAAAAACGATATGTTGATTATTGAAGAGCATATCGATATTTTAGCAAAAGTAGGGGTCTTCTTAGAGCCATTCGGATCAGGCAGCTATATCGTTCGATCGCATCCGCAGTGGTTTCCTAAAGGAGAAGAGGCTGAACTCATCGAAGAAATCATTCAGCAAGTACTTGATGAAAAGCGTGTGGATATCAAGAAACTGAGAGAAGAAGCGGCGATCATGATGAGCTGTAAAGGCTCGATTAAAGCAAATCGTCATTTGCGCCACGATGAAATCAAAGCCTTATTAGATGAACTCCGGCAAACACAAGACCCATTTACATGTCCGCATGGTCGGCCGATTATAATTCATCATTCCACATATGAAATGGAAAAAATGTTTAAACGGGTGATGTAGAAGGATTTTAGCTGGTGGGTGAATCGGTTTGCCCACTAATTAATTTTTTAACCCGATAGTCTGTTTCGTGTTGTTGTGATGTGAAGATAAACATCCGCTGTCATGTTGTAAGGATAACCCCTTTCCTCAAATGGATAGGGGTTTTTGTTATTTGGTTATACGATTAAGTGAAGCGTGATATGAATGTAAAAAGGAGGGAATATGATGACATTTAAAAAAGCGTTCAATATAGGTTACTTTGTTTTGCTTTTATCTTTTTTTGTCGTATATTTTTTGCTTCCAGTCGATCAACTATTTACCGCAATTATGATCCTAACCTTACTATTTGGCGTATATCAATTTGTGATTTTTAAAAAACTAAAAGAGCAAAAATAATAATAAAAAACGCCATATGTGGTTTTGCCAACTAAATGATGACAGACCATCATGAGATATGGTGTAACAATTATATAAAATGCAGTAAACACAGCGGCGATAGTTGTGATAAATGAGAAAAAGCGCTCTAAGAGCGCCTTTTTTTGTTTAGCATCCGCAAGGATTTGGCGGTGTGACGACAACTGGCCGTTTATTAATATCAATCGTATCCTCTGCATAAAATGTGGAACCGATGCTGATCGCACGATTTTCTGCGCGGAACGTATATGTACCTGCAGCAGGAAGTACTTTATGAGAAAGTTGTAATGTATATTGGGAACTTCCGAATAAATCGAAACGAGCTGGAATGCGGACAGTTTTTCCATTGTTCAAAATGTAACTGTCTTTTAAAGCTTTTCCATTGATAATATCCTTTGTTGTGGCTTGAAAGCCTGCTGGTAAAGTAAATTCAACTGCACCAATACTTAGAACAGAATTTGGACGGTAAGTCAGGTCAATGTCAGAAAAAGACCATTCTTGTTTACTTGCTCCTGTGATTTTTGCATAAAGGGCAGCTGGCCTTGCATTCGTTGAAGCTTTGCTTTCCTCTGTTTTAGCCCCTTCAGCTGATGCGGCTAGCGGTACTGAGAGTGCCATGACCAATGTAAGCATCCCCATCATAATCATTGTCCATGTTTTCTTCATTTCTTCCTTCCCCCTTGGTTGATTATAGGTAAATAATAGATGATTACATCCATTATTTACCTACAAGGTTACCATATTCCTATATGTCATTAAATGGTATTTTATACCCTTATTTTGCTTGTTTTTTAGTAATAACGGGGTAGGAATGCATTTGGTTGGTTCATTCCGTAAGCATTTCCTGTCATATGATGATTTGCAGGCATCATCATTTGCATATCATGATAGCCGTATGGATGGTAGGGAGCCATACCATAACCGCCGTAGTGACCGAAGTGATGGTGATCGTTCATCTGTACATTTGAATAGGGTTCATACTGCTTCGTAAAAGGGGAATAGGCTGAATGATGATGCGGGTGGTGTCCGCTATAAGCATCTTTTTTACCGGTATGATAATGATTTGGCATATTCATATGGTCATGCATGTTTGGTGCGATCATATGCTCATGATTGGCTGTATACACATTTTCAAACGTGTGATAGGGATTTCCTTGATGGTAATGGTTGGTTTGGTTATTCATATTATTCATTTTGTATCTCATCCTTTTTTTCAGGTTGCCATATCTTATGAGCTGCACCTGTTTCATGAGCCTATCCATATGAAAGAAAAGAACGACATGTAACAAAAAAACCGGCTTTTCAGCCGGGAAAACAAAAAGCAGGTGCAGCGTCAAACACTAAAATGAGAAGCTATGTCTTTTTCTGCGACGCTTTTTACATCTGCTGCAGACACTTTTAGGAAAATAATGGGGATCGTAGCTTCTTGACGTATCCCAAAAATCGCTCTCAAACCAATCATCTTTTTTATGATAAAACTTCTTTTTTTCACATGGATCCATATGGTGATGATCGTCATGCTTTTTATAGCATTTTGAGTGGGAATGTTTGCTCTTGCATTTGCACATTGTCATCCCTCCTAAATGTGACTCAATGCTAGTATATGCAAGAAAGGTGTACGAGGACTGGATGGTGGCGCTCCTTTTGTAAAAAAAGGCTAATTCTTTAAAAACTCAAATAAAAAGAATTGACTAGTGCTAAATTAACATGATAAAATATAAATTTTTATCCTCTGCTGAAATGTGTTATAATGATATTGTGAATACTTTCGGAGGTGGCGGATTTGTTTCAAATAGGTGATAAAATTGTTTATCCAATGCATGGAGCCGGTGTGATTGAAGGAATGGAAGAAAAAGAGATTTTAGGTAAGACGCAGGAATATTTTCTGATTCAAATGCCGAATATGCAGATGATGGTCCCAAAAGGCAGAATCAATCAACTAGGTATACGTCCAGTAGCTGATCAAGCTACGCTGAAAGTTGTGATGAACAATTTTGCAGAAGAAACAAACGACGACACGCTTACTTGGAAGCAAAGATATGATGAAAATCTGAAAAAGCTAAAAACAGGTTCGATTGAAGATGGTGCAGACGTTGTCAAAGATCTGATGAGACGTAATCAGAAAAAAGCCTTAAATTCTAGTGAAAAGAAGATGCTTGAAGATGCACGGGGCATGTTAGTGAGCGAAATTTCACTTGCACAAGGCATGTCGCAAGATGAAGTGCTGACAGCATTAGAGAATGAATTAAGAGTTTAATGCTGGATATACAGAGACTGGCTGTAAACAGAAGGAGATATTCCTTTTGTTTACAGCTTTTTTATTTGAAAAAAGATGAAAATTCCCAATTTTGTAGGCGTTTTTGACTAAAACTAAAATGAGGTCATAGGATTTAGTTTTTACTTGCACATGAACCGTTTTAAAGAAGCCGAAAATACCTAGGGCAACATAAAAAAACAGGTAAGTTCTCCTGATTCATGAAAAGGAGCCGGACATTCTTTGAATTCTTTTAGCGATTGATAGTAAAATAATGCGATAAGATGACATCGAAGAGAATGAAAAGGAGCGGTGAAATGAAAAGACTACTCATAAGTGGATTCATCTTTCTCATCCTGTGTGCTCTTTTAATGGTGAAATGCAGCCATTCTATCCAAGAAAATAAAGAGCAAAAACAACATCATGAAGAAGTAGAAAAGTATAAGAAAGAGCGAAAAAAAGGGGATCAATATGAAAGTTTTAAACAGCTTATACGGCATGAAAGAGACGGCTATGAGATAGAGTTTCATGAAAAAGGAGGAAGTGACTTACTTGTCTTTTCTCCTCACGGCGGTGAAATTGAGCCAGGAACAAGTGAAATTGTAGAAGCATTTGAAAAGAAGTACTCTACGTATTTATTTGAAGGGACAAAACAAGACAACAATCGTGATTTGCATATCACTAGTACAAAATTCGATGAACCGATTTTGGTTCAAATGATTAAAACATATCCCTTTTCTATATCTATCCACGGCTATAAAAGTGATAGAAGACATACACTTGTGGGCGGGACAAACGAAAAAATGCAAGAAGCGGTTGTGCGAGAACTAAAAGACAGGGGCTTCTCCGCAGAGCTCGTGCAAAAAGGCGAGCGCCTCTCTGGAACGGATCCAAACAACATTAATAATCAAAATGCAAGTGGCGAAAGTGTCCAATTAGAAATTAGTACGGCGCAGAGAAAAGCCTTTTTTGACAACTTTGATACAAGAAAAGGAAAGAAAAAAGCATTTAGTCGCTATGTCAGTGGTTTAAAAGAAGTGCTTAGAGAATTCGACCCTTCTTCGTAGAAAAAAGGTTTTGATGGGCAAAAGTACTCTCTTTAAACTTGGTAAAAAAGATAGAAATGTGCAAAATCAACATAAAATATGAAATAAATGACAATTTGCCTTAAAATCATAAATTATGTAAAATAATAGTTATCAGTTTGATATGATAGAATGGGGCTGAAGTGGATGGCACACAAAATACCATCTTCCGAAGTAGGTGTAAAAATCAATCAATGGTACACACATATTTGCAAATTTGAAGTTGATCAGGCAAACGATATGAAGCGCCTTGTTGAAGAAGACATTCATGAGATGGAAGAAGATCAAGATTTATTACTCTATTATTCTCTCATGGATTTTCGCCATCAAATGATGCTTCAGCACTTAACGCCAGTCCATGCAGGGAATGAATCGCTTCAAGCGGTTTCTTTTCCAAAAGATATTGAAGAGGCAGAAGATGAGATGACGGGTTTATTGGGCTATTACTTTCATTTTTTCCATGGAATGTATGCATTTACCCAGCACCGGTATATCGAAGCCATTTCCTATTATAAGCATGCGGAACATCAGCTGATCTTAGTGACAGATGAGATCGAAAAAGCGGAATTTTATTATAAAATTGCTGAAGTATACTATCATATGAAACAAACCTATTTTTCTATGCATTATGCGAAAAAAGCGAGAGACATCTATAAGAAACATCAGCTTTATGGAAAAAGAAGCATTCAATGCGATTTTGTGATGGCAGGTAATTGGATTGATGTAAGTCAGCATCAAAAAGCGCTCCCGTATTTAGAAAAAGCTTTAAAAGTGTGTGAAGCAATGGAAAGAAAAGAATGCACATCTTATTTTAAGGCGATGGCCCTCAATAACTTAGGAACTTGTCATTATAGTATGGGAACCTATCATACAGCGACGGTCTTCTTTGAACAAGCCATTTCACTTTATCAAAAAGATCAAGCTGCAACGATGATCAAATCATTGTTTTCACTGGCTCTTACTTGTTTTAAACTCGAAGATATGGAGCGAGCGAGTGAGGCTATAAAGGAAGGCATGAATCAGGCATCTATATTGGGAGATGAAATTTATCAATTGAAATTCCAATTTTTACAGGCACTCTATATAGAAACAGACAGCTCTGAACAATTGAGATCAGCCCTTTTGGGACTACGAAACAAAAAAATGTTTGCTGATTTAGAGGAATTGGCACTTGATGCGGCTAATTATTATAAGGAACGCGACATGTACAAGGAATCTTCCACTTTTTTTGAAATTGTGATCGAAGCGCGTACGCACATTCAAAAAGGAGATGAGATGTATGAGAACGAAGCATAACATGTCAGCTGCTCAAGTAGAAGAAAGACTTCACACATAAAAACAGACAAAACAACACCCTTTACGAAAAACGTAAAGGGCTTTTTTATTTATTCTTGGATGGCTTTTTCTGCGTCGATGGCACCTGCTCCGTAAATCATTGGGTCCTCTCCAGACCACTTGCTTGTATTTTCTTTTAATAAGGCTTTGACTTCATCAGGTGTTAAATCTGGTGAATGCTCTAATAATAGTGCGCAGATACCGGCACAAATGGGTGTCGCCATCGAAGTGCCAGATAACGTCGTATAATCATCATCGACTCTACTTGATTTATCTAGTTTATCTAGGAATGATCTTGGTGATCTAAGAGAGACGATATTGACTCCTGGTGCGAGGAGGTCGGGCTTTGTTTCACCGTAGACCGTTGGACCTCTGCTCGAAAATGGTGCCACGACATCGTCACTTGATTCTGGCGTATTTCGATCATCATAGGCTCCGACCGTAATGACTTTTTGACTCACGGCAGGGCTTGCGATTGTTTGACTGTTAGGACCGGAGTTCCCAGCAGCAACGCATACAACAATCCCTTGATCCCAAGCTGCATTGACAGCGCGCACCATCGGATCGTCTTGTTCGTCATCATAACGCTGCGCATCGCCGCCTAGCGACATACTGATAATGTGAATTGGGTCATCAGGATGGTCTTCGTTGAACTGTATGCACCATTCAACACCTTCTATAATAGTAGAAAGTGATCCAGCGCCTTGTTTATTTAACACTTTTACCCCAATGATATTGGCTTTTGGAGCGGGTCCTTTGTATAAGCCGTCTGAGGCAGCTCCGTCTCCAGCCACATCCCCAGCGCAATGCGTTCCATGACCGTTATCATCGTAAGGTTTCGTTTTTTGTTTGACTAAATCTACAAAGTCGCGAATTCTTCCATCTAAGTCCTCATGTGGGTATATGCCTGTGTCAACGACCGCTACCGTAATGCCTTCACCGGTTAAGGTTGTGCCATTTCGAACGACTTCATCCGCATGACTTGATTGTGTCGCCACATCCAGCAGTGCATGTACCTGTCTGTCTAAATATATTTTGCGAATATGCTCCCCATTTGCTAAGAGTTCCTCTAAAGCAGCAGGGGTAAGATCAGCTGCGCAGCAGTTAATATGTGAAAAATGTTTTTTGATGTTTGTTTTTCTGCTTTTTTTCATTAGCTGCTTTGTGCTTTGAATACCTGCTTCGACTGCATCTTCTTTAAATTCAATGATGACCCGAAGCTTCTTGCTCTTCTTTAACCTTCCTTCAAAAAAACGATGAAGAAAACAAGGCGTCCACTTAAAAGGCTTATAGAGGTGAAGGACGGTCTCTCTTAAAGGCTGATCCAATTTACTAGCATGTGTTCTGACCATTTGTACCATGGAAAATCCAAACATGTGATGCCCTCCATTCTAGCTATCCATTCTCGTACACTCTTACGTTATGAACATGACAGCATCTTCGTTCGGATTCTTGTCCCTTCTTTTGTTCATATTGGCGTCTGACTCATTTCATCCAAAAAGAAAAAGCGTTTACATTTTGTAAAATAATAGAAAAAGGTGGAAATCATATCAAAACTGCCGATGATAGGTGGGAGAGTTCTTCTTAGAGAACCAGTAAAACAGAGGATTCTGCAGAAAAAAGGGGGTTCTAGACAGGGTCAATGCTCATACAAATGTGATTCATTCCAGATGAAAAAAACCAAATCAGCATAAAAAAAAGACGAATTAAAGAAAACAGACTGGGTAGGACTAGGTCATTTTAAACATAACTTCATTTGTTTGTCATACTATTCTAACTCTGTTTTCAATCAGGAAAGGCGTTTCTGTGTATATAAATGCAATTATCTTATTTTTGAGGAATCTCATGATCTAGAGTGTTATGATCAAATTTGAAGAGAAAATGTGGAAAAAATGAAAAGAAATGATGATTCAATATTAATCATAGAAACGGCTTAGAAATCTGTTAAAGGAGAACGGGAATGAAGAAGTTTTTTGCTTTGCTTCTCCTGCTTGTCATCGGATGGGGCGTCTATTATACCATGCAAGCACAGGAACATGATGAGCCAGTGTCATCAGGTGGAGAAGACGAAAGCGGTTCAAATGATATGTATCGAAATTTTAAAGAACTGGAAGAGAATGAATCAACAGATCATTATCAAATCACATCCAATCCAGTGCCCGGCAGCCGTCTTCTAGTGATGTCGCCTCATGGCGGGAGAATCGAAGGCGGCGTTAGTGAGATTGTCCATTTTTTTGATAACGATTTTTCTACGTACTTATTTGAAGGTTTTAGAGAAAATGCATCAGAACTTCATATTACAAGTACAAACTTCGATGAACCAATCGGAGTCGCACAGGCAAAAGCACATGATTATGTATTAGCTGTTCATGGATATAAAGGGGAGCCGGGAATTGACCACACCCTTGTTGGCGGAACAGACTATGACCGTGCTGAAAAAATTGTGAACTCATTAGAGCGCAACGGTTTTTCTGCTGAACTTGCAGTTGCACACGCAACCCTAAGCGGAACGAGCAATCATAATATTAATAATCTTACAAAAACAGGGCAAAGTGTACAGCTTGAGATTAGTAGAAGTCAACGGGAAGCGTTATTTGACAGTTTCGATTTTCGGCAGCGATCGAGTACAAAAAACGAGACGTTCTACCGGTATGTCAGGGCGATTCGAACGGTGCTGGATGAAGAATATACGTAAGGATGGTGCACATCTTAAGACAGCAAGGTGAATTCTTGTTACACTATAAAAAGTGATAACAAAAGGAGAGACAGATATGGCGCGTCATCATTTTCATCTTCAGGCAAGCTGGCCTGGTCTGCGTAACGATGTGGGGACAATCGAATGTGCACAGTTAAAGACGGAGATTTCCATTCCAAAAGAAATGGATGGACCGGGTATTGGAACAAATCCAGATGAGATGCTCCTAGGTGCAGCGGCCACATGTTATATCATTACACTTGCAGCCATGATGGAGCGGAGTCAATTAGAGAAAGAGGATCTATCGATGAGCTCTGAGGCAGTTGTCGATGTGACAAACGGTGTGTTTACATATGAGAAAATCATTCACCGTCCTGTCATCATTCTCAAAGAGTCTGCTACTGCACAGGACATAGAACGAGCTCGTAAGCTTGCACATAAAGCTGAAAGCTCATGTATGATCTCTAGAGCTGTGCAAGGGAATGTCCATATTTCTTTAGAAGAAACCATCAAAGCGGGTCATTAAGACAAAAAAGTCATTTTCTCTTGATTAATGGAGAAAATGACTTTTTTTATGACGTCCATTCGGTTTGATCGAATGGTTCTTTCTTTTCTTCCTTTTGTTTTTTGGATTGATTTAAGACAATGACGCCGCATATGACAAGTGCAAGACCAATGAATCCTTTCATATGAATGGTTTCGTTAAATAGTACGAGGCCCACAAGAGCAGTAAGTGCTGTACCGACCCCAGACCAAGTGGCATATGCAGATGACAGCTCAATTGTTTTGAGTGCCAAACTGAGAAAGGTAAAGGCGCACCCAAATCCGATCAGGACCCCCATACTCGGCAGCACCTGTGTAAAACCTTGCGAAAGCTTCAGCATCGTACTGCCAAAAACCTCTGTCAAAATGGCTCCTGTTAAATAAAGCATTCCTTTCATATCACTTCACATCCTTTAAGACATATTTAATAGTACGACCCCTGAAACAAGCATTGCCATTCCAATAAGTGCTTGACGGTTCAAGGTTTCTTTGAAAAAGAGCACGCCAAAAAAAGCCGTGAGGACGGTACCTACCCCAGACCATGTGGCGTAAGACATGCTAAGTGGAATGATATTAAGGGTCAATGACAGCATGTAAAAAGCAAGTGTATAGCCAGCGACAACGACAGCGCTAGGTTTAAAGCGTGTGAAACCATTTGATAGTTTCAGCATCGCTGCCCCAATCGCTTCTGAAAAAATGGCGATAGCCAAAAAAAGATATCCGAGGATCATCATCATCCCTCCTCTAAAATGTGTAAAATCCGATGAAGTAAAAGGGTTTTTTCCTCTCGATTCAATGGTTCAAGCTGAAACATTTCTGAAAACCATATGCCATCACAGGCAAGACGGATCAATTGGCTAAGTGCAGGGTCATTGATTTCCTCGGCTGCTTTTTCTTTAAATTCCGCATAAAAATGACGCCAAGGATTTAATAACGCTTCATCAAATGACATGGTTGCCAGCATACTTGTACATAGCTGTGTGGTGTTTTGCCTATCAAGATCATTTAATGTGGCCAATATATAGGCACGTACATAAGGCGCCTTTTCGTTTTTGTATGTTTCCTGATACGTGTCAAGCTGCTGACGAAAAGAGGCAACCGCATGCTCATTCATTTGCTGGATCAGGTCTTCCTTGCTCGAAAAATGATACAGTAGCCCGGCTTTGGTCATATTTGCATGTTCTGCCACCTGCTGAAGGGTGAGCTGACTCAATCCTTCTTTTAGAATGGTGTGAGCTGCTGCCTCAAAAATTTGTTCTTTTTTCGTTTTAGACATAAAAAAAACACCTACTTTACTGAACGGTCGGTAAAGTAAATGTTAACCTATGAAAAACAAATGTGTCAATCGATTCATTTTATAAGAGGATGTTTTCACTAAATCGTCATAATTAATAATAAGGGTATGGTCCATATGGCGGGTATGGCGGTGGATAAGGATAACCATAGCCATATCCTGGAGCAAGAAGCGACCCAGCTAGAAGCCCTCCAGCAAAACCACCTAAAAATGGCGGTCCAAAAAATCCAGGTCTCCCATAGCCAAAACCAGGGCGCCCAAAACCAAACCCAGGTCTTCCAAAACCAAATCCAGGGCGTCCAAATCCAAAAGGTCTTCTCATCTCATCTTGAACAAACGGTGCGTCAAAATAATTCATAAAAAAAGACTCCTTTCACATAAAATCACTGTAACTGACATCAGTGTATTCGAGTGGCCCACTTGTGTTTGGGTGAATGCCTAAAATAAGGAGGAATATAAAAAATGGGCCTGTATCCGTCTGATTGGGCTAAATGTCCACCTCATGCTCATGCTTATAAAGCGCGAACGGATGTAACAGAAGAACATTATCATTTAATAGAAGGTATTTCTCAGCCTGTGAATGGAAGCAGTACCGACAGACATACTCATTATTACCGGGGGATCACGTCATTTGAAAGAGGGCATTTTCATAGATATTATGGCGTCACTGGACCTGCTATCCCAAGAGTGGACGGGACGCACTATCATGAAATTGAGGAAGTCACGTTTTCTGCCTATACCGATTCTGTCCCGATTCCATACGGGGGAGTCGTTTACAGTCCAGATGAAGAAAGGCCAACGCATAAGCACCGTTTAAAAGGAAAGACATATGAAGTGGTCGGGAATGAACCACTTGGCTGGTGACGAGGAGTATATAGGAGAGAAAGAGAAGTTATGCTATACTGTAGGCAGTTTGTAAAAGAGAGTGATGTTATGAAAAAACAACCAGTGATTGTATTAGTAGGTCCGACGGCTGTCGGAAAAACAAAGCTGAGCATTGATATAGCGAAAGCATTTAATGGAGAAATTATCAGCGGGGATTCCATGCAGATCTATAAAGGGATGGATATTGGCACAGCGAAAATCACCCCTGAAGAAATGAATGGCGTTCCGCACCATTTAATCGATATTAAACAACCGGATGAATCGTTTTCTACAGCTGAATTTCAGCAGCTTGTCCGCTTAAAAATCAAAGAGATTGCTGCGAGAGGAAAAACGCCCATGATTGTTGGTGGAACTGGGCTATATATTCAGTCTGTTTTATATGATTACACGTTTACTGATGAGAAAAGTGATCCTGCTTTTAGAGAAGAGATGACGCTGTTTAAGCAGCAGCATGGACCGATCAAGCTGTATGAAAAGCTAAAAGAAGCCGATCCTGACGCTGCAAAAGCGATTCATCCGAATAACGTCCGCCGCGTGATCAGGGCCCTTGAAATCATCCATACAACAGGTCAGAAAATGTCTGATATGCAAAACGGGCATCAAGAAGTTCCTCTGTATGACACTGCCTTCATTGGGCTGAAAATGGACCGAGAGCTTTTGTACGAGCGCATTCATCAAAGAATTGATATGATGTTAGATGAAGGCTTAATTGAAGAAGTGAGCGCACTTTATCAATCTGGTTTGAAAGATTGTCAGTCTGTTCAAGCGATTGGTTATAAAGAGTTGTATGCCTATTTTCAAGGCAACTGCTCACTTGATGAAGCCATCCAGCAATTAAAACAAAATTCCCGAAGATATGCGAAGCGTCAGTTTACGTGGTTCCGTAATAAAATGGATGTCACCTGGTTTGATATGACACCACCTTGCCACTTTTCGGACAAAAAAGAGGAAATTTTCGCATATATAGCAGGAAAGCTTGGACTTAAAGCGAAACTGTAGTTATCAGAATCAAGGAGGACGAAACATGAAACCGATTAATATTCAGGACCAATTTTTGAATCAGATCCGCAAAGACAATACATTTGTCACAGTATTTTTACTGAATGGCTTTCAGCTTCGCGGTCAAGTAAAGGGATTTGACAATTTCACGGTGCTGCTTGAGACAGAAGGGAAGCAGCAGCTTATTTATAAACATGCGATTTCAACATTTGCACCTCAAAAAAATGTAAATCTTGAATTAGAATAAACACCCGTGTTCACCAATAGCCCCATGCAGCTGCGAATAAACCGGCCGAAACCCGCTACGTTTTTTGTCAGTGCAGAGGGGCTATTTTGCATGCCATGAAACTTTTCTGTCCAAGTTGCGTATAAATCCTTATTGGACATTTAAAAGGGTGAGGGGATTTATATGGAAAATGCAGAGCTTGAATTAAGAAGGATTAGAGTGATCCTTCTTTTGATTGGAATCGTTGTCTTATTTGGATCATGCACCATCTCGAACATCGAAACGAGACAAGAAAGTTGGCATAACCATTCTGGTGAGCATGATGGGAGCCGTGTTGATGGTCTTTTGCCATCATCTGTTGCGCTAAAAAATAATCACATTGCTGTTGTGAAAGATGATGAAGTACATGTATACCGGTTTGATGAAAAAGAAGGAGAGCTGACGCTCATTACGACAAAGTACATAGATGAATGGGATGAAGATGATGGTGATAGTGAAGACTTTGATGAAGAGTAAGCACGTAAATTTACAAATGAATGTGAAGTCGCTACACTATAAACATGCATCAGACATCTAGACAGAAAAGGATGAGTTCATGACACACAAAATTAAAATTAATCATTGGGAACAAACTTGTGAAGATGACTCCTGTTTCGAATATGGAACAAGTGTTTCTGTAAACGGGAAAGAGTTAGTAAGAGAAGCCTCGATCGTCTCTGCGCTTGAAGCGGTGCTGAAAGAATTAGGTGTTGAAGTGGAAATAACAGAAGTGTCAGAAGATTTACAGTGCGATGCCTACAAAAAATAAAACAAAAAGTCTAGTCTACTAAGCGATTTTTTTTCGTGTTATGATAGATTTCGGTTTCAGTTGAATAGGGAGTAGGGCAGTCTATTTTTAGAACCTGCTCTGCTCTATTTATTTGAACGTACGAGTTCGGCTATGAATGTTCGGCCGGGTTGGTTGATTTTTTTCGTTTCGAGCATCTATATATTGTGTTTTGAAAAAACATAGTATACTATATATAGTGAATAACGAAATGATCAACAATACTAAAAACTAGGTCGTGATGGAATTGATTCAAATCGTATTTGATTCAAAAACAGGAAATGTTCAACGCTTTTTGGACAAGACCCCTTTTACAGACAAACGAAAATTGACTGGAGAAGAGTTTTTGGATACGCCGTTTATTCTCGTCACCTTTACGACAGGATTTGGACAAGTCCCTGGTACCACTCAGTCATTTTTAGAGAAAAATGCGCACCTTTTACTAGGTGTAGCGGTGAGTGGGAACAAAGTGTGGGGAGATAACTTTGCCAAAAGCGCCGATACGATTTCTAAACAATATCAAGTTCCTATTTTGCACACCTTTGAACTAAGCGGAACAAAAAGGGATGTTGAATTGTTTACACAGGAGGTAGAAAGAATTGTCACAAAATCAGGTTCCAAAGTGGATACAATTAAATAACGAGATTATGATTCAAAAAGAAGGAAAGTTTCAGTTCGACAAGGACAAAGAAGCTGTACATAGTTATTTCGTAGATTATATTAATCAAAACACGGTCTTCTTTCATAATCTAGAAGAGAAGATTGATTACTTAATAGAAAACGACTACTATGAGGAAGAATTTTTAAGACAATACAGCATGTCAGATATTAAAGAAGTATTTGAAGCTGCATATGCCAAGAAATTTAGATTCCCATCATTTATGAGTGCGTTTAAGTTTTACAATGACTATGCACTGAAAACAAATGACAAAAAGAAAATCCTTGAACGCTATGAAGACCGCATTTCAGTTGTGGCTCTTTTCTTTGCGGGTGGAGACAAAAAGAAAGCACTTGAGTTTGTGGAACTGATGATCAACCAAGAGTATCAGCCAAGTACACCAACATTCTTAAACGCAGGCCGGAAAAGACGTGGTGAGCTGGTGAGCTGCTTCTTGCTTGAAGTGAATGACTCATTAAACGATATTTCAAGAGCCATTGATATTTCCATGCAGTTGTCTAAATTAGGCGGCGGCGTCAGCTTGAACCTTTCAAAGCTTCGTGCGAAAGGTGAAGCGATCAAAGATGTAGAAAATGCGACCAAAGGTGTCGTAGGCGTCATGAAACTTCTTGATAATGCATTCCGATATGCAGATCAAATGGGACAAAGACAAGGTTCAGGCAGTGCGTACTTGAATATTTTCCACAGAGATATTAATGATTTCTTAGATACGAAAAAAATCTCTGCGGATGAAGATGTTCGTGTGAAAACACTTTCGATCGGCGTCGTCATCCCAGATAAATTTATCGAGCTTGCTAGAGAAGATAAAACAGCTTACACATTCTATCCTCATACAGTTTATAAAGCTTATGGACAGCATCTTGATGAGATGGATATGGAAGAAATGTATGACGAGCTTGTAGAAAACCCGAAAGTCAAAAAAGAAAAAGTCAATCCGAGAAAACTTCTTGAAAAATTAGCTGTTCTGCGCTCAGAATCAGGCTATCCATATATCATGTTCCAAGATAATGTGAATAGAGAGCACGCACTGAACCATATTTCACGTGTGAAATTCTCAAACCTTTGCTCAGAAGTACTTCAAGCTTCAGAAGTCTCTTCTTACACGGACTATGATCAAGATGATGAGATCGGACTTGATATTTCTTGTAACCTTGGTTCTTTAAATATCATGAACGTGATGAAAAACAAATCCATTGAAAAAACAGTCAAGCTTGCAACGGACTCACTCACACTTGTGTCTGAAACAACAGATATCCGCAATGCACCAGCTGTTAGAAAAGCGAACAAAGCGATGAAGTCAATTGGACTTGGTGCGATGAACCTTCATGGGTATTTAGCTCAAAACCAAATCGCTTATGAAAGTGAAGAAGCAAGAGATTTTGCTAATACGTTCTTTATGATGGTGAACTATTACTCCATTAAGCGTTCAAGTGAGCTTGCAAAAGAAAAAGGGGAAACATTCCACCGTTATGAGGGCTCTGGTTATGCAACAGGTGAGTACTTCAATAAATACGTAGAAAATGATTTCACTCCAAAAACAGAAAAAGCAGCTGCGCTATTTGAAGGCATGCACATTCCAACAAAAGAAGATTGGGCAGCACTCAAAGACTTTGTAGCGGAAAATGGCATGTACCATAGCTATCGATTATGTATTGCACCAACAGGTTCTATTTCGTATGTTCAATCGGCAACAGCGTCTGTGATGCCAATTATGGAACGTATTGAAGAAAGAACATACGGAAACAGCAAAACGTATTATCCAATGCCAGGACTTTCAGCACAAAACTGGTTCTTCTATAAAGAAGCATACGATATGGACATGTTTAAAGTGGTCGATATGATCGCAACCATTCAGCAGCACGTCGATCAAGGAATCAGCTTTACATTATTCCTAAAAGATACGATGACAACGCGTGACTTAAACCGCATCGATCTTTATGCACACCATAAAGGCATTAAGACACTTTATTATGCAAGAACGAAGGATACAGGGCAGGAAGGCTGTCTTTCTTGTGTTGTTTGATTAAAGGAGAGTTTAACGTGACAAAAATTTATGATGCAGCCAACTGGTCAAAACACGAAGACGATTTTACACAAATGTTTTACAACCAAAACGTCAAGCAATTCTGGCTTCCAGAAGAGATTTCCTTAAACGGGGACCTTTTAACATGGAAATATTTAGGTGAAGAAGAGCGAGATACGTACATGAAGGTACTGGCTGGACTGACGTTACTTGATACAGAACAAGGAAATACAGGAATGCCGATAGTGGCTGAACATGTGGACGGTCATCAACGTAAAGCCGTGTTAAACTTTATGGCCATGATGGAAAATGCCGTGCATGCAAAATCATACTCAAATATCTTCATGACGCTTGCACCGACTGAAACGATTAGTGAAGTATTTGAATGGGTCAAGAAAAATAAATTCTTGCAAAAGAAAGCAGATATGATTGTAGGTCTGTACCGTTCCATTCAAAAGGATGACCCGATTTCCTTATTTAAAGCAATGGTTGCTTCAGTGTATTTAGAAAGCTTCCTATTCTATAGCGGCTTTTACTACCCGCTATATTTCTACGGTCAAGGAAAGCTCATGCAAAGTGGTGAAATCATTAACTTGATTTTGCGCGATGAAGCGATTCACGGTGTGTATGTTGGATTATTAGCACAAGAAATTTACAACAAACAAACACCTGACGTGCAAAAAGAGCTTTATGATTTCTCTATCGATCTGCTTAATGAGCTTTATGAAAATGAACTTCATTACACTGAGGATATTTATGACCAAGTCAATTTATCGCATGATGTGAAAAAGTTCATTCGTTACAATGCCAATAAAGCGTTAATGAACCTTGGATTTGCCCCTTACTTTGAAGAAGAAGAGATCAACCCAATTGTATTGAACGGACTCAATACAAAAACAAAGTCACATGACTTCTTCTCAATGAAAGGGAACGGCTACAAAAAGGCAACAGTTGAGCCGTTAAAAGATGACGATTTCTTCTTTGGAGATGAATCATAATTAAAACGCAAAAGTCAAAACGCATCACTCGTTTTGGCTTTTTGCCATTTCTAACAATGTGTTACATACTGGAGGTTACCGAACATGGGAAAAATGGACGAAATGATTTTAGTTGCACCGCGCGCACGCGTGTTCCAAAACGAAACACTTGCGTTTAATGGTGTGAATAGTGAAGAGAAAACAATCAGCACCATTATGAAAGAAATCGAAGAACACTTCGAGCAGATGCGAAGAGGCGATGCAGAAGAAAATCCTGACTTCAAACAGCCGATACCTTATGTCGTAATTAAGCGTGAGGACGAAGTGTATGTATATGAAAGACTTCAAGGCGGGGGAGAGACGCGCTTACATCATAAGTTATCTCTTGGCTTTGGCGGTCATATGAATTTCATTGAAGGAAAAAATTTTGCTGAGATTCTAAAAGAAAATACCGATCGTGAACTGGACGAGGAACTTTCGATTCAAGAAGAAGACAAACTTGAGATGAAAACCCTTGGACTCATTAATGATGATGACAACAGTGTCGGCCGTGTGCACATCGGACTGTTATCAGCCCTTGAATTATCGCCAGGTGCTCATGTAGAAGTAAAAGAAACAGATCAAATCTCAGGAAAATGGATGAAAGTAACAGATTTGAAAAAGCCTGAGTACTTCGATCGTCTTGAAACATGGTCTCAATTTGTCGTGAACATTTTAGCATAATTGGATAGACAACAAACCGGCTCTAAAGATGACTTGAGCCGGTTTGTTTTTTAGATTATTGAAAAACGAATGCGTCGTGACCGGCCTGCTTTAATCGAGCGACGAGGTCATCTGCATTTTGCTTTGAACGGAAAGCGCCAGCTTGGACTCGGTACATGCCGCTATCCAGTACGACCAGCGCTTCAAATCCTTTGGATCTGAGTGTAGCTGCTAGTTCATCCGCATTGGCTTTGACCTTGAAAGCCCCTGCTTGCACTTTATATAGGTTACTTGCTTTTTTTTTCAATTGAAGGGCTTTTTCTAATCCAGTGGCATGAGCACGAGCGATCCCTTGAAGGAAAGTAGCGTTACGGAGCTTATTTGCATCAGCTACCGTATCAATGAAACCGTTTTCAGTTAAAATGGCAGACATAGAAGTTTCCCGCAGAACGTGGAAGTTCGCCGTTTTCTTGCCGCGGTCGGCAAAATCAACGGAGCGGACAATCTCATCATGAAGGGCATTGCGATACGTGGTGGTTGGTGCTGAAACGCCAGGGTACACATAACTTTCAAAACCTGTGCCTCCGCCAGCATTAATATGAATAGACACGAAATAGTCAGCTCCCCAGCTGTTTGCCGCATTCGTACGCTGGGATAACGTGACGGATTGGTCAATTGAACGACTTAAGCGGACGGAAACCCCATCATATTCACTAATCAACATATCTCTCAGAAAAAGCGCAATTTGCAGTGTGATATTTTTCTCCAAAAGTCCATTAGCAGCAGCTCCAGAATCTGTTCCTCCGTGGCCAGGATCAATAAAAATTTTCACCATCTATTCATCACCTCGTCTTTATTTTATGAGGAAATAGAAAAATTGCCTGTACAAAATGCGGAAATCATTGAGACTCTTTTCTGCACAATTTGGGAAGAAAAAGCGCCATTTTTCTAAGAAAAAACAAATTGTTGGTTTGTCCGCCCGAAATGGATGAATACAATGGAAATAGCACATCATTTCCTGGGAAACCGCACAATCCCCTACAATAACCGGTATCTCGGGTCATTTTGACAGTAAACCGATGCTAGTGCGGGCGATTGTCACGATTACAGCTCCACCCGAATAGATTATAGAGAGAAGAGCGAGAGGTGAATACGTTGGAGCGAGCTGTCACATATAAAAATAACGGCCAAATCAACATTATACTTAATGGACAAAAGCAAGTATTGGTTGATGCAGATTCAGAGGCAGAATACTTAGAGGCCTTGCAAAAAAATGAGGCCAAACACAGCATCTTACGAGAAATAGAACGAGAAATGAACAGCCTTGTCGGGATGGATGAAATGAAACGAAACATAAAAGAAATTTATGCTTGGATTTTTGTCAATCAAAAAAGACAAGAACAAGGATTAAAGGTAGGAAAACAAGCGCTTCATATGATGTTTAAAGGAAATCCTGGCACAGGGAAAACAACGGTTGCACGGCTTGTCGGGAAGCTTTTCTTTGAAATGAATGTTCTTTCAAAGGGGCACTTAATTGAAGCAGAACGAGGAGATCTAGTTGGAGAGTACATTGGACATACAGCTCAAAAAACAAGAGATTTGATTAAAAAATCACTAGGCGGCATTTTGTTCATCGATGAAGCCTATTCTCTTGCCCGCGGAGGAGAGAAGGATTTCGGGAAAGAAGCGATTGATACCCTTGTAAAACATATGGAGGATAAGCAGCATGAATTCATCCTCATCTTAGCTGGATACTCCAAGGAAATGGATCATTTTCTTTCTCTAAATCCTGGTCTGCAATCGAGATTTCCGATCAATATCAACTTCCCAGATTATACGGTCGATCAGCTGATGGATATTGCAAAACGAATGATGGCCGATCGGGAATATGTCTTTACCCAAGAGGCAGAATGGAAACTGCGAGACTATTTAATGCACATCAAGAGCACAACGAGTCCTGCCAAATTCAGCAACGGCCGTTTTGTGCGAAACACCATTGAAAAAGCGATCCGAACTCAGGCGATGAGGCTGCTTCTTGTGGATCATTATGATAAAAAAGATTTACTTACGATTAAAAGCCATGATCTGCAAATGAAAGAGGATACGCCTTCTTGAAATGGCGTATCCTTTTTGTAAAGAGACAAGAAATTAAACCTTCCGAATGGTGGTATACGTGTGATGTGTTTGGTATGATGGTACTACTGAAACTTAAGTACAGAAAGGAAACAACTGACGTTGAATGAACATGAAATGATCGAAAAAGCGATCCTTGTCGGCTGTCAACTGCCGCATATAACGGATGAACGCTTTCAATATTCTATGGAAGAATTAGCTTCCTTAACCAAAACAGCTGGCGGTGAAGCTGTCAGCATCATGACACAAAAAAGAAATAGACAGGACAGCGCGACTTACATCGGAAAAGGGAAAGTGGAAGAGCTTGAAGTGCTTTGCGACGAGTTAGACTGTGACGTTATTATTTTTAACGACGAGCTTTCGCCTAGCCAGTTAAAAGCTTTGGCGACTGCCTTAGATGTGAAAATCATTGACCGTACGCAATTGATTCTAGACATCTTTGCCAAAAGAGCCCGTACAAGAGAGGGGAAGCTGCAAATAGAGCTTGCCCAGCTTCAGTATGCCTTGCCGAGACTGAGTGGACAAGGGATCAGCCTTTCAAGACAAGGCGGCGGAATTGGCGCAAGAGGTCCAGGTGAAACAAAACTTGAAACAGACAGACGTCATATTCGAAACCGCATACACGAAATTCACGGACAACTGTCTGCAGTCAAAGAACACCGCACGAGATACCGGGAACGACGGAAGAAAAATGGCGTATTCCAAATCGCTATTGTCGGGTACACAAATGCCGGGAAATCTACATTGTTTAACCAGTTAACAGAAGCGGATAGCCATGAAGAAGATTTGCTGTTTGCTACACTTGACCCAATGACGCGTAAAATGACACTTGAATCTGGCTACAGTGTGCTGATTTCCGATACAGTTGGTTTTATTCAAGACCTTCCAACCACACTGATTGCAGCATTTCGTTCCACTCTTGAAGAAGTAAAAGAAGCAGACTATTTGCTTCATGTGATTGATTCTTCGAATGAGGATTATGAAGGGCACGAACGAACGGTTCATAAGCTTTTAGAAGAATTAGAAGCTGACCGTATTCCGATGCTGACTGTCTATAACAAAAAAGACCAAATCCGGCCGGATTTTATCCCTTCCTCAAAGCAGCGCCACATTTTAATCAGTGCTAGGCGCGAGGAAGATGTGAAGCGGTTAAAAGCGGATATCATGGCTGAACTGAAAAAAGATTTTTTAAAGCCATATCATGTAAGGATTCCGGCATATGAAGGGAAACTCATATCTGCCTTAAAGTCAGAAACCTTGGTGGAATCACTGGAATTTCAAAAGGAAGCAGAGCTTTATGACATCACTGGATTTAGTGGTGAGGAGCAAACCATATTAGGACAAATCAAGAAGTATATGTTGTAGGAAAGGAATTAAATCACGATGTTTCACACTTTAAAACATGGCACCATTTTAGAAAAAATAGCAGCAGAAGCAGAACAAGACATTTCACAAATACATCAGCAAATTGATCGAAAGAGCGAACAAAATGAGTGGCGGGTTCTTGAAAGCTACCGGAAACATAAAGTCAGCGACTCTCATTTTAACCCGACAACTGGTTATGGCTACGATGATATGGGAAGAGACACATTAGAAAAGATCTATGCGGATGTATTTGGAGGGGAAAGCGGTCTTGTACGCCCGCAGATCATTTCTGGAACACATGCCATTTCCATCGCCTTATTCGGTGTGCTAAGACCTGGCGATGAATTGATCTACATGACGGGGAAACCTTACGATACCCTAGAAGAGATTGTCGGGATTCGCGGCAAAGAAGGGACAGGCTCATTAAAAGATTTTCAGATCGATTACAAAGCCATTGATTTGCGTCAAGATGGATCTGTCGATTTCCACAAAGTCAAAGAATCTATTTCCCAAAAAACAAAAGTCATCGGGATTCAGCGTTCTAAAGGTTATGCGTCAAGACCATCCTTTACAATAGAAGAAATTGAACAAATGATTTCATTTGTGAAAGACATCAATGAGGACATCATTGTGTTTGTTGACAACTGTTATGGTGAATTTACTGAGTTGCAAGAGCCGTGTCATGTGGGCGCAGACCTTATGGCAGGTTCTCTCATTAAAAACCCAGGCGGCGGCCTTGCCAAAACGGGTGGCTACATCGTCGGAAAAGAAAAATGGGTAGAAGCTTGCTCTTATCGAATGACATCTCCAGGCATCGGCAGTGAAGCGGGTGCATCGCTGTATGCGCTTCAGGAAATGTATCAAGGATTTTTCTTAGCGCCGCATGTTGTTGCACAAAGTTTAAAAGGTGCCGTGTTTACAGCGCGTTTTCTTGAAAAACTCGGGTTCCAAACAAACCCGTCGTGGAATGCGAAAAGAACCGACTTGATTCAATCTGTAGAATTTGGAGACCCTAAAAAAATGATTGCATTTTGTCAGGCGATTCAATATGCATCACCGATTAACAGTCATGTCACACCGCATGCGAGCTATATGCCGGGATACGAGGACGATGTTATTATGGCAGCGGGCACATTTGTCCAAGGAGCCAGCATTGAATTATCAGCTGATGGTCCGATTAGACCGCCGTACACAGCCTATGTACAGGGCGGTCTCACGTATGCCCATGTGAAAAATGCCATTTGCAGTGCTGTAGATGCCTTATTAGAGCAAGGTTTTATTGAAGTGCCTGCTCGATAAAAAAATCCATGTTAATATTCCTAACATTTCGTTGACACATAATATAACATGACATATAATAAATTTAAGCAAAGAGGAGGAGACAGTTGAGATGAGTGATAACATTCGCCGCTCAATGCCTTTATTCCCAATTGGGATTGTCATGCAGCTAACAGAATTATCTGCAAGACAAATTCGCTATTATGAGGAAAATGGTTTAGTATTTCCAGCTAGAAGTGATGGGAATCGCCGATTATTTTCTTTCCATGATGTTGATAAATTACTAGAAATCAAAAACCTCATCGAACAAGGTGTAAACATGGCAGGAATCAAAAAACTTTTTGCCAAAGCTGAGGCAGAAAATCCATCGTCTGAAACAAAGACAGAGGAGAAAACCACAGCGAAGCACAACTTGACAGATGATGAACTCAGGAAGCTACTGAAGAAGGAACTCATTCAGGCTGGACGTTTCCAACAAGGAACGACCTTTAGGCAGGGGGATATGTCAAGGTTCTTCCGTTAACCAATTAGCAAAAGCATTGCTATACACATTTTACCTTTTGTAGGGGAGGAGTTTTACGAAATGGCAAAGTACACAAGAGAAGATATCGTAAAATTAGTAAATGAGGAAAACGTAAAGTACATCCGTCTGCAATTTACAGACATTCTCGGAACAATTAAAAATGTTGAGATTCCTGTGAGCCAGTTAGAAAAAGCTCTCGATAACAAATGTATGTTTGATGGTTCATCTATTGAAGGGTTTGTACGTATCGAAGAATCAGATATGTACCTATATCCAGATCTAAACACGTTTGTTATTTTCCCTTGGACAGCAGAAAAAGGTAAAGTTGCACGCTTTATTTGTGACATTTATAAGCCAGACGGAACACCATTTGATGGAGACCCTCGTAACAACTTAAAGCGTATCTTAAAGGAAATGGAAGAACTAGGATTTAGTGATTTCAACCTTGGACCTGAGCCAGAATTCTTCTTATTTAAATTAGACGAAAAAGGCGAGCCAACGCTCGAACTAAACGATAAAGGTGGATACTTTGACCTTGCACCAACAGATTTAGGTGAAAACTGCCGCCGTGACATCGTGCTTGAGCTTGAAGAAATGGGCTTTGAAATTGAAGCGTCTCACCACGAAGTAGCACCTGGACAGCATGAAATTGACTTCAAATATGCAGGCGCTATCCGTTCTTGTGATGACATTCAAACGTTCAAACTCGTTGTGAAAACAATTGCGAGAAAGCACGGACTTCATGCGACATTCATGCCAAAACCATTGTTCGGTGTAAACGGATCTGGTATGCACTGTAACCTATCATTATTTAAAAATGGTAAAAACGCATTCTTTGATGAGAAAGCAGACTTACAATTAAGCGAGACGGCTAGACACTTTATCGCAGGTATTGTGAAGCACGCAACAAGTTTCACAGCGGTCACAAACCCAACGGTGAACTCTTACAAACGTCTTGTACCTGGTTATGAAGCACCTTGCTACGTAGCATGGAGTGCACAAAACCGCAGCCCATTGATTCGTATTCCAGCATCACGCGGCATTAGCACACGTGTAGAAGTACGCAGTGTAGACCCATCTGCAAACCCATACCTTGCACTAAGTGTATTACTTGCAGCAGGTCTTGACGGCATCAAAAACAAACTAGACGCACCAGCGCCAATCGACAGAAACATCTATGTCATGGACAAAGAAGAGCGCCTTGAAAATGGCATTGCTGACTTACCTGCAACACTTGCAGAAGCACTTGAGCTGCTCAAGTCAAACGAAGTCATGATCAACGCACTAGGCGACCACTTATTCGAGCACTTCATCGAATCAAAAGAAATCGAATGGGATATGTTTAGAACCCAAGTACACCCATGGGAACGCGATCAGTATATGTCTCAGTATTAATCAAGAAATCCCCTTGGAGCCATTGGCTTCAAGGGGGATTTTTGTTTTTGTGGGTGTTTCTATAAGCGAGTGTTGGAGGCGGATCCTTATGTATATTATAATCACCTTTTTTAACCGGCGCCACAGGTGCAACAGGAGATACAGGAGAGATGGGACTTACTTCAACTTGATACCAAATTCTCGAAAAGAAAAATCTGAATTGTAAGAGTGTTTAAAGCTTGATACAGAAGCGATAGAACAGTTGATACAAATATATCTTGAAGCAGATAACGTGGCTTTAGACTTTTGCTAAAAAAGGCGTACAAATTACAGTTCATTACTTAATTGAAGTAAAAGCGGAAACAGTTGAAATCAATGGTAATAAATTCTCTGAGAACTATTACTTAGAACTACATACACTTAATTTGAAAGATATATGAATATTAAATGTGAAGCATTAAATGCCAAAATGACACCGTTTGAGTTATTTTGATGAACGGTAAGATTAGTGATATAAATAAACAGCTTTCTGAGTTCACCAAGTTTATTAATTCAAACATGGAATAAATCGAGAAGTCTATCTCTAACAATTTGATTGATAAACTTAAAGAGGCTTCAAATGCTCTCGGTGTTGTAGTTAAGGGTAATACAACTGGACAAAAGATCGCTCGTTTTAAGACTGGTGGATCAGTTGGTAAAGTACCAGCCCAAGGCGCTTTAGCTGTAGTAGATGATGGAGAAATTGTCCTCAATAAACAAGACTCAGTTAACATGCTTAAAGCTGTCGAATTGCTTAGAGAAACAAAGATAGAAGATCGAAGTATGGGAGCAATAGCAAAGAGCTACGAGTCAATACGAAGTATGTTTAACAACGTTGCTTCTTCAGTAGCTATTCCTAAACTTTCTGTTCCAGGATTTGAAGTGTCAGAGACTAAGAATGGTACCAACAATTATTCAGTGAATATGCACATCGATAAAATGGTCGCTGATGAAAAAGGGGCTAATAACGCACTGCAAGCAATTCGCCAGGGATTAAAACAAATGAAAGGTAAGGTCTAATAGGTGTATAGACTGTATTCTATATACCTATTTTTTTGTTTGTTTTTTCCAAGATTTTGAGAGATAATTGAAATTGAAAGTTTTTGTTTTCATCGAGAGTTAATGAAGACATAGGAATCTTTATAAAATCATTCTTTTAATGGGGTATTAATATGACGAAAAGAATCCATATTTGATCGGAGGATATAATGATAGCTGATAAAATTGAACTAGTGCTAAAGCAGTTGAGTGAGTCGAATTATGATAGAGTTATTTTTGATGGTCACTGGGGCATTGGAAAAACTAAGCACGTTAAAGATTACACCAAGGCTAATCCAGAGAATTCATGTTACGTTTCTCTGTTTGGAAAAAAGAGTTTAAAGGAAATTGTTGAAGAAATATATTTCAAATCATTGCAAGATGATGCAAAAGGTAAATTTAAAGAATACTTAAATAAATCTGCTAAAAAATTGGAGGATGTCAATTTTTCATACCTGGGTATATCTCTATCGATTCCGTTGTTAAATGATACCTACTCTAGGATGTTTTCAGAATTAGAGGAAAAGCAATCATACATAATCATATTTGATGACTTGGAAAGAAAAGATGATGAATTAAGTCTAAAAGAATTCTTGGGACTAATTGATAACCTTGGAAACATAAAAGGAATCAGAGTTGTGCTAGTAGCTTTCTCAGATAAATTCAATGATGTTGACATGCAAGTATTTAATGATTTTAAAGAAAAATCAATTGACCGTATTTACTGTATTGATAAATATTCTGAAAACGCTCCTTTTAACATTCTTGAAACAGATAAATGGTTTGCAATTAAAAATATTGCTGCTTTATTAAATTTTAAGAACTTGAGGACATTCCAAAAAACAAACCTATTCATAGAAGAAGTTCTAAGTGTGCTGGGAAATGAAGTGTTTAGTGATAAGTTTACAAAAGAAGATATCTATAAAATGTGCTTTGCCACAATAGTGTATTTCGTTGAACATAATGGTGAAAAGCTTTTATTAGATGAGGATATAAGAAATAGCTTAAATACAGAAAGTGATATAACTGATTACATTGACGGATTAATAATAAAAAACACATTAGACAATATGATGAGTAAAAGCATACTGTTCCATATAATTAGATGGTATGAAACTGGTGAATATGACATTAAAGCAATCAAAAATGAGATTAAACTTATAAATTCTTTCATACATGAAAACCCTATCAATCATTTGTCATCTGAAAATGAGGTTTTAAATGTAATTTGTAAAGCAAAACGTTTTTTTGAAGATATTAATGGTGAAGAAAGTATAGAAGATGTAATTTTAATGATTAATAATGTTGTAGACTGGGCAGACATAATTCAAGTCGAAGACGAATTCGAAAAAGAAGCTTTTCTTCAAAAAATCAAACCGAATATATCTAAACATGTTAATATAGAAAAAACTTTATTTGAAAATGAGGTTATCATGAGAAGATATGCTTCAACAGGAAAAAATAAAGCAACTGCATTAATTTCACTAATTAACAATAATATTATTTTTGAGTTTTATGATCAGTTAACAGATAAAATCATTGAATGTTTAAATGAGAAGAAATTCAGTTCAAATGGGTACCTTAAAAAACTTTTTGAATGTGTATTATCAATTGGTGATCACCGCCCAGAAGTTTGGTGCCAAATAATTAAAAAAATAGAAAATAATGAATACTTCTTTCCGTTGCCCATGGGAAAGGTCAGTCAAGATCATTGGGATTGGTGTCTAATAAATAATGAATTAATCAAGAGAATTGATGAAAATTTTAAAAAAGACTTCTTCAAAGAGTACCAAAAAAATGTTAAGAATAGGGTAAGTGAATTTCAAGACTTAATGTTGCAACACAGGATAAATTTATTTCGTTGGGATGAGCAAATACCTGCAATGTTAAACGATTAAATAACGACATACTAATGTCCTTTAGTTAATGTCTACATTCATTTTTAAATAAAAGAAGTATTTTGAAGGAAGTAGGGGAGGGATTAATATGAAAGTATCTTTAAATGATGTTAGACCAGGAATGTGAGAAAAAGAACCCTATAATTTGGGGGTTCTTTTTTATTTTTAGACTTTTTTATATTTGTACATTAGGTGTGAGGCGAAATCATAAAACTCTTTTGAAGCCATAACTTCTTTAATGAATTTTTCTACTTCTGGTGTTACCTGTGTAGTGATTCTATAGTTCGCGATTGCTTCTTTTCTCTTCTTTGATTTGTTTTCGTGTTGTTCGCTCATGTTGATTAACCTCGGTAAATTTAGATTCCATATGTGCTTCTTTTATGATTATATTTGCTAATTCTTGATAGAATTGATCTTCTGTAACTACATCACCATATACTTGAGGGAAGATGGCTATTGAGTAGGGCTTTCCAGGAAAAGTTAATGTTTTTACTGTATTCTTTTTTGCATCCTCAAAGATTTCCTTCCAATTTCCTCTATTAGTTTTGACCACGATAAAACTCCTCTAATTAATTTTCTAAAATTAATAATAAGAAGAATAGAGGAGAGGGTCTATATGTAAATGATGGTAATAAAAAACCACCTACACATGAATGTAAGTGGTCATTTGTACAACTACCTAAAAGTATACTTCAATCCCATTAAGTAGAGTCATTGTTTGCTCGTTTTCTAGAAACGATGTTTAGAACAAGCATGAATATAAACAATATACCTCCAACTATCCCTGTGATTATTTCATCTTTTGAAGCAAAGTTCACAATGGTGATAATTAAAATGGCGATTGCACCTAGTAAGGATAAGTTATTTTTCATAAAAAAATCCCCTTTCTGAAACATATTGTACTATAGAAATATTTTTACATAAATGGTAAAATTATATCAATATTGATATATTAGGAGGAATAGAATGAGAAAACTAAGAAATTACATCTACATAATGGTGTCCGTCTTTTTATTTTCAATGGTTGCGCCAAGTTTTGCAAGTGCCATTGATACTAGTGATGCAGCTCCCACTAAAAATGAGCGTTTAGCTGACAGTGAGATGTTTGATCAAACCGAGAATGTCCTTAAATCAATTGAAAAAATCCCCAATGCTGTTTTAGGTAAGGGGATAGAAGCTACTGCTGAATGGTTTGAGAAAGAAACAGGTTTGTTCGTGTCTATTTATTACAGAGAAGGGGAAAGCTTTTTGAAGTTTGGAGAACAAGACCCTAATGTAATTAGAACTTCTAATGTTGCAGGTTGCGTTACTGCAGTTGGCATTGCATTAGTAAACAATGCTTTTTCATTCACTAAAATTACTAAAATAAAGTCTGCTCTAAAGGCACTCGGTGGGACAACTAAAGCTGTAAAAAAGATAAAAAAGCACTATGATGAATACCGATACGGTGGTTTTTCAAGATACAAAGCTATGGATAAGGCTTTACATGATGCATCAAAAGGTTTGAATAAAGATGTTAAAGACGCTCTTCTAGACTTCTTTAGCTTGACAGGTATCGTAGCAAACTGTTTTTAAAGAAATTTATCTTAAAAGTATACTCAAACAAGCGAGAAATAACTCGCTTGTTTTTATTTTCCTTTATCTTCAATTCGTGTCAAAGAATCCTCAATCTTGCCTAAGTGTGTAGACATCTTCAAAGCCTTCATGCAACTGATTACGCATCTCATTAAGTACATTAAGAATTTGTTCGGTCATTTCAATTCACCTCTGACCAATTATAATAATGCTCATTTTCTTCCAGCTTGGTTACTGTGGATTTAATTTCTTTCACATCTTGTTTAATGGTTGATACGTCCGCAGCCAATTGTTCAATCAATTTGAATAATTTTTCGTCCATTTTGCTTACCTCTAAATTTATTTGTATCACCATTGCAATTGTTTTGTTTAATAAATTTCAAAAAATAAAAAGCAATACTTTTGCTTAAGAGTCTTCATTGATTTCTTCTAATTCAACTACATCGTGTATTTCACATTCTAGATATTCGCAAATTTTAATTATAACCCCTAACGATACAATCTCACCTTTAGACATTTTGGCAAGCGTTGCAGAAGAAATGTCCGTATCATTTCTAAGATCGGATTTTTTTTTGTCTTTCCTTATCAAAGTGATTTCCATTGGTTTATAACTTGGTCTTAATCTCACTAAAACACACCTCTTCATTATAATCAACTATTTAGATTGTAACATATAATGTTTAATTATCTAAAAAATAAATTTCAAAAAAGTATTGATTAATGTTTATGTGTGTTTTATTATATGTTTAGTAAATTAAACAAAAACAAAAAGTAAATAAACATTATGTTAGGATGATTAAATGAATCGTATTACAATCGTTCAAACGGAATTCAACACACAAGAAATAAACAATCTTTACTCAGCAATCATAGTGAAAGAAGGTTGTGCAGTTGGGGAGTGTGATGGCCAGATTGTTCTAGCTGAAATCACTCAACGAACTGACGGTAACTATGATGAGGGAGCGATCTGGTATATAGGAAGAAACGTTCCATATGCAGACTTAGAAACGTTTGCTGAGGTCGTTTCTCATCTATTGAAACAAATCACGCTTTGGGAAGTCTTAACCGATTTGAGGATATTAGAACCGAAGAATCAAGAAACAGAATTTGATTGTATAATCCTTGATCCAAACAAACCAATTAAAAAGGGGAAATGAACATGTTAAACAATGTTAATCCAAACTGGAAACTATCTGTAGGTCAAAGAGTACAAACGTTATACGGACTAGGCACGATTGAAGAAGTACATAGCAATGATCAATATGGAGTCGCTGATGATGAGTACAACATGCTTGATATTTATGGTCGTGATGAGTTAGCTGTAGTGGGATTAAATTAATGGGGAAGCTGTTTAGAAGGTTCATAGATGAGTTACTGTTTTTAACAATCATGAGCATAACAGGACTATTCCTACTGCTCATGATCGTCATTTCTAGCTGATTAGAAAAGTGTTGGCGCACAATCTAATCTGATGGGTTGGTACACTCCCATGATACCAGCCCATTCTAACTTATTTTTAATCTATATTCAATATTTCGCATTATGACCTCATTTAAACATAGGTCGTGCATTTCTTGAGGTAAGTAGAGTTTACCTCATCTAACTAAATAGAATCAGTCTATACTCCTGGATCAAGGTGTTGTCTTTAGTGATGCCAAATTTAAGGGTAAGGCTGTCGTGGAATGCGCTAACACACGTTAAACTTGAAAGGGTAGTGACTCAGCCGATGCGATAAATGAGGATAGGATACCACTATGCTTCCCTATTTGCACATGTATCTGAAAGGCGAAAGCTGCCATTAAGTGCTGTACGAAGGATGGGTGTATCGTTTCTGACGATGCAGGATAAGCCATAAGTAAAAGAGTCCAGATATGGGCTTTCTGAAACTGTTAGGGACACTTGAGACAGTAGGCTTGTTTGGGGAATAACCAACGGCAAATAGGGTGACACATACGGATACCATAAGCTTGATATACTATCAAGTTAGTCAGTCGCCTGTCTGAGTTTGTTTATTTTTTTACAAGCAAATTCAGGCAGACAACTTGTTCAGCCGTTGTCCATTGCTTTCAACCTATCAAGCCAAAAAGCAAACGACAAGTTAAGACTAATAGTGCAGGAAAATCACTGACGTCACGTGATTTGGAATTAAAGGGAGTAGTCCTAACTGACACCCTATCTGTATAACACTATGACGGTCATCAGACTCTTATTTAGGGATAAGTAAAGGAAAATAAAAGAAAAAATTGGTGAGTAAAAACCAGCTGTGTGATAAAATAGTCCTTATTACAAGCGGTGTAGTTTTATTTGAACGCCAAAGCCAAAAGGGGATGCGTAGTTGATTTTTACATATTGTGCTGTGCTTATCAATTTAAATATTTTAAGAATAGGGTATACAGGAGATGACTATGAATGAGTTGGGACTATACTACGTCTAAAGAAGGACCATGTGAATGTGGGCGGGGATTTAAGTATTGTATCTTTGGTACAAATGATTGGTTACAGACAAGTATAAGCTACCATGATGATTGTGATTATTGTAATCCTAAAATTGTTCTTAGCGAAAAAATACGAGAGCAAATAGATTCGTATAAACATAGGGCTTCGGCTTCGTGGAATCAGGGTGTGGAAATAGGCAGAGAAATGGATAAAGAATACGAACAAGCAAGGATTGTATCGGGTGAACGGAAATTTAAAACTCGGGAAGCAAGTATGAAGCAGAGAGGTAGGTTATTAACCAATCCTCTAGTCAACAAAAAACTAGTTGCTTTACATGAAAAACTGATTGAACTGGAAAAAGAGTCATCCATGTACAGCAATAAAGCTAATAAATTGGAACAGGAGTATACGAACAAAGCAATAGAGAAAGCAAGGGATGAAATAGTGAAATGGGAAGCTCAAAATAAAGAATAGACAGAAGGATCCCACCAAAGATATCTATTACACTTTAATTGAAATTTATGACATGCCACTAAGAAATGAAATTATAGCTTCATTGGAAAATAAAGAAATAGATGTTATTAAAATTTTTGAATAAAATTATTCTTTTATATGAAAGAGAGAGTTGAGACTATGCCACGAGTTTTAGAAGAAGAAATTAAAAGTTTGATTAAACTTGGCTATGAAGGAGAGTATTGGGATTATAAAGAAAAATGGCATAAAGACAATGATAAACTAGTACATGATGTTCTTTGTTTTGCTAATACTTCTCATGACAAAGATTGCTTTATTATTGTTGGAGTTTCAGACTCTGGTGAGATAAAAGGTTTGGAAAAAGATGAAATGAAAAAGCAAGCGGATTTAATTGATTTATTAAGTTCACTAAAATTTGCTGGTGAAACCCCAAAACTTAACCTGTTTTCTTTTATTGTCGATGGGAAGCATATTGATGTATTGGTTATTAAAAATTCATTGGCTGTCCCTTATTTTTTAAATAGTCGTTATAAAGGGATTAACCAAGGGTTGATTTATAGCAGAGAGGGAGATAGAAATACACCGATAGTTGAAAATTCATCCTTAGAGATAATTGAATCATTGTGGAAGAAAAGATTTAGTATAGATAAAACAGGCATAGAAAGATTTAATATTCTCTTAGATAGCCCATCAGAATGGGAAGAAACTGACACGGGTTTCTATAACCTTTTTAATCCTGAATACACACTTGAATATGGAGAATTGCGAGACGGTAAACCAGCTTTTTATTCATACACCATGGATAATGAAAGCACGGTTTATCAAGATATTAATTTAAAATTTAACGGAACAGTATTAAAAACCTTTGATACTGCGATATTAGATGGAGGACGTTATACAGCAGTAACACCTGAAAGAGATGTGATAAATTTTAATTATAAAGAAAGATATCTTTTTAGATATTATACGAAAGATAGTTTATTGTATAAATTAAATAAATTTCTTTATGATGAAAATAATGATGAAGAGAGAATAGCCAAGAGTAATTTATTTGAAGTTGTATTACTATTTGAATCAAGAGAAGAAAAGGATGCTTTTATGGTGTACATTAAAGAAAATCAAGAAATTTTTGATGCGAAATTTTCTAAAACGCCTACATCTACATCCTATTTCAATTCAAATGATGAAGGTATGCGGAAGCTTCTAATTACTGGTAAGGTGCTAAAAGAGTTGCAAAGAAGCTTTATTAAATAAGATAAAAAAATTAAATAAAAGAAGTACTTGAAGGTGATCAAGTTTAATTGGCAGTCAGGGAGATGTTACCCTGTCTGCTTGTTTTAATTAAACACTAATGAAGTTTGTTAAAAACAAAGGGTGGAGCATGGTGCTAGCACCTTATTCGTCGTTCTGTAATTTTTAAATTGACGTAAATAAAAAAATGAAAGTAGGAATTAAATGTTAAACATCAAAAATGATGAAGGAGAAGTTAGAAAACTTTACATAGATGAATTGGAGAAACACTTAAATAAGCTCGACAATGAAAAACTGTTTTGGAATACTAAGGAGCTAGAATATCAGACAAGTATGTGTATGAACACTATGCAAAAAGAATTTTTCTTTGATGAAGATTTCCCAAAAAGAAAGATAGGGAACAAGTGGTATTATCCTGTAGCCCAAACTAAAGAATTCTTATTAAAATGGATTAATAATCAGTAAATCAATGGGGCTAATTTCAATATGATTTTGACCACCAAATTGACCACCATTTGACCACCGATGGATAATTTAAGATGAGTTAAGATGAGGGTTCTATCTGTCAAAACGTTGATTTAATAGGGTTAAGAAGCTATAATTACATATATTAAGCAATAAATTATGTTCCGCACCCAAGTACACCCATGGGAACGCGATCAGTATATGTCTCAGTATTAATAAAGAAAACCCCTTGGAGCCATTGGCTTCAGGGGGTTTTTGTGAGTGTTTCTTATATTTTAAAATGAAGCAGGCACCACCCACCATTCACCCACAAAAAAGTGATAAAAAACCACTCCATTATCTTGGAGATATACTCTTCATAATTATTCATTGAATCTGTGTCTATTTTTTCTAGTATGAGGTCCAAGCCAACGAAGCTGTACCTATGCACAAAGATGAGAAGCAGCTACTAATGATTAGATTGCCCTCAAAGTGTGCAAGACGATTCTGACGAGAATGATTAAAAAGAAGAGGAAGACGGGGCTGCCTAAGATGGCACGCAAACGATCAAAACGGTGGTTCCTACTTTATCGCTTAGGGGATGGACATCGTGTTCATCTCTATGAACTGCTTAGTCGGATCAGGAAAAGGTGGAGGATTATCAGATGAAAAACAAATTCTTAGAAGGAGACTGGATTAAAGCATCTAAGAAAGGAAAAAGAGAACAACTTAATAAAGCAGGTTATGTACTTAAAGTAGCCGAGGATGATATTTTAGTAAGGTTCCTTAGTGGTAATACCTTGGTTGTTCCAAAGTCTTAGGCTGAAAATTTGGATGAGGCACTTATTGTTGTAATATCATCGGTTGGGAATTATGGGTTACAAGAAAAGAGTGATATACTCTACCCTGCTAAATTTGAAGGTGTTTTTTGCTGTAGGAGCATTAAATATGAACGGTGATATATGGAAAGGGACAACTGTAGGTAATGGATTAAATGTGTTACTTCCGGGGCATTATATAAAAAGTTATTCAAAAGATGGTTCTTTTTTATATAGTAGTGGTACTTCAATGGCGGCTGCCTACATGGCAGGTCTTGCTGCTCTCTTTTTTGAAGAATATTCTTCTTATAATAAATCCACAATCTCTAAAAAATCATGGGAAAAAATCAAAAATTCAGATAAAATAAATGGGTATTCAGTTATGGATACAGTTAAATTTTTTTGAGAAACTAGGGTTTATATGAAGAATAAGCTTATTTTAGTAGTACTGTCTTTTATTCTATGTTTTCCGCGGTGACTCCAGCATATTCTTAGAGCGTAACTTCACTGAATAGTGAACTTGTGGTTAGTGATCAATTGATTGAACAAAATACGAGGATACCAGTATAGATGTTTCAAACTTTAATAAAGAATTTGACTTTCTTTTGAATGATCCAGTATTTATTGAAATAGAAGAAACTTTAGCGTTACAGAGTCAGAATGCTGAATTGAAAGAAGACAGTGTAACTGGTCAATGGATACCGGTGGTGGCTGCTGCTTTAAGATTATTAATTTCTCAAGTTGGAAAAAAGGGAATGCAAAAAGGATGGAAAGTAGCTAGACCATATGTGCAGAAAGCATTAAAGGCGCCTCAAAATCGTATTATTGATGGCCCTGGATCAGGAGGGCGCATTATACAGGTACGTAGCAATAAAACCACTATTCAGACTAGATTATGCACCTATAAAACATGGAAGACCTGCTGTTCTGCATTATCATGTTCCACCAAATCTAAAAGATCATCATGTTATTTTCTAAAGGGGAGATCAACGTTGCTTAACTTAGACGATACAATGCATTTGCATGTAGGCTATTATGAAAATGATTTAGATTATGAAGGAGTGTTTTTAAAAAGTTTAGATTCAGGGAAATGGTTATTGTTTTTTTATCAAGAAAGCTATGGTATAAAACTTGAACAAAAATATGAAAAATATGATGATTTTGTTTTGTTGGTTGGAGAGTATAATATTGATGATGAAGATATTGAGGATAAAGGTGATGCATTGTTCGAACAATTTCTAAAAGAAAATGGTTTAATAAAAGCATAGCGTTTTTGTGTGATACGTTACAATAAATAAAATGATATAGAAGAAGATATCTTTATCTGTTTAAAGACTGTTATGTAGACTTTAAAACTTTTCTAGAAGTATATTGATTCTGAAGGCGATGCGTTTTGGGAATAATAGAACCAAAGTGTCCATGTTTATGGGCACTTTTTTTATTTTCATTGCCGAGAAAAAGCGAACATGAATATTTTGTCCAGAAAGAAGAACCTGCGGACGCTGATCATTGGGCGCTTTAAGTGCCACACAATGGGTGTCCACTTTTATGTTGTGTTTTTTGTATCTTTACTCCTATTTAATGACAGCCATCACGTTGGTAAAATTGACCTTGTTAATGGATAGGAGGGAGTGACTTCTTCTGGGGAAGATACTTGATGCTAAAGCACTAATCAGTGCCATGGACGCAAGGGCGAAACATTATCAGGAACTCCGCGAACAAATGATTGATTTAAAAAAGGCACTACAAGGCGTGGCAAACCTCGGTGATGATTTCACTGGAAAAGGTGCGGTTAACATTAAAAGCTTTTATAAAGAACTGGCGGGTAATGTGGACATGTTTATCAGCTTTATTGATAAGCAAAAAGCGTTCCATGAAGGTGTTTCTGGTACGCTTGATGATACGAGCTATGGCGGGGACACCTTCGTAGAAGAACACTTTTTAGACAACGCTGTACATATGGGCATCAAAAACGCCAAAAGCATTGTGAAGGATCAAAAAAATGCTCTTAAAACGATTTTTGAAGATATCGATGACCTCATTCCACTGGAGGTATTCGATAGCAAAACCAAGCCTTATTCCGCAGCGTAAGGAAGGTGGGAAGAGGGTAACACTTAAGCATTTCCTCCAATTATTGAAAGGGTCGAAGCACTTTTAAAAGCATGTCCGTTATCTTTGAGTACCCTGAAGATTAAAAAGTACGCAACTTCTGAATGGGAAGTTGCTCTATGTTATTTACTCCTAAAATAACTCAAGATGGCATTTATAATTAAGGTGATCACAGATGCAATCAGTAAAGATATACTGATTGCACCCAGTCCTAAACCTTCCCACTTTCCTACGAAAAAACTGATTAATAATAAGATCATACTGATGAAGATGAGAATTGATGGTATTCCATACTGTAAAGGTGCATTCTTTCTTTTAAAGATCAAAGAAACACTCAGTATAACAATCGTAAGAATAACTGTTAGCAGCCAAAATGATGACATTTATTGACCTTCCTTCTTTTAAAATATATGAAATTATTTTATTTCCTCATCCATTACTTTCTTATACTTTTCAAATTTAGAATCTTTCATTTCTCCGTTCATTTGTAATAGAAAATTCCCTTTTGAATAGGTGTGAGAGAAGAACATAGATCCAGCATTGCCTAACTCATCATAATAGGATTTCGCCTGCTGTAAATCAGTTTCATTTCCAAATTTAAAAATCCTTCCGCCAGCATTTTCACCTAAGGAAGGAACGAGAATTCTTTTTCCTTCTTCTCTTATATTTCCAAACTCTTTTTGTTTAAGATCAGATGGTTTTTCTGCTTCAAGGCCAGCACTTTTAAAAGCTTCAATAATATTGGCTGTCGTGAGCTGTTTTTCATTTGATGCTGCGCTACTGCAAGCTGTTAGCATCATTAAACAAATAAAAATGAATATAGATAATTTCTTCATATTGGATCCTCCTGATTTTTAGGTGCAAAGGAAATTTTACATGAAGTACCTTCTTTTTACTATCGTTTCGACAAAAATAGACAACGTGAATGACTAAGTAACTAAGGTTCTTCTTTTATTTTGCCTAAATTGTTAAATATACTCAGCAAGATGGTATACTTATGTGCATATTTTACTAGGAGGCATTCATCTTGAAATCATTTTGGGAAATAGACGAGGAAGGTTACTATACGTTAAAAAAGATCAACGAAGCAGAAATAGCTAAAGCTGAAAAGAAACTTGGTGTCACTTTGCCAGATACATATAAAAAGCTCATATTAGAGCAGAATGGTGGTAATACCATTCATAATGCTTTTCCAACCACTCACTCTAATTCATGGGCTGAGGATCATATTCAATTTAATCACCTGCTGGGAATTGCTGAAGATGAAGGAATTATGGATAGTGCCTATTTAATAAAAGAGTGGGAGCTGCCAGAAGGGCTTGTTTTGATTTTTGGGGATGGTCACACTTGGGTAACGATGGATTATCGAAAAACGAAAGAGAATCCTGCAATTCATTATTTTGATGTTGAGATGGAAGAAGACTTTAAATTAGCAGATTCCTTTGATGAATTCATTGAAAGGCTTTATACAGCTGAGTATACTGTTGATGAGGAAGCAGCAGCGGCTGAATATGAACTTTCTGAAGATCATTTAAGTAAAGAAGAACTCGAAGCTATATTTGAATTGGACGTGCTTGATGAAGGTAATCTGTATAAAATTCAATATTACCCGATGGTTGATTTGAACGAAATTGAATGGTTTTTTAAAAAGATGCAATTTCACATTGAAAATACAAAAGATGAAGATGATCTTTATGAAGTAGCTTCTACGATTAACAACGCTCTCTTATTGAATCCAAATATGCCAATCAACGATAAAATTAATGAGATTTTACAGCAAATAGCTAAATTTCTAGAAAAAAATGATGAACCACTATTAGTGAATCTCGGAGAACATATTGCGATGAAAACAAGTTTCCTTTATTAAGCTTTGATCTGGTATAGGCTGTCCATACTGGTGGAAGCTCATTTTAGGGAAAAATGCAAAAGAGAGCATTCTGTCTAGAGTTGCTCTCTATATTACATCTGTTTTTATTAATCAGTAATTCAGTGCTTAAAAATCCAATAAATCAAGGTTGATGATCCACGAAGACATATAAAGACAATATAGTACACTTGTGGGAACGCGATCAGTATATGCCTCAATATCACTTCTAAGCAATTCTTCATGTTTTGAAGAGGAAACGCTTCTTCTATGTAATAAACTTACGCTAGAAAACATTTGTTACTTCTTGTGTTACAGTATACCTATGTTTAACTATTCACTGCCATGTCATTCCTATTTTAATGCGTTCTACACAAAACATACCTTTTATGAATAAACATTATTGTATTTTGCGGGATACCGAAAACTTTTAAAATAAGTACCTTGTCTTTACATATGTTGTAAATGTCATGTTAAAATTATACAAAGGAAATGATAGCAAGGGGGTAATGGAATGTCGAATTTGATTGCTTCTGTAGATGTAGCAAACACTCTCAACAAATGGTATTTACATATTAAAAAGAGGGAAGTTTCACAAGCAGTAGAGTTGAGGGATGAGATTCAAGATATGTTAGACGAAATGGAAGAAAATCAAGATGTTTTACTCTATTTCAATATTCTTGATTACAGGTTTAAGGTACTGATGGAAGATTTAGTGGGGCAACCAACCATAACAGAAAGTGAAAGAGTCAAAACAGATGACATGCTAAGGTTTTACTTTTATCTTTTTAAAGGTATGTATGAGAGTGCAAAGAATAACTATTCAGAAGCTCTAGTCCTATTCAGAGTAGCTGAGAGACAACTGGACAAGGTACATGATGAAATTGAAAAGGCTGAGTTCCATTATAAAATTGGTACACTCTACTATTTCAATAAGGTCACGCTCCTTTCTCACCATCATCTACAAACAGCAAAGGACATCTACAAGGGTCATGAAGGCTACAGCATACAGACCATAAACTGTAATATGTTGTTGGCACTGAATTTGATTGATGATGGTAGACTAGACAAAGCTGAAAAAATGCTTTTGGATTGTGTTGAGAAACTGATTGAAAAGAATGATAAGAGATTGTTAGCGTTAGCTTATTATGATCTAGGATTTCTAAAAATTCAGGATGACCACCATATAGAAGCAATTGAATATTTCAACAAAGCAATTTCCGCAGATGATTTAAAACAGTCAGCTCCCGTTTCATACTTACAATGTGCTTATGAATTTGCAAGATCAAGCTATAAATCAAATCAGTTGGATCAGGCAATAAGTTGGGTTGCTGAGGGGAAAGCCTTTTCTAAAGAACAGCAGAACACAAACTTTATTTTAAAATTCAATATCCTTGAGAAATGTTATACAACACCACAGGAAAGCTCTGAGGATATTAAGAAAGAACTAGGACTTTTGGAAGAAAGAAAAGCATATGTTGATATAGAGGCTTTAGCTCCTGATGTTGCCTCCATTTATAAGAAGTTAAATCTTTATGAAGAAAGTAACTATTTCTTGGAATTGGCTTTAAAATCTTGTACGCTTATAGGAAAGGAGGTCATATGATCATGAAAAAAGTAATGATGATGATTACTACTGCTTTGCTATTAGGTACAATTCTAGGAATGCCTGCTGTACAACAAACTCAGGCAGATGCGAAAAATGAGATAGTGTTACTTTCCTCAAGAGGTGCAGGATCATAAAAGGGATAGGGTTTTAATTCATCACTGCGAAGTATAATTGTTTAAAAAATGATAAAGTGGATTAAAGTGTCAGGCTCCTTATGGTATAAAAAAATATGCCATAAAGGAGTCTTTTTTATATTAGATGCTCCATTTGCTTTGATGGCAGCGTATAGAGATACTAAAAAACAAATGAATTTATTAAGCTTTTTGAAGAGGAAACTTTTAATGTCAGTTAGAGGAACTCTAGGTATTACCCAAATTCACTGTATATATTTATGCGAGAGCTGTATAAAGCATGGATTCTGAAAAGCTGAAAAAATGTATGAAGAATTTCAAGATGTTTTTATGAAGAAAGAGAAGAAAACAATTTGAGGTAAAAACAAATATAGTACATACTTTCAATTTCTTTCAATTTTGTTACTTAAATCCTAAATATGGAACTGACTGTAGAATGTTGAAACTGATTGTTTTATAATTTCACGGTAACATAACTTTCTCTGGATTGTAATTAAAAGTATAAAACGTAAGTGAAAGTATATCGGAGGATTTGGATGATAAAAAAAGAAGTTTTTCAAATAATTTTGTTTACAGTCCTTTTAGCAATTTTTCTTTATCAAGGTGTACAAAGAGATTTTCCTTTTGAATATCTGATTACCTTAGTTGTGTGCTATGTTGCTGTAATAGTTTATAGAATTATAAAAGTAATGAAATATAAAAAGGAGCAAAGTACAGTTAAGTAGTTTGAGCTATTTTTGTTTGCGGTATCCGCAATCACTATTGGGATCAGACGTTTGAGGTCATGGCTCTTTGGCATGTTGACATTTAACTTCGGAGGTGCTTTTATATGTCTATTCAAGTGAACGATGATGATGTTTTAGAGATGTGTAATATATATGCTCAAGAAACTCATCACAGAGAAGCATTGATTTTAGGAAACAGGAAGGGTCTATTGGAATTAAAAAATGCGATAGATCAGGCTTTAAAAACTGGTAGTGCTGTTGCAAATTTATACCCATCTGATTTTGAAGGGTATGAAACTTGTATTGCTCTAGTGGATGATGAAAAGCAGTTTGAGAAATTAATTACTCCTTATGTAGAGGAATATACACAAGATGATGATGCGATTGATCCAATTGATATTATTAAAGACTACGATTCCAAAAAAGAAAAACTCTTATAATAGGGTTTTTCTTTTTTTAGTGGAGTATAGTTTCACCTTTTTTAGCTTTGTGTTTACTTGGAGTAAGGGATGGAGAAAGTTATGTAGGTGTGAAAATAAATAAATGGTAAACAGAATATTACAGGGTGGCATTACAACCCCAAGTGATTTGAGATGCAAAAAATTAATAAGTGTCTTAATGATTGCTATCATAATTTGATGAAGTTGTGATGGAGTTTGAACGTGAAAGTAATCTATGTGAGTACTGCCTACCGAAGTGTAGACTATAAGAGCAACTTTGCTAAATCATTTTTGAAAGGTCTTAAAAAATATGATATCGTTGAGAAAAAATTGTTGGGGGGATGTAAATGAAACGCACATTATATATGTTGTTAGGAGCCATCATTTTAACTTATTTTACTTTGATTTTACCTTTTTCAAAAATATACAACAGTGGACTGTTTGAAGTATTGTCTTTTTGGTTAATTCTAATCTTTGTATTTTCTTATAATAATAAAAACCATACTTGAGATATTTACGATTTTTTCTTTATATGGTAGTGTGTGGGCGGAGGTGTTTGGGATGAAAATCAGGTTCATACTCATTTTACTAGCTTTCGTATTCTCATTGACAATGTTTGGGGGTATTTCAAGTGCAAAAAGTAAGGAAACTAAAGATAATACAAGCCAAGAACATTCAGTCAAACTTGAAGTTGTCAAGTCTACTACATATTATAATTCACTAGATGGAGAACGAATTGAATATAATTCTGAGAATGAAAAGCGGATTGCAAAAACAAAATTAGAGGACATAAAGAAGTATAAAAAGCTCACAGGAAAAAGTATTTCATACGAAGATGTAGGGTTGAAAGATAATGGTGATTTAGGAGAATCTGATAAAATACATACCTTATCATCTTTACCGCCAACCGATCCGGCAACAAATAGCAAACTGCTTATTTCTCAACAAGTTTTTTATAAAGGTACATCTGGAACTAATTATAAATATCAATATCATTCTTATGCCGAATGGTTTAAAAAGCCTGTTAACCATAAAAAAGATGCGTTTGCAGTAGCTTGGGATACATCTGCAGTCCCTTTATCAGGTACTTTTGAGGGGTATTGGCAGCAACAAAAGGCCGTTGCTGATGGTAAAGGTGGCCTCACACATGTAACAGAAGATAAACAACTATCAGCTGATACAGACTCATACAAAAATTATGGTCATGGAGTTATTCTTTCACCTGGCTATGGAGATACTCAATTTATAACAATGGATAGAGATGTACTTGTTCCAAAGTCTAAAAAAGGAGATCCTGCAAATATTATCACAAAATATCATCACACTTATGCAACAATAAATGGTATTTCCATTAGTGTTGGCCCAGCTTCAATAAGTTTTAGTGATAGTTGGGGAGATGATTTAGTTACAGAATATAGCTTTGTATATGGAGATAGATAAGAGAAGAGGGAAGCCCTTCTCTTTATTAGGATTCCTTATTAATTCCTATTGATAACAGCATCTCATTCAATGAGTATGTTCAAATTCTTCAAAATTGGTTAAAAAACGATAAAGTGGATTAAAGTGTCAGGCTCCTTATGGTATTCTAGTAAAAGAATATGCCATAAAAGGAGTCTTTTTTATATGAAAATATTAGATGCTCCATCTTTACTATCAGCTGTAGAACAGAGATCAAAGGCCTATCATGAGCTTCAAGAAGAAATGAAACTTGTGAAAAAAGCATTAAAAAGTGTGTCGGGCTTAGGTGATGAATTTACTGGAAAAGGTGCAGACAATATCAAATCTTTTTATGAGGATCTTGCGCTGTACACAGACACATATCTTGATTTTATCGATATGCAGAAAGCTTTTTTAGATGGGGTGAAAGGAAAGCTTGATGATGAATCATTAGGCGGGAGTACTTTTATTGATGAGCACTTTTTAGACACTCAATTGAAACAAGGGATTCAGAACAATAAAGATATGGTCAAAGAACAAAAAGAGGCACTTTCCACTATTTTTGATGATATTAGTGATTTAATTGAATTACATACTTTTTCAAGTAAAGAGGTCAATGAACATTTAGACGATGCGAACAAAAAAAGAAAAGAGACCATTGAAGTTTTACATCAAATAGACAATGATTTAAAAACGGAATACGCAAAGTCAGAAGCGGTTGAGAACCACCTCAACACTTTTTATGCAAAGATGATGGCTGCTACTGGAAAAGGAAAGAATGCGCAGCCAATGTATTATGATGCAAAAGCATTTCATGAGACAGACGTGTACAAGAACCATGATCAAATTGATGCTCAAGTAAAAGCCTATTTAAAGGTGAAAAACGAAGAAAAAGAAAAACGAAGAATCAAAGAATTGAAAGAAAAGCTCAATGATCCTTCGTGTCTATCAGAAGCGAAATACTTTGAGATTGTAGACGAGATCGGATATGAGAATCTCACATATGATCAAAAAATGTATTACAGCCAGCTTCTCCAAATCAAAGCTCAGGAAGAGGCCTCGGAGGTATTTATTGATAGTGTCAAAGGTGCTGCAGTTGGTCTATATGATGTGGCAAAAGATACAGTAGTTGGCATCTACGATCTTGTGACAGATCCTGGAGGTGCCGTTGAATCTGTCGTAACGGCTGTTTCTCATCCAATTGAAACGTCGAAAGCGATTGGAAAATCTATTTCTGATTCATTCCAAAAAGAGGTCATTGAAGGTGATGCCTACTCGAGATCACACTGGTTCGCCTATGCGACTGGTTCTCTAGCAGAAATTGTCTTTGGGTCTAAAGGGGCAGGAGCCATCACAAAAACAGGGACAACAGCGGCCAAAACAACAGTGAAGAAAGGCCTTGAACAAGGAGCAAAATCATTAGATAGAGTCTCTATTCCTGGTCTATTGCCATATTCACCAAAGTTTCAAATGGCTGGTGGACCGAAGCTCCCGTACAATGTATTTGATGGAGAAAATCTCAAAAATAAACTCCTCTCCATGGCAAAGCGTCTAGACAACAACTCAGGATACGGTACCTCTCAGACAGGCAGAAGATTACCAGCACCTAAATCACCACCGACCGTTGTCAGTTACGGAGAGCACTATGTGCGATGGAAACGCAAAAAGGTATTAAAACCGAATGTCGTTTATTCAACAAAGCAAGGTTACACCTACACAACAGATCACTATGGCCGCATTGTCAAAGTCGAAGCAAGTGATTTAAAATATGGAGAGATGAAAAGAAACCAATATGCTCAATCCAATTCAGGAAAGCCGGATCGATTACTGGATGATGATGGAGGGCATTTAATTGCATCTATTTTTAAAGGGTCTGGGGATATTGATAACCTACTTCCGATGAATTCCCAGATTAATCGTAGTGGCGGGAAATGGTATAACATGGAGCAGGAATGGTTGGCTGCACTCAAAGAGATTCCACCTAAACATGTAGAGGTAAGTATTGAGCCTATTTATCAAGGTGATTTGCTAAGACCTGATAGTTTTTTTGTGGAATATAAAGTAGGAAAAAGTTATGTTCAAGAATTTATCAAGAATCAACCTGGAGGTTAAAGATAATGGAATCAATAGAACACTATTATAAAAAGATAGCAGAATCAATTAATGAATTAATACCATATGATTGGGATAAAGTTTGGATGTATGCAGAAATCCTTGATGATTCGGCTGGAATTACATTTTGTTTCAACGAGACTAATAGTGAAGAGTATGTTTATGGACATGAAATTCCACTTAAATATAATGTAAGTAAGTCAACATACATTCATTTATTATACGAACTAAGTAAAACTTTTGAAGAATTGAAAAAAGCATATATACAAAATGATTTAGGTGCTTGGACAACAGCTACCCTACAATTAGATAAAACAGGGAAATTCTCGATTGATTATGGCTATGAAGATATTTTATCTATAGGGCTTTATGGTATCCAGAGAAGAGCCGTATGGGAGTATAAAACGTTCGGGTTTTTACCAGAAGACGAGAAAGATAAAGAAGCTGTGCTAAATTATTTGAAAAATAAAGAAGAAAATAGCAAATAGCAAATGACCCTCCAAATGAATGAAGGAGGGTTTTTGTAATATTTGTTTCATAAGAATTTCCCATTTTACCTATTTAAACCGATAAACCGTCACTTCACACTCACCAAGGACCTCTTCTATCATCTCTCGAACAACCGTCCAATCGCCACCTGCCAAGCCGCAGCCGATCCCATAAGGAATGGCGATAGAATGAAGGAGGTTCTCTTCATTTGGATTTGTCACTGTCTGTTTTAGATGTTCAAAGCAGCTGCGTAATGCGTCGTCATCTGTTTGTTTTGTTTTTCTTCCGTATCCAACTTGAGCGAATAAGTTGGCAATGGTTTTTCCGTCGTTTGTTGTGATGAGCTGGACGGAGCTTAATAAGTCATCTCCTTGTTCTGCACATAAACGTTTATAGTCTTTATACACATTTGGGTATTTGCTTTTGATTTGCTTTGCTAATCCTGCTCCCATGACACCCTTACAATTCACTTGGTGACAGATGATATCTTCTTCTGCGTCTAAAATATTGCCTTCTATCGTTTTGATCATTTCAAGTCATCCCTTTTCAATAAAATGCAAACTTATGTTCTATTATATCAGTTTTGGTGACATTATTTCATTACAAAAAGCGCTTGGAGTTTAAAAAATGGATACGTCCATGCGATCAAATGATCAAAAACAGTCCATGACATCTAAAATTATGAAAGATAAAGAAGAAATAGTAAGGAGAGCCTTATGGATAAAATAGAAACAAAACGGTTAATTCTTAGACCATTTCGCGATGAAGATGCACCTGGAATGCTTGCATACTTATCTCATCCAAGAGTAAATTGTTTTCTGGATGATCAAATCTCTACATTAGAAGAAGCGGTCGCTAAGGTGCAAAAAAGAAAAGCAGATCACTCTTATATGGCGATTTGTTTAAAAGAAAGTCAGTTGATTATCGGTGAACTGTTTCATTTAAAAGATAAGCCTGACACGTATTCAATTGGCTGGAATTTTCATGCGTTATATGAAGGGAAGGGATATGCCCGTGAAAGTGCAGAAGCTCTCTTGTCATATCTATTTGTCAATCAAGGAGCAAGGCGCTTATATGCATATGTAGAAGATGACAATGATCGATCTCAAACATTATGTGAGCGTTTAGGCATGAGGAAAGAAGGCCTCTTTCTTGAGTTTGTTTCATTTACTACAAATGAGGATGGCACCCCTAAATATGACAACACCTATCAATATGCTTTGCTGAAAAAAGAATGGGAGCAGTTTCATTCTAAATAGTGCTTTGTTTCTTTGTATCCGGATGACAACGAAGTGACAAAAATGTGAGATGATCCCTTTATTTTGTTCGCTCGATCGATGTCACGGGCTTCTTTTTTCATTTATCCTTTTCCTAAACGAAGCAAAAGGAATGAAATGAGATGCAGGAGTTTAATGAACGGGTATTTCGGTCGATTAATCAACTTAGTATGAATCACGATGTCTTAAATCCAGTTCTTATTGGATTGGCTGAATATTCAGTGATGTTCATTGCGATCATGTTTTTGATCATGTGGTTTCAAAATCGGAGCAGAAGAAACAGATGGATGATGATATCTGCTGGGTTGACCTTTATTTTGGCAGAGATGCTAGGGAAAATCGCTGGGCTCTTTTATTCCAATCAGCAGCCCTTTGCAGAATTGAATCATGTTAATCTTTTAATCGAAAAGGAAGTGAACAACTCTTTTCCGAGTGATCACACCATTTTTATTTTTTCCATTTGTATGGTCTTTTGGCTTTTCCACAAGCGTCGTATTTATTGGCTTTTCATTGCCTGCGCTGTAGGATTTTCAAGGATTTGGGTAGGTGTTCATTATCCATTTGATGTGTTGGCTGGTGCTATGATCGCCTGTTTAACGGCGGTAACCGTTGTTTATCTGCCGCTATTCCAAAAGGGCGTCAGCCTGCTTCTGTCGTGCTATGAATGGGTGGAGCAGAAATGGACAGGAGAGAGAACCAAATAATATGTAAGTCCATGAAAAAACACCCCAATCTGTTATGAAATCAGATCGGGGTGTTTATTACTTTCGCCAAAATGTAGTACAATCTGCTTTGTCTTCAATGTTAAATTCGATGATTTTTTTAAGTAGAGGATAGTCAATCGGTAAGCTTTCCTTCATCCGAAACATCTTTTTTCCATGGTCATAACCAGCTTGTACAATATCTGCTGAAAAGTGATCAATCCCTTTTCCTTCTGGTGCGACAGAAATGTGGTGTTTTGCGACGCTAAATCCGATAATAAATGTGCCATGATCTGTGAACATGGGCTGATTCCAAGCAATTCTTGGCTCTAATTGAGGGAATGTGTCTGAAATCCATTGTAAGATGTCTTGCATGCGCTGTTTCAGCTCTGGATGACCGATATTGCTTACATATTCTTCAAAAACCTGCATTGTTTTCATCCTCCATATTCATCAAGCCTCAGACGGGATTCGAACCCGCACTCCTTTCGTAAGCATAGGCTAGGGGGCAACACGCTTCCCTACGGAATTTCACCGACAGGAGTTTCACCTGTCTCAGCTCATTTGCTTTTCGGTGCTTCTGAAACCCTTGCCTTGCGACCCGCTAGCTACAATTGTTTTACGGCGCTCTTCCCTTCTAGAGCTACTGAGGCACGGAAGTTCTTGTTCATATTATATAGAGAAACTTGAAAAATGAAAAGCTATGCTCATCATCTAATCCAATCGCACAAAATAGTCAAAGGCACATATGATAAAAGACCATATAGTTATGTATACAGCATGGAATTGGGCTGATTGAAAGTGACAAACCTGTTGATGAGTAAACTAAAAGAGATAAACAATCAAACAAAATTAGAAGGCTTTACTCACAAACGTTCGATGAGTTCTCCCTTTTTGCTCACCATGGAAGATGGGGAACCTTTTTACTCATGGGTGTTTTTTGAAAGAAGTGTGTTTAAGACTTGCTATTTTTCTTTGAGCTCTATCAATGAAAAGCAGAATTGCGTGCTGTTGGAACTTCTTGTACCGTGCTGCAATAGATCAACATGCTGTCAAAAAGTTTTGTATCGATCCAGTTCGAAAATTCTTGTAGATCTTTCTTTTTTATGTGGAATGATTGAAGTAGAGCTTCCTGTATATGATGCGCTTATTTTAAAGAATATAGAATCTCACCACATCTTTCTTTGTTTTTCCACATCGCCCAGTTCGGTGGAAGTATGGCGGAATGAAACGAAATTTCTCAATACGGCAACTGTTGTGTTGCATCATCAAGATCATCAGGATGTACCAGTCGCTATTAGGATTCAAACTGGTACATTTTGTTATGATCTTCTTGTCCAAAAAGGAGAAAGTCGTGCGATTACTGTGAAAGATGTGAAATTTATCTTAAAATCTCCATCAACTGAAAGTGTGCAAGCACGATTAGACATGCAAATCAACATGGTGAAAAAAAGAAAAATAAAGCTTTGAAGCTGTGATAATCGCACAATCTTCAAAGGTCAATGGATCATAGTCTATCAAGACTAGGTTGAAGGAGGGTTAAAATGGCTATTTTAGGCGGATGTAGTAATGAACAAGCGGGCTTTGTAAATGATGCAGTATGCTTCACACTTGATTTAGCAGCAGCAGCTGATGCAGTTGTCGTCTGGACAGATGGAACACCTTATGTCATAAACGGAACCATCATGGTGGAAAACAATGGGATTGTGGCTGTAGCACCTACTGTGGCTTTAGAGGTAAACGGTACAGCAGTTCCTGATTTCACGGTACCGCCAGGAGAGAGTCGATCCATTACGCTCAGTGATCTGAACTCGATTGGGATTTTAGCTACTGGTGGAACCTCGACTGGAAGTATTGTCGTTTCGTTTTCTCTCAATTATCAGTATTAGTGTGTATGTCTTGAAAATTCCACAGTTTGAAAGTAGTGTGAGACATGTGCGCCCAACTTAATATGTGTGGAGGAATAACTGGTCCGACTGGAGCCACGGGTTCAACCGGAGTAACTGGCCCAACGGGAGCCACAGGTTCAACAGGAGTAACCGGTCCAACGGGAGCCACGGGTTCAACAGGAATAACTGGTCCAACGGGAGCCACGGGTTCAACCGGAGTAACTGGCCCAACGGGAGCCACGGGTTCAACAGGAATAACTGGTCCAACGGGAGCCACGGGTTCAACCGGAATAACTGGTCCAACCGGAGCTACGGGTTCAACCGGAGTA